>CAYTSP010000235.1:0-5254 GCA_964440505.1 uncultured Nitrospinaceae bacterium
GATTGACGTAGGAATGCAGAAAGCTGACGGCCAGGGCCGTGACGCCGGCAGCTAGGAGTTCCTCGACTCCCTGCGCGACGGAATCCGCATCGAGCGGGCGCAGGACGGCGCCGTCCGCGCCGACCCGCTCCCTTACCTCCCGGACGTGGGCGCGGCGGACGAGCGGCACGGGCCTTGCGGCTTCGAAGCTGGGCGCATCGGGAAGCCGGGTCCGGCGGATCTCCAGGACGTCCCGGAAACCTTGCGTTACCAGGAGCCCGGTCGGAACTCCTGTGCGCTGGATGATGGTGTTGACCGCAAGGGTGGACCCTGCGCCGAAGTAGACGACGTCCGTAGGGTCCAGGCTTTCACGCCTGAGCCCTTCCCGCACCCCTTCCAGCACGCCTGAAACCGGCTCGCCGACTGACGTTGGCACCTTGTATACGCCGACCCGGCCCGTCGACTCCTCCACGAGGGCAACGTCCGTAAAGGTGCCTCCGACATCCACGCCGATCCGCCAGCCGCTCAATGGCGCCTCCCTCATTTCGTTTCTTTAATCAGGATCCTGTGCGCAACACTCACCGAATCCCGCCGGATGATGCGGCAGTATATTTCATACACGAGACGCGAGAAAGGTGAGGCGCTCCCGTTTCGGGGGCAAGTATCGGCGCCGTGAACGTTCCGTCCCGAGAAAATACTCTCATCGGCCGCGTCGAATCTATCTCCAGTTGTCACTCGATTCGGGCTTTGTTATATTTTTTTCGACCCAACTCGAACACAACAAAACTCTCGCCGAGAGGGTACAGCAGGAATGAGATGGGTTATCGTTGCGTTCGCGTTTTGTCTTTTATCGTTCACCGTTCCGGTGAGCGCTTCTGAATATCCCGCCGATTATCCATACGCAACCAAAGCGGAAATGAAGCGCATGGGCAACGACCTCACGGAAAAATTATTGAACTCCCGTGAGACGGTATTCGAGTGGTGGCTCATGGGAATCGCCGTACTGGTTACTTTCGCCGGCATCGCAATCGCCGTTTCCGCATTCTTCATCGGAATGAATTTTCGGGATATGAGAGCCGAAGCAAAACAATATGTCGAGGAAATCAAGAAGGGCAGGGATTATGCCGACCAGATGATCGGAGAAATCGAAAAAGCCAGGAATGAGTTATACGATCTCACATTCTGAACTTTGTTCGTGTAACATGTCCACGCATGTAACCTTGAGGGCGCCATGAATTCTCCAACGAACGAGAACTACTTGAAAACCGCCGAACGGAATATACTTGACGGCAATTATGGAACCGCAATTGAAAACCTAACCAAGGAAATCGCGCGCGATCCCGAATCGCTGATAGCCTACCGAAACCGGGGCGTGGCGAAAGGCATTCTGGGAGAATACGAGGCGGCCATGGAAGACCTCGATAAGGCGCTGCGGATAGATGCGAAAGACGTATACGCCTACTTCAACAGAGGCAACGTGAAAAAGGATATGGGACGCTACGAAGAGGCGATGGCCGACTACAACAAAGCGCGGCAAATCGATGAGAAACTTGCGCAGCCGCATGTTGGATTAGGGGAGGTTAAATTAAAGACAGGCAAAGCCGATGAAGCCTTTGAGCATTTCATCGAAGCGGTGCATCTGGCGAAAAATTCCAACAACCAGAAATACGTCGATCTCGCGCAGGAAAGAATAAAAGTGGTGCTTCAATACAAAAGAGCTTCATGATGTCCGGATGAAGCTGCGCATTCCCCTCTCCCAAAACAGTTCTCGATGTCATAGTAAGTAAGGACAGGCCGCGACCCCGGACAGGCATGAGGCCTGTCCGCCAAGGAGCCCCCTACCCGGTTGGTTCCATTCGCCAAGTCATGAAATCAGGACTTTTTCAACAGCCCTCTCAAGGGGAGAGTGTTGATGCCGCAGATACCCTCCCGCGAGGCGCGGCGGCTACATCATGCCCTCGGCCTTTAAGGCATTTCTCAGCGGAGCCAGATCGAAGCCGTCCCCGTCCCGGTAGGTGCGCGTGCGCGGCAGTTTCTTCTCCTTCTTCAGGACATTCGCCACGCCGACCAGCCACTTCCGCTCGTTTTCATCAATCAGCGGCGCAGGAAACTCCAGGTCGTCCACGTTCTTGCGCACCAGTTCGAGGGAGAGTTTCGAGCCCTTCGACTGGAGATGCTGCCAATAGGTGCGCGCGTAGAGCGCCGGGTTCTCCTTTTGAAGCCGAACCGCCCTGAGCCACCCGCGCAGGAACTTGACGACTTGGTCGGACTGCTCCTCGACCGCCTTTTTCCGCGTCAAAATGAGCCAGAAGACCTTGGCGTATTTGCAGTAATTTTCCAAGGTACGCGCATATCCCTTCTCCTGCGCGATCGTGGCGGCGGGATTCGCCACCATGATCATCTCCACGTTGCCCGAGCGCAGCGCCGCGACCCGATCCGTGGCCAGGGTGTTGATCACTGTCCAATCGCCCTTCTTCAGCCCGTGGGCCGGAGCGATGAAGTTCCGGAAGATGAAGTTCGTTCCCGAGGCTTTCCCGATCCCCAGGCGCTTGCCTTTCAGATCCGCAACGGAGCGGATTTTGGAATCCGTCCCGACCATCAGGTGCGCGGAGCGGCAGTAGTAGTTCGATATTCCCAGCCCCGTGATCTTCTTCGACTTCGACGTCGAGGTGACGAAGGGCCGCGAGGCCGCACCGCCCACGTCCAGCGAGTTGGAGAGCAGCGCCTGCATCATCAGCTTGCCCATCTTGAAGGTCTTGACCACGTATTTGCCCTTGCCCAGCGTCCGGTCGAAGTAACCCAGCCTGTCGGCCACCACCGCCGGCGACCCCATGATGAGCTTGGTGTGACCGATGCGGAATTTACCTGCCCCCAGGCTCACGGACGGCAGCAGAAACATCGCCGACGCCGCGATGACGAGCGCCGCTGCGTATATCTTTCGTTTCATGACCGATCCCCCTCAGGTTGTCCTGTCCTCCGATCCATCCGGCCCCTCCCGGATGTCACCGGGATACAGGTGATTCAACGGGACGCGCTTCAATCATCGAGCCGCACAAGACCCGTCTTGCGCCCCCGGCTCACTTGCGCTCCTCCCCGAAGAACAGCTCCGTGCCGATGCGCTTCTCTTTCGCCAGGCCGTAGACCCAGTTCGCCACGCCTACGTCGAAAATCCCCATGCCGGGCGACTCGTAGAGGATGATATCGTCGTCCCGGACGCGGCCCGGCTTCTTGCCCACGACCACGTCGCAGAATTCCGCCGCCACGTCTTCCTCCCTGAACTTCCCGCTCTCCAGAAGCGCCGGAAACGGCTTTCGGGGCGGCTTGTCATACAGGACCTGGTCCGTGGCCGCGAGAATCACGCGCGTCGAACGCAACACCGTCTCCTCGTCGATCTCCCCGGGCGCGACGGACATGAACAGCACGCCGGGTTCGAGCCAGTCGCCCTCGAAGACGATGGTGTTCCCAGACGTTGACGTGATCATGATGTCGGCTCCCTCGACCGCTTCCCTGCCCGTTTCGACGGGCACCGCCTCGACCCCGAGCGCCGCCTCCATCTCCTCGCAGAATTTTTTCCGGTTCTCGGCGCTTCGGCTGTAAGCCTTGACCTGGGTGATGTCCCGCACCGCGCAGGCGGCCCGGACCTGGCCGCGCGCCAGGCGGCCGGTACCGATGATGCCGATTTTCCTGGCGTCGGGCCTGGCGAGGTGCTTCACGGCGGCGCCGTAAGGGGCCGAGGTGCGGATGGTATGGAGGTAATAGTCCGAGATGACGGCGGACATGCCCATGTCGTTCCAGTCGAACAGGCAGATGATCTCCGAGCGGTTCGAGCCCTGGTGGCCGGAGTAGACGCGCACGCCCGCCGCGCCGACGCCCGGTACCATGCCGGGCAAGATCCGGATGTTGTGCCACAGATGACCGGGGCGGTCGGGATGCTCCAGGGTGATCCGCTTGAAACGGGTCGCCTCTCCCGTCGCCTGATGGCGGAAGATATCCTCGATGACCTCGATGGCCTCCTTGTACACGTCGAGGCCGTCCAGGGCTGCGTATACGTCTTCTTCGGTGAGAAAAAGCATGGAACCGCCTTTCTCCTCGAACAAATGCGGCATTCGGAGCGAAGGGCGCGGCTGTTTTCGCCCGCGCAAAAAAGCGGGCCGACCTGGACCGAAAAACCATCCCCGTCCCGGCGCTCAAACGCCACTCTCAAGAGGTCGGGTAAAGATCTTCCGCGTGTATTTCCATTTCGGATGAGTTCGAATGAGAAGATTCGAGTGTACGGCGAAATTCGCGCCGAGGCAAATTGCCCTCGACCTGCACCTCTTCGGCAGTCATGAACTCCAGATTTTTCAATGTTTCAGTATATTTCATCATTCGCTGAAAATAACTATTTTCGTGAAATACACGATTGAATTCGGGGCAATCACGCCACGATTTCTTAACCGCAGGGAACACCCCCCATTGGTCCGCAATCTCTCCTTGATCGGTCGCGTCAATCTCTCCTTCATCAGTCGCGATTGACCCCTCAAATCGCCTTCAGCCTCCCCCCGTCGACGGCGAAGACGTCGCCCGAGATGTAGCTCGCCTCGGGCGAAGCGAGAAACGCGGCTATTGCGCCGAATTCATCGGGCGCGCCCAGGCGGAGCGTAGCACCCATGACTACAAGCGCCACGGCACGACCACGCTGATAGCCGCGCTCGACGTGGCGACGGGTGCGGTCATCGGCAGTTGCATGAGGTGGAATCGGGCGCTTCCGCTGAAGGACGCTCGGCGTCCGGGAGAAAATGGAATGAAAACTTCTGAATCAGGAGGCTAGATCGAGAGCCAGCCGCCGTCGATCGCCAGCGTGTGGCCGGTCACCATCGAGGAGGCGGGGCTCGCGAGGTAGAGGATGCCGCCGGCGATCTCCCCGGGCTCGCCGAGCCGGCCGAGCGGCGTGCGCGCCTTGATCCCGGCCTCGAGCTCGGGCCGGCGCTGACGCAGACCGGCGCCGAGGTTGGTGTAGAAGAAAGTCGGCGCGATGGCGTTCACCCGGACCCCTCGGCCCGCCCATTCGACGGCGAGCGAGCGGGTCACGTTGACGCTCGCCCCCTTGGTCGCCTCGTAGGGGATGTGGGGGACCATCGCGTTCGCCCGAAACCCCATGATCGAGGCGATCGAGACGATCCGCCCCTCCCCCCGGGCCAGCATGTGCTTCGCCGCCCGGCGCGCGCAGACGAACGGGGCGGTCATGTTGACCTCGACGACCTCGTCCCAGTCCTCGTCGGGAAACGACTCGGCC
>CAYTSP010000236.1:0-3499 GCA_964440505.1 uncultured Nitrospinaceae bacterium
GACGTGTACTGCTCCGCCGGCGCGCCCTTCACCATCCCGGCCCTCACCCGGCTCTCCATCCAGAAGCCGGTGCGCTACATCAGCCTGAGCGAGGCCGAGCAGAAGAAGGTGACCAGCGACCACAAGTTCTACGTGCCGATCACCATTCCCGTCCAGAAGGAAGTCCGCGGAATGAAAGAGCCGGCGCGCTCCATCGCCTACGACGTCTGGTGGATCGCCCACAAGCAGATGTCCAACGACGCCGTATACAACATGCTCAAGGTCATCGCCGCGCCCGAGAACCTCAAGCAGCTGACCAAGACGGCGCGCTACTGGCGTGACCTGAGCGGCAACTTCAACGCGCTCAAGGTGCACAAGATCTGGGTGCACCCTGCCGCCGCGCGCTACTGGAAAGAACGCGGCGTGAAGGTGCCTGACGAGGTCGTGAAAGGCTTCTGATTCTCGCAACGAAAACCCGGCGAGAAATCGCGCCCGGGGAGGAGGAGAAACCGGGAAAATCTCCTTCTCCCCGGGATTCTTTCGCTTCGCTGTATTTCTCGCAATTGACGGCCCGATCACCCCTGCCAAGGTAAGGACGCCATGTTTCGAAACCTCTTGCCCATATTGATGAAGCTCGGCCTCATATCGGACGAGATGGTCGTCCCGCGCGACCTGCGGGGTTTTTCGCGCATCGTCGTTTCGATTATTTCCGTCGCGTTTTCCTACTTCTTCGTTCATATCTCATACTTCGGACCGCCTCGTTCGGAAATCTTCAAGGGCGTCTACATTCTGGCGACCGCCACCTTGTGCGTCCTCGTCTACAAGAGCAGGCAAAGGCCCGTCCGGGAAGGCTTCGCCTATCTCGATGAAATCTTCTCGTTCCTGGCGCTCGTCGTCATGTGCGCCTCGCTGGCCCTGTGGGCTTATTGGGGCGCTTTCTTCGGCGACGTACTCTGGAGCGAATTCCTGGGCGGCGGAACCTACCTGGTCGCCCTGCTCGGCGGGCTGTTCGGCGTGTTCCTCTACTGGCGCGAAGCCACCAGGGAGCGCATATCGGAACTTCCCTCGCTCTCGGACTGGCTGTACATCATATCGGCCGTCTCCCCCATCATCTGGTGGAACATCTACAACATCGAACTCACCACGCGCATCGGCGGCCCCGTGCCCACCTCGGTGGTGATATACACGCTGCTGCTCACGGCGGTGAGCTTCGACATCGCAAGGCGCGTCATCGGCCCCGTCATCCCGTTCATCGGGTTCCTGTTCCTGATCTACAGCTTCAAGCCCATCGCGCAGATATCGCCGGGCCTTCTCTACCACGACGGATTCGGGCTCGACCGCGTGACCGAGTTCCTGATGCTCGAGGCCGACGGCATCACCGGCCTCATCGTCGAGGTCTTCGCCACCTACATCGTCATCTTCGTCGTCCTGGGCGCCTTTCTGGAAAAGACGGGGCTGGGCGAATTCCTCATCGACGCCACCTACCGGGTGACGGGCCAGAAGACGGGCGGCCCCGGCCTCACGGCCGTCATGTCGAGCGGGCTGTTCGGCATGATCTCGGGCAGCGGCGTGGCCAACGTGGTGACGACGGGAACCTTCACCATCCCCCTCATGAAGCGGGTGGGCTACCGCCCCGAGTTCGCGGGCGCGGTGGAGGCGGCCGCATCCACCGGAGGGGCCTACATGCCGCCCATCATGGCGGGCGGGGCCTTCCTGGTCGCGCAGCTCACCGAGACGTCATATTTCGACATCGTCAAGATAGCGACGCTCCCGGCGATTCTCTACTATCTCTCGGTGGGCTACATGGTATTCATCCGCGCCGTGCGGCGCGGGCTCCACGGCGTCGACCCCTCGGAGCTGCCCCCCTGGAGCAGAATCATCCCGCGCCTCCACTTCCTGCTGCCCATCCCCGTGATGGTGTACTACCTCGTCATCGGCGATTCCGCGTTCCTGGCGGCCTTCAAGACCATCTGCCTCATCGTGATGCTCAAGGCCTGCGAACTGCTCTCGAACATCAAGGTGCCCACCGCGGACCAGACGGCCCGCCCGTTTCTCGCCGTCTCGATCACCTTCGGCGTCTTCTCCTATTTCTTCGGCCTGACGGTGGGCGCGCCGTTCTCGTGGTTCGCGGACACGCTGCGCGGCATGAACTGGGGAGACGCCCTGTTCTGGACCGTGGCGGCGTTCATCGCCCTGAAACTCGCTGAAATCATCTCGACCGCCTTGCGGGCGGAAACCGGAGAACCCGAATACGATACGGGGCCGATTCTCTTCACGCGGCTGTGGGAGCTCGCCGTCGACATCGTCAAGGTCACCTGGATTTCCCTCGAAGCGGGCGCGCGGAACACCCTCGTCATCGGCTGCATCGCGTGCGTGCTGGGCATCCTGCTCTCCTGCGCGACGCAGAGCGACCTGTCGGGCCGCATCTCCATCCTGTTGACCGAGTTCAGCTTCGGCCTCCTGCCGCTCACCATCATCTGGGTGATCATCGCGGGCTACATCGTCGGCATGGGCCTGCCCATCACGGCGAGCTACGTGGTGCTGGTCATCTTCGGCGTCATCGCGCTCACCAACCTGGGCGTGCCGACCGTCCACGCGCACCTCATCTGCTTCTGGGTGGCCGTCGTGAGCGCCGTGACCCCGCCGGTCGCCCTGGCCGCCTACGCGGCGAGCGCCATCGCCGTCTCGGACCCGGTCAAGACAGGCTTCCAGGCGCTGAAACTCGCCTCGTGGCTGTTCATCATGCCGTTCCTGTTCGTCTATACCCCGATTCTTCTGGACGGCACGACGACCGAGGTGACCATCACCTTCGTGGCGTGCGTCATCGGCATCGTCGGCTGGGCCGGGTGGATGGAGAACTTCATGATCCGGTACGCGAACGGGGTCGAGCGGGCCCTGATGTTCATCGGCTCGGTATGCCTCCTTCTGCCCGTGGGGAATTTCGTGGTATTCGTCACCCCGGTGGAAGGAGATTTGAGGTATTTCTCCTACGCCGCGGGCATCATCGCCCTCGCGGCGGTGTTCGTCCTGCAGCGCACGCGCGGCGGCGAAGACCCCGTGCCCGCATAATCCGCGCGAATCCCGAGAAGGAGGCATCGTGAGCAATACCCCTCCCTCCTTGAGGCGCATCCAGCACGTGGGCCTCAAAGTCCATGATCTGGATGAAGCCGTGGCCTTCTACCGCGACGTCATGGGGCTCAGGGTGTCGGACCGCTACGAGCCGGGCGACAACCCCCACAGCCCGTGGGGGATATGCTTCATGCGCTGCGGCGAGGGGCATCACGAGGTATCCCTCATCGCCTATCCCAAAGAGGCGGGCCTCACGCCCAAGGAAGGCGGCATGAGAAAGCCCGAAGTCGGCCTCCACCACGTGGCGTTCGAGGTCGGCTCCAGGGAGGAACTCGAAGCCTGGGCGGCGCACATCCGCTCGAAGGGAATCCGGATCGCGGCGGGGCCGCTCGTCCACAGCCCCGCGCACCCCGAGGGCGACGGCACCCTGGGCGAGAACCGCGCCTTCTAC
>CAYTSP010000237.1:0-11880 GCA_964440505.1 uncultured Nitrospinaceae bacterium
AGGGGGCGGGTACATGGGCCTTTCAGTGCGATGGCTCCGAGACGAAGCGCTTTCACGCGGGCCGTGCGGCCCAGAGCGGCTTGATGGCCGCCTCGCTCGCCAAGGGGGGCTATACAGGCCCCAAAGAGATTTTCGAGTACGAAGACGGCGGGTTCTTATGGGCGTTCAGCGGCTGCGGGGAGCCGGAACCACTGACGAGGGATTTGGGTGAACATTGGGAGGCAGAAGGCGTCTCTTTCAAGCCCTATTGCTGCTGCGGGAGCACGCATTCGACCATCGACGCCGTTCTTGCCCTTCGCAGGGAGCATGGCGTCGCACCCGATGATGTGCAGGAGATGGAGATCATGAACCACAGCGTGGTGAAACAGCAGTGCTCCTGGCAATACGAGCCGGTGAGTTCGCTCCGCGCGCAGATGAACATCGAGTATTGCGCCGCCGTGGCGCTCACCGACGGGGAGGCGGGTCCCGGGCAGTTCACATCCGAGCGCATCGCCGACCCCGAACTCGTAGCGCTCGCGCGGCGCGCGCGCTTCACGGTGGACCCCGAGATCGAGCAACTATACCCCAAGACCTTTCCCGCCAAGGTCGCCATACGCACGCGCGATGGACGTGAGCTCAAGAGCCGTGTCGCCGGACCCAAGGGTTCGCCCCAGAACCCGATGGATTTCAACATGGTGGCCGGGAAATTCAGACAAATCACGGGCGACGTGGTTCCGTCCGAAGCGCAAGATGGGCTCGTGGAGGCCGCCTCGGGCCTTGATGATATGAAGTCGATGGACGCACTGGTGGCGTATCTCGCCTAGGGCGGGGCCGGATTCAGGATCAGGAGACCAACATGGAGACGATGAGTGACACACTGGCGCGTTTCGCCGCCGGTCTGTCTTACGAAGACATTCCCGGGCAGGTGATCGAGAAGGCGAAGCTCCATCTTCTGGACGCCTTGGGGATAGGCCTGGCCGCAACGAGGGAACCCTACGCCGATGCGGTGACGAAAACGGCGCGCGATTGGGGCGGCAATCCACAGGCCACAATCTGGCGCTACGGGGACAGGCTGCCCGTCGCGCACGCCGCCATGGTGAACGGAAGCTATGTGCACGGCCTCGATTTCGACGACACCCATACGGATTCCATCACCCACATGAGCGCCTGCGTGGTGCCAACGGCACTGGCTGCGGGCGAGGCAGTGGGCGCAAGCGGTCGGGATATTCTGGCGGCCATGGTGGCGGGCTATGAGGTCATCGCCAGAATCGGCGGCGCGGTGCCGGGGGCGTTTCACGCCGAGGGCTATCATGCCACCCCGATATGCGGTGCCTTCGGGGCTGCGGCCGTCATGGGGCGTCTGATGAAGCATTCGCCCGAAGCCATCGCCAATGCCTTCGGCGTGTGCGGGAGCCAGGCGGCGGGGATTCAGGAGTTTCTGGACGATGGAAGCTGGGTGAAGCGTTTTCACCCGGGCTGGGCTTCCCATGCCGGGGTCACCGCCGCCCAGATGGCGGGCCACGGGTTCATGGGCCCCCGAAAGGTCCTGGAGGGCAGGTTCGGTCTTTACGCCACGCATCTGAGCGATCCGGCCTACGACGCGGAAATTCTGGCGGGCGGCCTCGGCGAGCGCTGGGAGACGCTGCGCATTTCGTTCAAACCCTATCCTTGCTGCCATTTCAATCACGCAACGATGGATGCGGCGAAAAATCTGGTGCGCGAGGCAGGTATAACCCTTAATGAGATCGATGAGATCGAGACCATCACGCCCGAGCCGATCCTCCACATCGTGTGCGAGCCCATCGAACACAAGCGAAGGCCCAACACGCAGTATGCGGCGTTATTCAGCCTGCCTTTTTGCCTGGCGGTCAACGTGGTGAAGGGCCGGGCCACGCTCGATGATTTCGAAGAAGAACATCTGGGCGACGCGGATGTGCTCGAACTGGCCGGAAAGGTGAGGTGCACGGGCTTGGATTCCGAGCGATTTCCCAAATACCTGCATGGCGGCGTGAAGATGACGCTTAAAGACGGCCGCGTCCTGGAGCGCCATGAACCCATCAACTGGGGCAATCCCGAAAACCCGATGGAATGGGCGGACGTGGAGGCCAAGTTCCGCGGAAACGCAAGCCGCGTCCTGCCGGAACGCAAGGTCGACTCCGCCGTGGAGGCCGTCCTGGGGTTCGAGGAGGCGCCCGACGCAAGTGCGTTGATGAGCGCTTGTAAGGCCGCTTGATGACGAAAGATGCCTGGGAGGAGGAGGGGTTCGCCAAAAGCTGGGACGCGGTGAACGCGGCGCGTGACAATCCCGACCGGGCGAATCAACTCGATTTGCTCATTACCCTCCTCGATGGCATGAAACCGGACGAGGGCTGGTTGCTGGATTTGGGATCAGGCTCGGGGCAGGTGGAAACCCTCATTTTCGAACGCATTCCTCATGCCAGGGTGGTCTGCCTCGATAACTCAGAGGAAATGCTGAAGCTCGCTTCAGAGCGCCTTCGCGCTTTTGAGGGCAGATATCATCCGCTTCCAGGTGACATGAACGATCTGGAGGGGGTCGAATTTCCCCACGCGCCTTATTCGGCTGTTTTCAGTAGCCAGGCCCTGCATGAGATTACTCACGAGAGGAAACAAGCGGTCTACGAAAAAGTGTACGGGCTCCTGCGTCCGGGAGGCGCTTTCTATATCCTGGATCGGATCGAGCCACGCTTCGACGATCTGCCCGATGAATATGAGCGCGTGTGGAATCGTCTGAACCGGCGAATGGATGCGCCGATGACTTTTAACGAGTATCGAGAACGCTACGACGCGAAGGGGGATTACCCAGCAGGTCTGGATGAGCAACTCGGGTGGCTGGTGGCCGCAGGCTTTGTCGCCGCGCCCCTTTATCTGCACTTCAACCGTGCGCTCATCACGGCGCGTAAGATCTAATCCCCTTTTCTCCGCAGGAATTCTTCCAGGATACTCCTGAGTGTATGCCCGGAAATGGTTTCCAGGGCGTCCTCGGGGGAGAGCCAGACGCGCCTTCGCTCGTGACTCTCGGGCCAGTCGTCCTCTACGATGTCGACCTCGATTTCGAAGATGTCGACTTTGCACCTGCCCGCGCCGATGTCGTATTCATAACGCGCAATGGGCTCTCCTGACGCCACGCCGCGAACACCGCCTTCCTCCCAGGTTTCGGCAATAGCGGCTTCCTGGGCGGTCTGCCCCGGTTCCACGCCGCCCTGGGGCACGATCCACCAGAGATGGTCCTCGTCCAGGGGCCTGTCGCGCGCCGTGATGAGGAGGATTTCCAGTCCGTCTTCGGTTTTGCGCCAGGGCACGGCTCCGGCCAGGTGAAATCTGTTTCGCTTCATTGTGGTATCCCTGTATCAATCAGGCCGCCTGAACCCGCGCCCAGGTTTCCTCGATCAGGCGTTCGTGGTCTTCGCCCAGATATACCGGGAATTCCGACGCCTTGGTGACTTCAGGAGGCGGGAAAATGGCCGGATTGTTCCTGTACGAAGCCGACATCTCGGCTTTCGCCGCCGCGTTGGGGGTGGCGTACTGGATGAAGCCGGCAATCGCGGCGCCCACGTCGGCCCTTAAGAGAAAATCGATGAACTTGTGCGCGTTTTCCGGGTGTGGCGCGCCTTTGGGTATGCACAGGCAATCCTGCCACAAGAGTCCCCCTTCTCTGGGTACGACGTAGCCGATGTCGGCGTCTTTCTTCATGACCTGGAGAATGTCGCCGTTCCATTCCATGGCCAGATCGACTTCGCCTGAGAGCAGCAAGTCCTGCCCGTCATCATCTGCGAATGCCTTGATGTGGGGTTTCTGGCGGATGAGCATCTCTTCCACCTGCTTAATCAGGGCGGGGTCGGTCGTGTTCAGGGAATGGCCCAGCAGTTTAAGGCCCATCTGAATCGCAGTGCTTTTATCGCCCATGAGGGCGATGCGGCCCTTGTATTTATCCGAGGCGAGCAGCCACTTCCAACTGTCGGGTACGCCCTCGACGCGCGATTTGCGATAGCCGACGCCGGCCGTGCCCCACATGTAGGGCTGGGAGTACTTGCGGCCCGGATCATAGGCGGCGTCCTGAAAAACCGGGTCGATGTTCGTCTTGTTGCGAATCAGGGAATGATCGAGCGGCATGAGCATGCCGGCGGCGATCATGCGCTCAACGTAGTTGTTTGTCGGCACGATCACGTCATAGCCCGGGTTGCCTTTTTGGAGTTTGGCGAACAGTTCATCGTTGTCGGCGAACAGATCCATTTTCACTTCGATTCCGCTGGCGGCCTTGAAATCGGCCAGCGTGGTTTCGCCGATGTAGGTGTCCCAGTTGTAGAAGTTCAGCTTCTTGTCTTCGGCGCTCCAGGCGCCAGGAGATGAAAACCTCAGGACCGCCGCTGCAGCGCCTAGACTGAGGAGAAAGGTCCGGCGGGATAAGCCGAACAAAAGATTATCTTGTTTTGGCATCGAAGAAATTTCTCGCGATTTCCATCATGATTCTTCCAGTGTGCAGAACACCTCCACGAGGTTGTCCGAGGGGTCTCTGAAGAAAAGTTGCCGCAAACCCAGCCCGGCGTTGATTCCGTCTTTCACGTCCACGCCCGCGATCTCGAGCCTTCGCTTCACGGGCTCCAAGTCCGACGCAGCGAAGGCGAAGTGGGTTTCGCCCGCTCCGGTGCCCGGGATGCTCGTTTCGCTCGCGCGGTCCCGGCGTCCTGTCAGATGGAGCTGGCAGGCGCCCGCCTGAAACCAGTAGCCGGGATTCGGCAGGTTCGGGCGGTCGATTTCCGCGAGTTCCAGCAGACCGGCGTAGAAATCGCGCGCTTCTTCCAAGTCATCGACGCTGATGGATATGTGGTGCATCCCCTCCAGCATGAATCCGCCTCCGCTTGTCAGTTGGTGGATGAGGATACGAATTCCGGCTCAATTTTTTCGGGTATGATGCCCGCCTCCGCGGCGCGGCTCAACAGCGTGGAGACGGCTTTCCGCCCGGCGTCGCGGTATGAGCGCGTCCATTCGTTCACGTACATGCCGACGAAAACGTCCGCCTTGTCACGCGGCAGGTCCCTGGCGTAGGCCATGGCGTGGTCGAGCGCCTCGTCTCGATTCTCGAGCGCGTAGACGATGCTTTGGTGCAGCAGGCGGCTCACTTCGCCCACGATCTCGGGACCAAGGTCCTTTCGGATGACGTTACAGCCCAGGGGCAGGGGACCTCCGGTTTCTCGCATCCACCACTTGCCGAGGTCTTCCACGAGATGAAAGCCCTCCTCCTCATAGGTGAGTTGACCCTCATGGATGAGAAGCCCCGCCGGAGAGACGCCTTTTTTCACCTCGTCCATGATCTGGTCGAAATGCACCACGCGGTGTTCGGGTTCCTCGCCCCCCAGATAGAGGCGAAGCGTGAGATAGGCCGTCGTCAGAAGACCCGGAATGGCGATTTCCACGTCCCGGAGCCCCTCGGGCGTCATCGGCTCGCGTGAGATGATGACGGGGCCGTAATCCTCCCCGAAGCTCGCCCCGTGAGGCAAGATGGCGTAGCGATCGGCCAGGTGGCAATACGCGTGAAAGCTGATGGCGCTCACCTCGTACTTGCCCTCGAAGGCGGCCTGATTCAGCGTCTCGATGTCGTGGAGTTCATGGATGAATTCATATTCTCCCTGCGCGATCTTCCCGTTCGCCAGGGCGTGAAACATAAAGGCATCGTCCGAATCGGGGCTATGGGCGACGCGAATGACTTTCGACACAGGCTTCGTTTCTCCTAAAGTGCGGTTTTTACGAGATTTCAACCATCAGAGGGCGATAAATAATCCCGCCTCAAATCCGGCGCTCCTCCCTCGGCGGCGGAGCGCAAAAGAGCGCCGATGAGCGCCGCCATGGCTTCGAGGTCCGATTCCATGAACGTTTCCACCGGGCTGTGGGAATAGCGCCTGGGCATATTGATCGGCACGGTGGGCAATCCGCCCGCCCGGGATTTGCTCAAAGTGGCGGAATCAAGAAACGTGCCCACGAAAACGTCTTCCTGCAGGGGCACGCGGGCGTCGCTCGCCACGTCCTTCACCCACTGGATCAGTTCGGGCGGGGTGATGTAGCCGTAAAGGCTCATGGGCTGGTGATCGTACCTGCGGAGCACCGGCCCCGCTCCGATCTTCGACCCCCGTGCGTCGGAGCGGCCCGGGCCGTCCGAGGGCACGTTGTCGAGTACGATGGCGAGGGAGGCGGGAGCGCTCCCCTCCTCATCCACGGAAAGCACCGAAGCGCCGCGCCCGCCGATTTCCTCCTGCGCGCAGAAGGCGGCGCTCAGGCGTAGCCTGTCCGAGAGGGAGTTGGCGGTGTTGATGAACGCCTCCACGCACAGGGCGCAGCCCGAGCGGTTGTCCACCGCCTTCGACTTCCAGGCTCCGCCCGGGAGTTGCGTGAAGGGGCTGTGGAATACGCCCGGCGTGCCCGCCTCGATGCCGAGCGCGCGAATCGGCGCATCGTCCGAAGCGCCCAAATCTATCCACATCTCATCGACGCCTGGGTGTTCCTGGCCCTGTAAGGACTGGAGATGTCCGCTGCGCACGTTGACGACGCCCCGGTGGAGATTCCCGTCCAGCGTCAGGAGGGCGACCTCGCGTCCCGGGAAAATCGCATCAGCCACGAGTCCCACTTTCTCGAAGCGAATCGCGCCGCCCGCCTCCACGCTCGTGACGATCAAGCCGACCTCGTCCATGTGGCATTCCAGGACGAGATGAGGCGCTGACTCGTTCGCCTCGTGCCGGGCGATGAGGTTCCCGATAGGGTCGCGCCGCAACCCGCTCGCGCTGTCTTTCAGCATCTCCGCGATGGCGTCGCGCACGGCGCCCTCATGCCCCGGCGGGCCGGGCAGGGAGCAGAGCGTCTTCATTCTTTCAAGCAGGGGCGATGGCATTTCGTAATCCCGAAACTGTGAATGTTTTCGATGAGATCGTGAGCGCGGCAATACTCTCACGGGGGGCGGCGCTTGCCAAGCCTGAGAGCTTTTGGCGCTTCATAATTAAATTGACCGTGCGGGGGTGAGGATGTAGGCTTTGGCGCGATGCCCTCTTAAACGAATGGCGTGCTTGAACTTTGGATGGAGAGAACTGCGGTGAACGATGGCGGCCAGATGCCGGATTTGCTGAGCGTTGTGATGCCGTGCTTCAACGAGCGGGACACGATTCGCGAAATCGTCGCCAGAGTCCAGGCGGTGGAGATGAACATCGAACTCATCATCGTGGACGACGGCAGCACGGACGGCACCCGGGACATCCTGGCCGGGATCGAACAAAACGGCGCGCGCGTCATTTACCGCGAGAAAAACGAGGGGAAAGGTGCGGCCTTGTGCGACGGCTTCGCGGCGGCGAACGGGGACGTGATCATCGTGCAGGATGCGGACCTGGAGTACGACCCCGCCGAATACGCCGATCTGTACGATCCCATCCGTCGGGGGGCGGCCGACGTGGTCTACGGTACGCGCTTCGGCGGCAAGCCCCAGCGCGTGCACATGTTCTGGCATAAAGTGGGAAACCACATGCTGACCACACTGGCGAATATGCTGTTCAACTGCACGCTCACCGACATGGAAACCTGCTACAAGATGTTCCGCCGCGAGGTGGTGAAGGACATGAAAATTCGCGCGAGGGGGTTCGATTTCGAGCCTGAATTCACCGCGAAAATCCTGAAACCCGCGAAATGGCGCATCTACGAGGTGCCGATTTCCTACTACGGGCGCACATACGCGGAGGGCAAGAAGATCACGTGGCGTGACGGCTTCATCGCCGTGTGGACCCTCCTGCGTGAGCGGTTTTCCTAAACTTCTCCCCTCACGCGGGCGCAGACCGCCTCGGTGATGGCCCGGCTGCCGTCTGCGGCGCGTCCCTTGTTGTCCAGGCGAATCTCCCCGGCTTCGAGTGCTCCCCAGACGCTGGTTTCTATCTGATTCGCGGCCTCGCTCTCCCCGATGTGGGCGAGCATGAGCGCGGCGGAGAGAATGAGGCTCAAAGGATTGGCAATGCCCTGCCCGGCGATGTCAGGTGCGGAGCCGTGAACCGCCTCGAAGAAGGCGAATTTCTCCCCGATGTTACCGGACGGGCACATGCCGAGGCCGCCGGCCGTGGCGCCGCCCAAATCGCTCAGCAGATCTCCCAGCATGTTCTCCATCACCAGTACGTCGTAGTGCTCCGGGCGAATCACCAGATGGTTGGCGCAGGCATCCGAATAGACCGCTTCCGCCTCGATGTCGGGGTAATCCGCCGCGACTTCAAAGAATACCTCGCGGAACAGGGCCATGGAGCGAAGCACGTTGCTCTTGTCCACGCAGGTGACGCGCCGCACGCCGTCCTCAGGCGCGCCTCCTCTTTTGCGCGAGAGTTCGAAGGCGAACCGCACGACACGCTCCACACCCGGGCGGGTGATGATCATGGTGTCGGCCACGGCGTTGGGGCCGCCCACCCCCTTGTCGCGCGAGGCGTAGAGTCCTTCGGTGTTCTCGCGGATAACGACGTAATCGATGCCGCCGGGCGCATAGCCCGCCAGCGGACTCCGGATGCCCGGGTAGAGTTTCACGGGCCGCATGTTGGCGAACAGGTCGAGCCCCGTTCTGAGCACGCCGCCCAGAAGCCCCGCCTCGGTACCCTCCGGCGTGCGGACGGCCGGATTCCCGACCGGCGCCTTGAGGACGCCGTCCGCCTCGCGGCAAGCCTGCATGGTTTCATCGCTGATGCGTTTTCCGTACCTGGCGTAGCGGCCCGCTCCCGCTTCGTGTTCTTCCAGTCTCAGCGTCAAGGTCTCGTTTGTCCCCTGCACGGCTTCGAGCACGGTGATGGTGGATTCCATGAGTTCGGGGCCTATCCCGTCCCCCGGGATGGTGATGATGCGATATTCCTTCATTATTTCTCCTGTGGTGGTTTATTTTTGGCGCCCCGTCTCTTCAATCGAGAGGATGAACGGGTATAATCATCATCCGGCGAGGCGGCTTATTCCATCGGCATGGGAGTGTAGCGGAAATTGTTTCGGTTGGAGAACCCAGGTAGCGAATCTTTCCAGAAATTCCTGCGCGCGCAGGGGCCGCTCCGGGTGCGCTTCTCAGAAGCCATCGCGGAGGGGGGAGAGTCCCTCGCTCTCTGGGTCGACGACCTCGCCGCGCCACAGGTGGCGGTGAACACCGGGCGCGGCTGGCTCGCGCCGCTGGGGCGGCCCGAGGCGATACTCGCAAAACTGGAAGACATGGAGCGCCTCTCCGCGCAGATGGAAGAGAGCGAAGGCTATCTCAAGCTCTCCTCCGTCCCGCACGAGGTTATAAAGGCGGTCGAGAGGCGACGAAAACTCATCCGCGCATCGCCCGTTGGCATGTTCATTCTGGAGAAAAAAGATTTCAGGCCCGTCTTCAGCACGCACCGGATCGAAAGCCTGGTAAGCGAGGACGCGAAGACGCTGGCCGAGAATTCACCCTACGACCAGGGGGAGGAATACGCCCTGGTGAGAATCCGAAACGCCCCCACCGCGGCGATACGGGTCGGCGGCGAACTCGCTTCCTACATGGTCGTTCACGCGAACGGATCAGTCGGTATGCTGCACACGATGGATCGATTCCGGGGCCAGGGGCTTGCGCGCGCCGTGGTGTCCGCCCTGGTCGAGATGCAATTCGCCAGGGGTCGCGCGGCGTATTGCTATATCGTGGAAGGAAACGAGGCGTCCGAGCGCGTGTTCGAAATTGTGGGCTTCAGGAGGGTGATGGACGTCTACTGGAGCGCGTTTGAAAGGGGTGCAAGCTCATCCTAGCTCGATGAACTCCTCGCCGAGCAGGCCGTTTCGGCTTAAGCGAAGTGAAAAGAAAAAAGGCGGTTCCTCGGGGCCGTCTTTTTTTATGCGCGCGAATCAGCGGACTTTCGGCAGAAAGAGCGCGAACGCGCAGGCAGCGATGAAAAAGCCGGGCAGCGCCCAGAAGGCGTTCGCCAGGCCGAACCACTCGCCGAGAACCGACATCGGATAGACCGAAAGGCTCGCGATGAACCACGAGAGGCCGAGCGTGATGGAACTGGCAAGGCCCCGGTTGTGGGGCATTAACTGTTGGGCGAAGGCCATCGTCACTCCCATCGGCAGGTAGGTGGCGACCCCCAGGAAAGCCAGCAGCACGAAGCCCCACTCGGGCGGCGCAATCAAAAAAGCACAGACGCACAGAGCGCCGAGTCCGATGCCGCCGACGATTAGCTCTTTTTTCCCGAATCGATCTCCCAAAAAACCGCCCGCCAGGACGCCCACTGCGCCCGAGGTCAGCATGATGGCGCTGGCTGCTCCCCCGCTCCAGATGCTCATGCCGTGTTCGGCGTAGAGTGAGGGTATGAGACTGATGAAGTTGATGTTCACGACGGCGCGGCAAATGGTGACGCCCGAGAGAAGAAGCAGCGGCGTGCCCGCTGAGCGCAGCGCTGTTACGAAATCCCAGATGGAAGCCTTATTCCCGCCGATCGTGGGGGGCGATTCGGGCTTCGGCAGCCCGTATTTCACCGCCAGGGCCATCGCGATTGCGACCAGGGTGAACGCCCAGAGCCATTTCATACCACCGAGCGAGACGATGCCGATGGCGATGACGGGCCCAAGCCCGTGGCCCACGCGTCCTCCGGCGATGAAAACGCTCACCACCAGCCCCTTGCGGTGTTCTGAAAGCGCGCCCGCGCGCGACGCCATGTCCGGATGGCAAAGGCCGACCATCGAACCGCCGATTGCGACCATAACGGTGAGCACCGTGAAATTGGGCGCCCAGCCGATGGAGGTGATGAAGAGCGCACTGCCCACCATCCCGAAGGCGAGCCAGGGGAGGCCCGGCCAGCGGTCCACGAGAATCGCCGTCACGGGTTGTGAGAGCGCCGCGCTCATCGAAACGAACGTGAGGAGCAGGCCGCCCGTGGAGAGTGAGACCTGGAATTGCTCCCGTATCAGGGGCAGCAGCGGCGCGATGAAATTCACCGTGCCGTCCACCACGAAGTGGGCCGTGAACAGGATGGCGAGCGCGCCCCAGGGAATATCCTGCGCCGGGTCTTGTGCACCCACGCCTGCGCCGATTTCTTCCGCCCGGCTCATGGCTTGCCCCCCTGCGCCTGGGGCTGCAGGACGTTTTCCTTATGCAGGAAGACGGCGATGCACCCGCCGACGAGGAACATCGAGGCGTAGAAGCTGAACGCCATTTGAAGCCCCATCGCTTCGGCCACGAGGCCGCCGACGAGCGGCGAAAGCGCGCTGGCCGCCTCGTTGAAGCCATAGATCATGCCCACCGAACTCGAGCGCACCCGCTCGTCCACGAGTTCCGTGCCGACGGCCAGCACCAGGGTGGGCACCGGCGTGAGGATGCAGGCGACGGCGAAAAGCGCGAGAAGCAGCGTCGTGAGGCTTGAGACCCATGTGAGGGAGGCCATGGCGGTGGCGCACATGAAAGTGAGCACGACGATGAGCCTGGTCCTGCCCGTTTTGTCCGACCACCTGCCGATGAGGATGGACGTGGTCGAACCGATGAGAAAATAGATACTGAGCAGCCAGCCCACCCCTTTGGTGTCGAAGCCGAATTGCTCTGCAAGAAGGAGCGGCAAAAAGGCCATGAAGCCCCGAAAGCCCATGATCCGGAACGAGGAGAGGGCGATGAGAAGCATCAGAGACTTGTTGCGGAACAGCGCGCCGAAAGTGGACCTCGCCGCCTGGCGGAAAGGGAGGCGCTCTCCGAGTTGATCCTGAAAGCGAAACCAGATGAGCGCCGCCCAGATGACGCCGGGTATGACGTAGAACTGCGCCGCCAGACGCCAGCTTGCCAGATAGACGGCGAGCCAGCCGACGATGGCGGGCGAGATGATGTTCCCCATTTCGCCCCCGCCGTTGAACAGGCCCGTGCAGAACCCGCGCCTCTCGGGCAGTTCGCGCGTGATG
>CAYTSP010000238.1:0-22563 GCA_964440505.1 uncultured Nitrospinaceae bacterium
GCATGGAGGAGTGGGTGGAGGACACACAGGTCCTCCCCCCTACAGCGCCATCGCATCTTGCGTAGCCGGACAGGCGCAGGGGTCTGTCCGGGGACCCAAGTGTCCGCCCGCTCTTGAAACAGGCTTTTTCAACAGCCACTCGCCGCTCGGGTCTGGGCACGCATTTCCCCGCAGTTGCCGCACTCCCTGAAAACCCGGGCTGCGGTATCGTGCGCGCAGTGCGGGGCGAAGGATTGATTCCCGCGCCATTGACCGGAATTCGCCCGCAAGGGAGGGAGTGATGACCAGGACCGCGTATTCCGCAGGGGCCGTCCGCGAGCGGCTCCCGCTGCGCCCCGCCCCCCATGATCCGAAGAGGCGGACTCCCGCCCGGGTTCGGCTCTCATGGGGAACAACGCCCATGAACCCGGGAATGACGAAGGAAATGAAAATAATCCAATTTCCCGTAAATATGGATAAATTCACGGTGTTTTTCGATAAATTCCTGAAAAAGAACAATGAATAAATTGGGGAATTAATCAATTATAATTCAGTTATTTATGAATATCAATTAAAGCGGAAAATGAATATTTTTTGAATTTTACCGGATAAAAAAAGTTTTTTCGCACCCTGCATTTCCTCACATTTCCCCGCATTTGCCCGCCGGGCGCCGCAAGCTCCCGCGAGAAGCCCGCCCTCCGGCCCGGGCCGGGACGAACGGGCCGCAAGCCGCCCTTGCGCCGGCGCAAGGCGTTTTCGTTCATGGGCCGAACGTGGTATATTCGAGGCACTTCCACGCTGCCTTTGGAGACGCGCCGGATATGGAGAGGAACCCTCAGGAAATCGGGGAAGTTCCGGTAGGGGAGAACGGCTCATCCCTATCGACGAACGGGGCTCAAAAGGACGGCTCCGGCGATTCGAGGTATCTGCCCGATTCGGCGGGCGCATCCGCTTCGGCGCATGAAACGGAACTCGACAAGATAGAAACCGACGAGTGGCTCGAATCGCTCGATTATGTGCTGCAAACCAGAGGCCCCGATCGCACCAAGACTCTCCTTCGCCATTTGCAGGTTCACGCCGTGCGCGCGGGCGTCGTCCGCCCGTTCTCGGCGAACACCCCGTATATCAACACCATCCCCCTGGAAAAACAGCCGGGCTTCCCCGGGGACCGGCAGATCGAGCGGCGCATCAAGAGCCTCGTCCGCTGGAACGCGATGGCCATGGTGGTGCGCGCGAATACCGAGGACGCCTCCATCGGCGGACACATCTCCACCTACGCTTCAGCCGCCACGCTGCTGGAAATCGGCTTCAACCACTTCTTCCGGGGCAAGAACCACCCTTGTGGCGGCGATATCATCTACTTTCAGGGCCACAGCGCACCCGGCATCTACGCAAGGGCATTCATCGAAGGACGCCTGACGGAGAGAAATCTCGAGAACTTCAGGCGGGAACTCAAGGATGGAGGCGGCCTCTCCTCCTACCCGCATCCCTGGCTGATGCCCGATTTCTGGGAATATCCCACGGTATCGATGGGACTCTCTCCCCTCATGGCGATATATCAGGCGCGCTACCTGCACTATCTGGAAGACCGCGGCCTCAAGCCCGCAACGGGCCAGAAGGTATGGGCCTTCCTGGGCGACGGCGAAATGGACGAACCCGAATCGCTCGGCGCCATCACCCTGGCCGCGCGGGAAAAACTCGACAACCTGGTTTTCGTCATCAACTGCAACCTGCAGCGCCTCGACGGCCCCGTCAGGGGCAACGGAAAAATCATCCAGGAACTCGAGGCCGCCTTCCGGGGCGCGAGGTGGAACGTCATCAAGGTCATATGGGGAGACGACTGGGATCCCCTCGTGGCGATGGACGACGAGGGCGCACTCGTCCGGCGGATGAACGAGACGGTCGATGGCCAATACCAGAAATACAGCGTCGAGAAGGTCAAGGAGGGCAACTACCTGCGCGAGCATTTCTTCGGCGGCGACGAGCGCTTGAAGGCGATGGCAGACACCGTGCCCGATGAGAAACTCAACAGAATGCGGCGCGGAGGACACGACCCAGAAAAGGTGTTCGCCGCCTACCAGGCCGCGATGGATTGCGAGGATCGCCCCACGGTCATCCTCGCGAAAACAGTAAAGGGATATGGCCTGGGCGAGGGCGGGGAAGGCAGAAACGTCACCCACCAGCAAAAAAAGCTCAACGAGGATGAACTCAAGGAATTCCGCACGCGCTTCGAGATTCCAATATCCGATGAAGAAGTGGCCGAGGCGCCGTTTTACCGACCACCGGACGATAGCCCCGAAATCCAATACCTGAAAGAAAAACGGGAAAACCTCGGCGGGTATGTTCCCACAAGGCGGAGCATTTCCACGCCGCTCAAACCGCCGCCTGATGAGTTGTTCGAGGAGTTCCTGGAAGGTACGGACGGGCGCGAAGTCTCCACGACCATGGTGTTCGTCAGAATTCTGAGCAAGCTGCTCCGCGACGAGGGATTGGGCAAACTCATCGTTCCCATCGTGCCTGATGAGGCCAGAACATTCGGCATGGAAGCCCTGTTCCGGCAAATCGGTATCTACTCCCACGCCGGGCAGTTGTATGAGCCCGTCGATCGCGACAGCCTCCTGTATTACAAAGAAGCGCAAGACGGACAGATTCTCGAAGAAGGAATCACCGAGGCGGGCTCGATGGCTTCTTTCATCGCCGCCGGAACCGCCTACGCCACCCATGGCGTGAACACCATCCCGTTCTACATCTATTATTCCATGTTCGGTTTTCAGCGCATCGGCGATCTGATATGGGCGGCGGCGGACATGTGCGCGCGCGGCTTCCTGATCGGTGGGACGGCCGGCAGAACCACCCTGAATGGGGAAGGACTCCAGCACCAGGACGGCAACAGCCACCATCTGGCATATCCCGTGCCAAATCTGCTCACATACGACCCGGCTTTCGCCTTCGAGATGGCGGTGATCATTCAGGACGGGATTCGCAGAATGTATCAGGAGCAGGAGAAAATCTTTTATTACCTCACCGCCTACAACGAGAACTATGCCATGCCGCCGATGCCCGAAGGCGCGCGGGACGGGATATTGAAAGGCATGTATCTCTTCAAGCGCTCTGAGACGGACTCGGGCCTCAAAGCGCAGTTATTGGGCAGCGGCACCATCATCAACGAGGTGCTCAAGGCGCAGGAAATATTGGAGACGCGCTATTCGATTTCAGCGGATGTATGGAGCGTCACGAGTTACAAGGAACTCCGGCGAGACGCTCTCGAAGCCGAGCGATGGAACATGCTGCACCCGGATTCCGCACCGAAAACGCCTTACGTGACGCAATGCCTCGCTCACGCGTCCGGCGTTTGCGTGGCGGCCTCGGACTATGTGAAGGCCACGCCCGATTCGATTTCGAAGTGGGTGCCCAAGCCCATGATTTCGCTGGGAACCGAGGGGTTCGGAAGAAGCGAGTCGAGAGCTTCGCTGAGAGATTTCTTTGAAATCGACGCGCGCTATGTCGTACTCGCCACCTTGTACAGCCTGGCGCGCGATAAAAAGATATATCCTGAACTCGTGAACAAGGCCATGAAAGACCTGGATATCGACCCCGAAAAAACCAACCCGATGATGTCCTAATTCAAATCCCGAGGGAGTTCCATGACCATCGAACTCAAACTCCCCGAACTCGGGGAAAACATCACGTCCGGAAAAGTGGTCGCCGTTTTGGTGAACGTGGGAGAAACCATAGCGGTGGACCAGTCGGTCATCGAAGTCGAAACCGACAAGGCGCTTATCGAAGTCCCCTCCTCCGTCGAAGGCACGATAACGGAAATCCATCTCAAACCCGGCGACGACGCCGAAGTGGGAGGAACCATTCTCGTCATCGAAGAAAGCGACGCTGCTGTGGAATCTACTCTGGGCGAAGAGAATTTTGAGGAAATCTCTTCAGACACCGGGGGTCCGACGGATACGGAAGAACCCCAACCCGTCCTGACAGATGAATCGCCTCCCTCTCCAATAGCAAAAGACGAAGACACTGCCACGCCAGAGTCCGAAGCTACAGGATACTCGCTGGAATCCACAGAGGCGCCACCTGAGATACCTGCACTGGAGACTGCCGAAACACCTGCGCCAAAGAGCAATAAAAAGCCCGCGCCCGCGGCACCCTCGGTACGCAGAATCGCTCGGGAGGCGGGCATCGAAATAAGCGAGGTGCCGGGTAGCGGAATTGGAGGCAGGATATCCGCGCAAGACGTCAGGCAATTCGTGGCTGCGCAAGGAGGTGCCGCCGTACCGGATGCGCCTGCTCCCGCGCTGATGAGCGTGCCCGTTCAACTGCCCGACCTCGCCCGTTGGGGAGAGGTTAAACGCGAACCGATGTCGGGAATCCGGCGCGCGACATCCGTGCATCTCACTCGCGCGTGGACGAATATCCCCCACGTAACACAATGTGAAAAAGCCGATATTTCCGAACTTGATGATTTAAGAAGAAAATTCACTCCAAAAGCGGAGGCAGCAGGCGGCAAACTCACCGTCACCGCCATTCTCATAAAAGTCATCGCCTCGGCCCTCAAGGTCTTCCCGCAATTCAACGCGAGCGTAGATGCGGAGAGAGAAGAGATCATCTACAAAAACTATGTCCACGTCGGCGTTGCCGTGGACACCGAAAATGGTTTGCTCGTTCCTGTGATTCGTGATGCGGACAAGAAGAACATCATCGAACTATCGGTGGAACTGGGCGAAGTCGCGGAACGCGCGCGCTCACGCAAACTTCTTCCGGATGACATGCAGGGCGGTTCCATCACCATCACGAACCTCGGCGGATTTGGCGGCACGTATTTCACTCCGATAGTGAACTGGCCCGAAGTCGCGATTCTCGGCGTCTCCCGGGCGCGTATGGAACCGGTATGGATGAAAGCCGAGGAGAGATTTGTACCGCGCCTGATGCTCCCGCTCATGGTTTCTTACGATCACCGCGTCATCGACGGTGCGGATGGCGTCAAATTCCTGCGGTGGGTGGCCGACGCACTGGAAGAGCCCATGCTCATGAGTCTCGAGGGTTGAACGGCCCACCCGAGACATGATTCGGCTGATTTAGTAATCGCGATGTCGAAATCAGCCGCGATGGACTTTCCGGATTGTTCAGCTTCTCCACCATCCAATGGAACCTCCTGGAGCATTCCAGTCTATCTTTTGTTGGATGTCTCATAGATGACAAATCTTTTGGGTGATTGGAATTTCTTGCAATACTGGTGGTGGAAACCCTACGTCAAACCCCTCGTCGGTCTGGCCTGGTTTGCGGGTGTCATCGCGCTCGGAGCGATTATCTTCTTTACCGTCACGGGGAGCACCAGGCTCTCCGAATACAGAGAAGCCCTCTTCCCTCCCAAAGAACCTGAAATTCCCGAGGACGAAGCGGTACTCGTCGATTTCATGGAATCCTTCTTCCCGGAAGTAACGGAAGAGGAGATTCTTCGGATGGAACAAATCCTCGACGACGTCATAAAGGAGGATATTCATCCACAAATGGCGCGTGAAATTGAAGCCCGGGGAATACCGATCCGGCTCCTGACGCTCCCGCCACCGGAAATCATACGCGCAGTAGGCAGCTACCCTGTGGCCGTGTGGATTCCCCGTTTGAACGCGATAGAGATATACGCTTCGGTCGTCAAAAGCGAATGTCGGCGAGACCCGAGGCGCTACAGACAGAAAATAGGCGATTTGCTACTACATGAAATCGGCCACGCCCTGGGCCTTGATGAGCCGAAAATCAAGGATTTCGGCGTGTAGCGGCTTTATTCCTCCGCGCCGTGCCCGTTGAGTTCGGCGGGGTCGGTCACTTCGATGCTCCCTTGAAGCCCGAACAGGCGCTGCATCTTCTTCCTGAAGGATGGTGTGAAAAGCTTATCGGCATAGTAGCGGCCTGCCACCCTTTTGTTCACCTGCGCCAGCGTGGGATACACGTGAACCGTATCCACTACCTCCTTGACGTGCATCTTTTTCCGAACAGCCAACACGAATTCGTGCAATATCTCTCCCGCCGCCGGTCCCACCAAATCGGCCCCCAAAAGCCTACCCTTCACGTCGCACACCACCTTGCAAATTCCCTCCGTTTCCCCCTCCAGTACGGCGCGATCCACCCGGCTCATCGGAAAGCGCAACACCTGCATGCGATTCGCCCCCAAAGCGGCTTCGGCGTCGGCTTCGCTCAAACCGACGTGCGCCGCCTCGGGCGTCGTGTAGATCGTCCATGGCACGGCGTCATAGTTCGTCTTTTTCTTGAGAAACGGGAGCGAGATGCCAAAAGGAGCGCTGAATAGCATGTTCCTGAGCGCCACGCCCGCTTCATACTCCGCCATGTGCGTGAAGAGATACTGGCCCCGGATATCACCGGCAGCGAAGATGCGCGGATTCGCGGTTTGAAGATACGCATCCGTCTCCACGCCGCGCGGGGAGTATTTTACGCCCGCCTTCTCCAGGTCCATTCCACCCACGTTGGGCGAGCGGCCGGTCGCGATGAGGAGTTGATCGCAGGTCCACTCCCTTTTCCCCGATGGCGTATCCGTCTCGAGAAAAATCTCATCACCGCGTTTCTCGACTCTTTGCGTGTTCACGTCGAAGTGAAGTTTGAGGCCGGATTTCGTCAAGGAATCGGCCAGAATTTCGGCCATTTCCTTATCGAGCCTCGGCAAAAGTTTCGGTGCGCTTTGCAGCACTTCCACATCGGCGCCGAGCTGTTGAAATGCCTGTGACAATTCCAGGCCAATCGGTCCCGCTCCCAGCACCACCAGGCGTCTCGGCAACTCTTCCAAATCGAAAACGGTTTCGTTCGTGAGATAGGGCACGCTGTCAAGACCGGCAATCGGCGGCACGAAGGGAGAGCTTCCCATGGACAGCAAAAACCGCTTGGCCCGCAGCGTTCTGTCTCCTACCTGAAACGTATCGGGACCTGTAAAGGCGCCATCGCCGAATATCACCTCGATGCCCATGCCCTCGAAGCGCTCGGGTGCGTCGTGCTCGCCGATGTGGGCCTGGGCCGCCTTCATGCGCCTCATGACACGGGGGAAATCGACCCGCACATCGCTCACATCAATCCCGAACTCGGGCATCGAGCGCGCCTGCGCCGCCAGCCTCGCCGATCGGATCAGACCTTTCGAAGGCACGCACCCATAGTTGAGGCAATCGCCGCCGAGCTTCGCCTTCTCCACAAGCGCGGCTTTGGCCCCCAACTGGGCCGCCCCTACAGAAGCCACCAGGCCACCGACGCCTCCCCCGATGGCCACCAAATCAAACACCGATTCATTTTGCATCTTCATATCCTCTCTAAACGGCGAAAAACGTTTATCTTACGACAAATGCGAATATGCCAACTCAAGACGTTTTCTTATCCAAGGGTTTGAACCCGAATGCGAAAAACAAAACCGCGATGAGAAAATAGCCGACAGCTATACCGGGCGCCGCCCCCCACCCGAAGAAGCTCACGACGCCGCCGGGCGTGATTCGCCAGGCATGGATGATCCCGAACCAGCTCAATGCCGCACCAGCCAAAGCCCAGCCTGCGGCCTGTTTCGGCTCGCGGTCCGTGAGTTTCGCTACGATGGCCGTCAGGATGATGGACGTAAAAAGAAAACCGCGCTCTAAGGTGATCATCCCCACCAGGTGAAATCCCGCTTTGGCGAACGCATCCTGCCCCACTTTCCACAAAGTCGTGCCCGCTCCTCTGAGAGAGGATTCCACCATCAACAGCCCCCAGGCAGAGATGGCGGGTATCAGGCCGATGGCCACGGCCGGCCCGTGATTCTTCGGCACGGCCTGAAACGCCTGGGTGAGCATCATCACCCCGATCCACAGCATGAGGGCGAAAAGCGCCTCACCCGGAATAATCTTCGAGAGGGCGGCAATCGAGCCGGTGAAGCAAAGTATCATCATCACGGTTCCGTTCAAGGCGCTGTAGCCCGAGCGCGCTCCGACCCTTTTCCAGGCCGGATGCCCGATATATATGGTCGTGGGAAAACAACTGCCCAGACACGCCGCAAGAAGCGACCCCGCGCCGTTCACCGCCAGGGAGCTGCCGGTATCGAAATTGTCTCCGCCCGCAGCCGCGCTCTCGAGGCACATCAGGCTGCCCACCAGCGTCATCAGGCCCATGGGGATGGAAACCGCGAGATAGTCCCAAGCCAGCGGTCCGAAAAGAGCATCGGACAAAGGGCCGAGAGCGGAAGATGGGAACGCCAGCCCCACGGGAGCGGGAATCCCGCCGGGAAATCCCCTGAACACGGCGGAAAGCACCACCCCCGCCGCCACCGCCACGAGGCCTCCCGGCACACCGAAGGGAAATCGGAATCCGCCGAAATAATGAACGAGGATGATTCCCAGAGGCACCATGGAGAGGAGCGGATTCTCCCAGATTCTGAACGCGAAATCCATGGAGATGAACGTGAGCGCGATGCCCCCCAGAGCCGAGAGCAACGCGGCCCTTGGCGCGACCCGCCTGATACGCTCACCCACCAGCGAGCCGACGGTCTCGATCACCCCGCTCACGAAACAGGCCGCCAGCCCCGCCTTCCATGCCGCTTCGGCGCTTCCGGTCTTGAGCTTCACGGGAAGCATGACAAAGAAGATGAACGCAAAAAGCGTCACCGTGTTCAAGCCGTAGGGCATGGCGGTCACGTCGTCGCGGCCCTCGCGTTCGGCCAGACGCCGCGCCTGCCAGGTGTAGAAAAGGTTGCCGCCCAGAAGGCTCAGCGCCGCCGCGGGCAAGACGCGCCCGAAAATAAGCGAATCGGAAAAACCCAACAACCCTTTTAAGAAGCTCACGATGAGGAGAAGGTTGATGAGGTTGTCCATCCAAAGGCCGAAGAAGCCGTCGACATCACCCTTCACGAACCACTTAGACATCGGAGTCTCGCTGTTCAAAACCAAAAACGTCAAACCATGCGCGCCTTGATTCCGGGATAGTAAAACACGCGGCCTTTTTCGCCAAAGCGCACAAGGCGGTTTTTCTCATACCCATCGTTTTGCTATGCTTCGACCACAAACCAAAATCACTTACGCGCTCATTTGGGAGAAAAGCGATGGAAGCCGTCAAAGTCTATACGCGCCACGGGTGATACACCTGCGCCCTCACGAGAGAGTTTCTCTCGTCCAGCGGTCTCGAAGTCGTCAACAGAGACTGCACGAACGACGCAGAGGCCCAAGCGGAACTGAAGGCGCTCGGGATCAAGTCCCTGCCCGTCGCCGTGCGCGGAGAGAACGTGGTAGTGGGCTACGACGTGGATGCGCTTCGCAAGGCCTTTGAAATCGAACAGGAAGGCGCAGGCCCCTTGTCGTCCGAAAAAATGCTCCACTACTTCGAGATGGTCTTCGACGCCTTGCGCCGCGTGGTCCGCCAGATACCACACGAAACTCTCGACTGGGTATCTCCGGGCAGGCCGCGCACGCTTCGCCAGCTCACCTGGCACAGCTTCGAGCGTCCGGACCTCGTCATGCAGGCCCACGCGTCGGGGGAATACACCGAGGAGATGGTGCGTCGGTATGAAACGATGGCGAACGACTACGACACTACCGAGGACATCTGCGCCTATGGGGATGAAATACAGGCCAGGCTCACCGAATTTCTCAAAGACGGCGGCGAGGCGCTCGCCAAAAAGGTGTCGAGCTACATGGGGCCCATCACCGTCCATGAGTTGATGATCCTGTCTCTTGGGCACGCGTTCCAGCATCTGAGGCAAACCTATCATTATTTTGAAATGCTGGAGATTGTGCCGGAAAACCCGCTGCAACCCGAGGACTACGAAGAAGTGCCCGTGCCCAAGGATCTCTTTTAGTTCAAGTTTTTATTTCCAGGAGACCGTCTGATGCCCTCGAAAGACACGTTCCCTCTCCGCGCGAACCGCGCCCGCATGAGGCGTGAGTTCAACGCCCAGGCGAAGATCGGCAAATACGGAAAAACGGGCCTCGACCGCGTGGCCTTCACACCGGTCTATGGCGAGGTGCGCGACCTCGCCGAGGACTGGATGAAGGCGGCGGGCCTCACAACGCGCGTCGACGCCGTGGGAAATCTATACGGAAGAAAAGAGGGCCGCGTGCGCGGACTTCCCGCCGTGATGGCGGGCTCTCACCTCGATTCCCAAAGCCCGGGCGGGCGATTCGACGGCCCCGCGGGCGTTCTCACTGCTCTCGAAGCGTTCCGGCGCATCGACGAGACAGGAATCGCCCACGATCACCCCATCGAGGTGGTGGCCTTCGTGGGGGAGGAATCCGCCTGCGGGATGACGGTATTCGGCAGCAGCGTCGCCACGGGCGTCGTGGGCGTGAAGGATTTGAAGAACACGGTGCATCCGCCCACCGGAAAATCGCTGTATGAGGCCATCGAGGCGGTCGGTGGAAACCCCGCGCGCACCCGCACGTGCCGAATTAAAAAGGGATCGCTAAAGGCCTTTCTGGAGCTTCATATCGAACAAGGCCCGGTTCTCGAATCGGCCGAGGTGCCCATCGGCATCGTAGACAGGGTGGTGGGATACACGCGGGGCGAGGTTCACTTCTCAGGCGTTACGGCGCACTCGGGTGGACAGCCCATGCCCTACCGCAAGGATGCCGGCATCGCGGCGGCGGACTTCATGGTGCGAATGGAGAATATCGTGAACCGCGCGCCCGACTCCCAGCGGCTGACGATCACTTTCGGAGAGATGGCGGCGTATCCGGGATGGGTATCCATCGTCCCGGGAGGGGCAAGGCTTTCCTTCGATCTCAGAAGCAGGAGCCAGGCGGTGATGGATCGCACCCTCGCGCGCATGGAAAAGACGCTCGCCGACATCGAGAAGGAACGCGGCGTTCAGGGCCGTCTCGACGACGTGAAGAAACTGGCCGTCTGCCCTGCGTCCAATAACATCCAAAAGGCGCTTCGGCGCGCTTCCGGGGAAACGGGCCACGCCGCGCTTACGCTGTCGAGCGGCGGCGTGCACGACGCCTGCCGCATGGCGGAGATTTGCCCGATGGGCATGGTGTTCATCCCCTCGGTGGGCGGGCTCTCCCACACGCCCGAGGAGTTCACGCATTTTGACGACATGGTGAAGGGTGCGGAAATCCTCGCCTCCGCCATCGCGCACCTCGCGGACGAGAAGGTGAAGGCGTAAGGCGAAAAATCAACGAGGGGCGCCTTACTGGAATCATTCCTCATACATGACGGGTTGGGTGCTCCCTCTTTCGCCAGGCTCTCGTCCCGCCGGACGCTTCTCTCTAAAAGCGCCTTTCGCCCTGAAATCCTTTATTTATTATGAAGTTATTGTAAAGCAAGGCGTGTTGTGGTAAATTCCGCTTCCTCAAAATGAGTTAGTGTGATTGTTTTGCCGCAGACTCGTTTGCGGCGTAGCGTCTCGAAACCGAAACTCTACAGTTGAAATCGAGAGGGAGAAAAAAATGGGCAGGATAATCAGGCACGTCATTCTCGGGTTTGCGCTGCTCCTCGCGGTGAGCATCGCCTTCACCCCCGCGGCGCAGGCGGCCAAGGAAGTGAAGATCGGCTTCAGCATGGCGCTGACCGGACCGCTCGGCCCCGCAGGCAAGGCGGCGCTTCTGGCCATGCAGATCTGGCGCGACGACGTAAACGCCAAGGGCGGACTGCTCGGCCGCAAGGTCAAGCTGGTCTATTACGATGATCAGACCAAGCCCGCCAACGTTCCGGGCATCTACGCCAAGCTGCTCGACGTGGACAAGGTGGACTTCATCGTTTCGGGCTACGGGACGAACCTCATCGTTCCCGCCCTGCCCATCGCGATGGAGCGGGGCATGGTGTTCATGGGCCTGTTCGGCCTCGACGCGAACGCGAAGTTCAAATACAACAACTACTTCCAGATCATGCCGGCCGGCCCCGACCCCATAGTGGACTGGTCGCGCGGCTTTTTTGAACTCGCCGCGAAGCAGAAACCCCGTCCCAAGACGATAGCGCTGCTCTCGGCCGATGCGGAATTCGCGCGCAACGCGGTGGCCGGCGCTCGCCGGAACGCGAAGAAATACGGCTTCAAGATCGTCTACGACAAGCGCTACCCCTTCCCCGGCACATCCGACTTCACGCCGATTCTGCGAGCTGTCAAGGCCACGAACCCCGACCTGTTCTACGTGGGTTCCTATCCGGGCGGTTCGGTCGGCATCGTGAAGGCCGCACATGAGATCAAACTGGAACCCAAGCTCTTCGGCGGCGGCATGGTGGGGCTTCAGTACACCGCCATCCAGATGAACCTCGGCAAACTGCTGAACGGCATCACGGACTACTGGTTCTGGGCGCCAGAGAAGACCCTGAAGTTCCCTGGCATCGAGGCCTTCCTGGCGAAATACCAGAAAGAAGCGCCCAAGCAGAAACTCGACCCGCTGGGCTACTACCTGCCACCGTTCGCCTACGCCTATGTGCAATTGCTCGGAAACGCGATCGAGGCCACCAAGAGCTTCGACCAGGCGAAGATCGGCGCCTACATCCGCAACAACACCCATTCCACCGTGGTCGGAAACGTGAAGTTCGGCAAGAACGGCGAGTGGGCGACCTCCCGGACGTTCCAGGTGCAGCTCCAGAATATCAAGAGCAACAAGATGAGCGAGTTCAGCAAAGCAGGAAAGATGGTGGTGGTGTATCCCGAGGAGTTCAAGTCCGGAGAACTGATCTACCCATACGCAAAAGGCAAGTAACGAACCGGACATAACATCTTGACCGGGGGGAGAAACCTCCCCCCGGTTCGCGTCCGGTTCACGGGAGGAGAGCATCCATGTTCAGCATCGAATTCTTGTTGAACGCGCTCGTCGCGGGCATCCTGCTGGGAGGCTTCTACGCCGCAATGAGCGCCGGGCTATCGCTCTCCTTTGGCCTGCTCGACGTCGTGAACATCGCCCATCCGGCCTTCATCATTTTCGGCTCCTACCTGACCTACTACGTAAACGAACACTTCGGGTTCGACCCGATACTCGCAGGCCTCGTCTTCGCGGTTCCCTCCTATTTCCTGGGCGTCGCGGTCTACAAAATCTATTACAACAGCTTCGAGAAAACGGGGGCGGAATCCCTGCGCGGGCTGGTGTTCTTCTTCGGACTCTTTTTCCTCATCGAAGTCATTCTCATCATCACCTACGGGGTGGATTACCGCCTCGTCCGCGCGTTCTACATCGGCAAGTCCACATCCATCGGCTCGGTGGGAATCGCCTACCGGCTGTTCGTACCCTTCCTCGTGGGAGGAATACTCGCCGCCGTCCTGTACCTGTTTCTCACGAAAACCTTTTTCGGCCGCGCCATCATGGGCGTGGCACAGGACAGCCTCGCCGTCCAGCTCATGGGCGTCGACCCCATCCGCATCAAGACGGTCGCCTTCGGCATCGGCATCGCCACCGCCGTGATCGCCGGCTCGCTGCTCATCATCATCGGTCCGGTCGAGCCAACCATCGGGCGCGAATACATCGGCCGCGTGTTCGCGGTCACCGTCCTCGGCGGGCTGGGCAGCATGACGGGCACGCTCGTGGGCGGACTCATCCTGGGCGTCGCGGAGAGCTTCACCTCTTCGTTCTTCGGCCCCTCGTGGGCGCTGGCCGTCTCGTTCGGCATCCTGCTTATCTGTCTGGCGGTCCGGCCGTCCGGCCTGTTCGGGAGATAACTCCTTGAGCAAGGAAAGGAAGCTCTTCCTGATCGTGGCTGCGGTTCTGATCGTCGGAGCCTTCCTCATCACGACCCAGATGGAGAATCGCTTCTACTACAAGGCGGCATACGTCGTGTTGCAATACGTCGTCCTGGCCACCGCCTGGAATATCCTGGGCGGCTACACCGGCTACGTGAACTTCGGCACGGCGGGATTCTTCGCCATGGGCGCCTACACCGCCGTCGCGCTCATCAAGACATGGAAGCCGCCCCTCTATTTGCTGCTCGTCATGGGCGGCCTCGTCTCGGGCCTTCTGGGACTCGGTATCGGCTACCTGACCTTGAGGCTCAAGGGCGTCTTCTTCTCCATCGCCACATTGGCGCTGGCCGTCGTGCTCCAGATGCTCATCTCGAACTGGAGCTACGTTGGCGGGGGCGCGGGCACGGCCATCCTGAAACCCAGGAGCGTGCCGATGTTCTCGAACTACGACGAGTTCCTCTTCTTCGTCATGGCGTCGATTGCGGTGGTCGCCGTGGCCGTCGCCTGGCTCATCGAGAAATCCTGGATCGGGCGTGGAATGGCCGCCATCCGCGACAACGAAGAGGCGGCTGAGTGCATGGGCGTGCCGATTCTCAAGCTCAAGCTGTTCGCCACTACGGTAAGCGGCGCGCTGATGGGAATTGCGGGCGCGCCGTTTTCCTATTTCGTCGTCTACATCGAACCCACCTCGGCATTTCACCTCGACTACGCGGTGAACAGCCTGGCCATGCCCATGATCGGCGGCACCACCACCTGGCTGGGTCCGCTGGTCGGCGCGGTTCTCGTGGGGACGGCCCAGCAGATCGCCACCGTCACCCTCTCGTCCGAGATGAACCTGCTCATCGTGGGCAGCCTGCTCGTGGGGTTCGTGGTGTTCGCGCCCGACGGCCTCGTGGGCCTGTTCGGCAAAATCCGCTCGCGACTCGCGGGGAGGGAGGCGTGATGAGCGACAACCTCCTCGACGTGCACGGCGTCACCAAGCGCTTCGGCGGATTCAGCGCGCTCACCAGAGTCGACTTGCACGTAAAGGAAAACGAGCGCTTCGGCCTCATCGGTCCCAACGGCTCGGGCAAGACGACGATGATCAACTGCATCTCGGGCGCCCTCGCCAACGACGAGGGGAACATCGTCTTCGCCGGCAGGGACATCACCAGGATACCCGCCTACCAGCGAACCCGCCTGGGCATCGCCCGCAGCTTTCAGATTCCCAAGCCGTTCGTCAGCATGACGGTGCTCGAGAATCTCTGCATCCCGCTCGAATACGCCGCCCACCAGCACTCCCACGGAGTGGAGTTGCGCGGCGAAGCGATGGAAATACTCGAACTCATGAGCATGGCGGACAAGGCCGACGTGCGAACCGGCGGACTCACCCAGATCGAACTGCGCAAGCTCGAACTCGCCCGCGCCATGGCGGCCAAGCCGAAGCTGTTGATCTCGGATGAGGCCATGGCCGGCCTCTCCAACACCGAGGTGGACGACATACTCGAGATCCTCGTGCGCCTGAACGAACAAGGCCTCACCATCATCATGATCGAGCACATCATGCGGGCGGTCATGAACTTCTCGGAGCGCATCGTCGTTCTCGATGCAGGCGAGAAGATAGCCGAGGGGACGCCCGATGAGATCGTCAACAACAAGGACGTGGAAAGGGCCTACCTTGGCGCATAGCATCGTCGTCGACAACGTATCCGCGGGCTACGGGGCCGTGCGCGTGCTGCACGGCGTCTCCATCGAGGTGAACGACGGGGAGACCGTGGTGCTCCTCGGCACCAACGGCAACGGCAAGAGCACGCTCATCAAGTGCATTATGGGGATCATCCAGCCGGATGAGGGCGAAATTTATCTGGAAGCCGACGGCGAGCGAATCAGCCTGGCGGGCAAGAACCCGGAGGAGATCGTGAACCTGGGCGTCGCGCTCGTGCCCGAGGGCAGGCGCCTGTTCCCGCGCCTGACGGTGGAGGAGAACCTCCTCCTGGGCGCCTATCGCGAAGAGGCCCGCCGCGGCATCGACCGCAACCTCGCCTTCGCCTTCGAGGCGTTTCCTGTACTCGCCGAGCGCAAGAACCAGCTTGCAGGCAGTATGAGCGGGGGCGAGCAGCAGATGCTGGCCGTAGCCCGCGCCTTGATGTCCGCCCCGCGGGTGCTCCTGGTGGACGAGCCTTCCGTCGGCCTGGCGCCCATTCTCGTGAGCCGGGTGATCGCCAAAATCCGTGAACTGAAAGAAGAATACCAGCTCACCGTCCTCATGGCCGAGCAGAACTTCAACCAGGCGGTCAAGATAGCGGACAGGGGCTACATCATCGTTCACGGCGAAATCGCCTTCGCGGGCGAGGACACCGAAGCCCTCGCCGGCCACGAACTCGTGAAGAAATACTACCTCGGCGCGTGATCCGGCGAGCAGCGATTCGCCGCACGAACCACAAACTTCTTCTCTTCATTACCCACACTTTTCCCGAACAAAGACATCAATATCCCAAATCCTTCGCGGGGACGTCGGAGGCCACCTGTATCACGATGCCCTCGGTCTCATCAGGATGCAGGAAGAGGATTTCATACCCTCTGGGCGTATAGGTGCCCGGGCCGAAGCCGTCGAGGAACTGCACGCCGCTGTCCGTGAAATGCTTTCCCGCCGCGCCCGTGTCCGGCGCCGATAGCGCGATGTGCGAGAGGCAGGGGCCCCCGTTTCGCTCCAGCATCTTTGTATACAGGTTCTCCGGGTCGTAGGGCTGCATGATCTCGATTTCCACGTCGCCCATGCGCAGGAACGTGGCGTGCGCCCAGCCGGTGTCGGCCACCTGCACGCGGTTCGGCTCACACCCCAGTTTTTCCTGGAACATCCTGGTCGTGCGCTCCATGTCGTCCGTGATGAGGCCCACGTGATGAATCTTCTTGAACATCGTCATACTCCTCGAAAAATGACTGTTCGATAAAGTTGAAAAGGATATCGAAAAACCGACCCCTTGCCTGATTCGGGCATAAGAGACACACGCGCTCCTGAATGTCAAAATCTCCCCGGCATCATACGCCCCGCGCATGAAACCGCCCGAAATAAAAAAGATGAAACCACCCCCCTTTTCACTTGTTGACACATAGATAGCGAGATTCTATGATCCGCTCATCGAGACATATTCAAGGGGTATTGGCATCAACGCATGAAGCGTCTTCATGTCATTTCATCACCATAAGGAGGAGTAATCCATGAGTCGTTTGGACAGAAGAAAGTTCCTGAAAGGCGCGGGCCTCATCGGCGGCATCGTGGCCGCACAGGCAGCGCCCCCGTTTCTGAAAGAGGGTCTCGGCGCCCGGCCGATCAAGTGGGGTTCCATCCACCCGACGACGGGCCCCTACTCCACCGAGGCGTTCGACCAGGTGGAAGGCGTCAAGATCGCCATCGAGGACGTCAACAAGGAAGGCGGCGTGGACGGACGCGAAGTCAAGCTGCTCTTCCGTGACGATCAGTTCAAATGGGATCAGACCACCACGCACGCGCTCGACCTGATCGACAACCACAGGGTCGATTTCATCGCGGGCTCCATGGTCGGCCCCGAGGAAGTGCGCCTCAACGAGTTCTCCCGCAAACGCAATATCATTTATGCGAACTATCCCCAGCACATCATGTCCACCCCGCAGAACGCGACGAAGATGTCGCCCCTGTTCTTCACGGCGAACACCACGCCGTATCAGCTGGCGGCCAGTTCGCTCACCTATATCGCCGAGAACAAGGTGGGCAAGAAGATTCACTGCGTCTTCGACGACTACATCTGGCCCAAGATGTTCATCCCCGCCTTCAACAAGCTGACGAAGAAATTCGACCTCACGTGGAACGCGAACAGCTCCGTCTCCTGGGTGCCCTTCCCGACCTCGATGGACTATTCGGCGACGTTCCCGAGAATCCTGAAGGAAAAGCCCGACGTCGTCTACGCGCTCAACTGGGGGCAGCGCCAGGTCGCCTTCGTCAAGCAGGCGCGTGAAGCCGGTCTCGACAAGAAGGTGAAGATCGTCCTGGGCGCCACCGAGATCACCATGCCCGAAGCCGCAGGCGCCGGCTCCTATCACGGCTTCAACGCGGCGATGATGTGGCACCCCTCTCTCGCGAGCAAGTATCCGGCGGCCAAAACGCTGAACGACAAGTTCCTGGCGCGCCGCAAACGCCCGTGCTCGAGCTACGGAATGCTCGCCCACGACCTTACGCGGCTCATACTGGACACGGCGAGAGAAACCAAACTCTACAAGCGCCGCGACCACTTCAAGCTCGCGAAAGTGCTGGAAGGCAAGAAGTTCCAGTACAGCAAGGGCGTGTGCCAGATTCGCGCCTGCGACCACGTCTGCATCTCGGAAGTGTTCGTGATGCGCGGCAAATCGAAGGCCGAGATGAAGGATAAATTCGACCACATCGAGGTCATCGGCTCCTCGAGCGGCGAGGGCAACACCGTCTCCTGCGAGGAGAAAGGCCTGAAAGGTCCCGCCAGCGAAAGGAAGGCCTAGGAAACATCGCATCGAGACACCATCAGACGCTGACCGGGGCGGCTGGAATCCAGCCGCCCCGGCTTCTCCTCACGGCGTTTGACAAAGGCGGCGTTTCATCCTAGACATTGCACTCTTGCGACTTCCCCGTTCTCAAGGAGCGTGTTTTGCCAAGCGGTGGTGTAGAATTTTCGGAGTTCGTCCAGCACCTGTTCCTGGGTCTTGTGCAGGGCTCCTTCTGGGTTCTCCTGGCCTTGGGCCTTTCAATCATTTTCGGCCTCATGGGCATCATCAATTTCGGGCACGGCGCCTTCTACATGCTGGGCGCGTATGTGGGCTTCACGGTCTCGGACCTCATCTTCTCGCCTTTTCTCGGGCCGAACGCGGGCTTTATCGTGGCCCTCGCCTCCGTTCCCATCGTCATGTTCGCATTAGGGATGGTCTTTGAGAGATACGTCATCAGCAGAATATACAATACGGAGAACGAGCGGTTCTCGGGCGTCCTGATCATGTTCGGCATGTCCATTTTCCTGCCGGACTTCGTGCGCTTCCTGTGGGGCAGGCCGGGGAAACCCTTCAACATTCCGCCGATGTTCGAGTTCTCGCTCTTCAAGACGGGCACGCTCGACATCACGGCCTACAGGAGCTTCACCATCATCACGGCTGCGATTCTCGTCGCCCTCCTCTGGGTGCTCATCTACAAGACGAACCTGGGGATGATGATCCGCGCGGGCACGAACAACAACACGATGGTGAAGGTGCTCGGCATCAACGTGTCGCGCATCTGGAGACTTACCTTCGGCCTGGGCATCGCCCTGGCCGGATTCTCCGGCGTCATGATAGCGCCCCTGTTCGCGGTAGACGCCACGATGGGCGAACTCATCCTGGTGCAGACCTTCATCGTTGTCGTCGTCGGCGGCATGGGGAGCTTCATCGGCCCCGTCATCGGCGGGCTGATCCTGGGCCAGCTATGGGCGCTCACGCCCCTGGTGGGCAGAACCCAATACGTGGTTCAAAACTGGACGGGCACGGTGATCGGCCCGGATTTCTGGGAAAAAGCGTCCGATATTCTGCTCTTCATCGTGATGGCGGTAATTCTTCTCTTGAGACCAAGAGGGTTGTTCGGCCAGGAAGGCGCTTTTGACTAAAAATTCTTTTCGTCTCGGGAGAGATTTCTAAAGTGGACGCAGCGGCTCCAAAAAACAGATTCACGCCCAAGGATTTCTGGGCCTGGCTCGCGGAAGTCTTCGACAACTACGGCATTCTGATACTCGCCGGTATTCTGCTGGTATACCCGTTCTTCTTCGGCGCCCTTAACGATTCGATCATCTGGCTCGAGGACAACGACTGGGAAGAAACTGCCGAGATCGTCACGGAGATCCGCGGCTTCGTGCCGAGCACGCCGTTGATGATCCAGATTCTCATCTACACGCTCTTCGGCGTCGCCTTCAACATCCTGCTCGGCAACACGGGAATGCTCAGCCTGGGCCACTGCGCCTTCTTCGGCGTGGGCGGCTACACCGTGGGCATCATGCACGCCTGGATCAAGCCCGGCACCTACGCGCCCGACTGGATGGTCAGCGCCTTCAAGGTGCTGCCCCTCGAAATCTCGCTCATCACCTGCATCATCGTCTCCACCTTCGTCGCCTGGCTCATCGGCACCATTTGCAGCACGAAGCGCGGCGTGTACTTCGCGATGGTCACCCTTTCCATCAGCATGATCTTCTACTACTCCGCGCAGACGTTCGACGACCTCACCGGCGGGACGGACGGCCTGGGCGGCCTCGAGAACATGCGGCTGGGATCCATCAACCTTCGCGTGGGCATCATGGACGCGAACATCACCTATTATTTCGTCTACATTCTGAGCGTCGTCTTCATCGCCGCCATCTGGCAGGTGCTGCGCTCACCGTTCGGCCACGTGCTCAGGGCAGTTCGTGAAAACGAGGACCGCGCGCGCATATGCGGCTACAACGTGGCGAAAGTCCGGCTCATGGCGTTCACGATGAGCGGGGCCGTCTCGGGGGTCGCGGGCGCGCTGGCGATCATCTACGGCGAGACCGTGCCGATCGAGAACATCCATTTCATCACCTCGGGGCAGATTGTCATCATCACCCTCTTCGGGGGCGCGGGCACTTTCCTGGGGCCTGCGGTGGGTTCGTTCATCTACTGGTACCTGAGGCAGTTGATGAGCGTGGAGTTCGTGAAGTACCTGGACATCTTCCAGTACTGGGAAGCGTGGGTGGGCGGCATTTTCGTGCTGATCGTGCTCTTCGTGCCCTCGGGTATCCTGGGCACGATCCGCAACATGACGCTCGAATACCGCGAGAAGAAGCTGTTGAACAGAGAAGCGGTGAAAAATGTTCTGGCGAAAAATGCCGATGACGAGACGGCCGCCGACTCCGAATAGCGGAAAGACAAAATGCCTATCCTTGAAACCAAAAGCCTGAGCAAGCACTTCGACGCGCTCGTCGCCGTGGACAGCGTGGACTATTCGGTCGATTCCGGCGAGTTGCGCTCCATCATCGGCCCCAACGGCGCGGGCAAAACGACTTTCTTCAACATGATCGCGGGCGATCTGTTGCCTACGTCGGGACAGGTCATCTTTGACGGCGAGGACGTCTCGGAAGTGCCCGCCCACGAGCGTTCCCACCTGGGGATTGGCCGCACCTACCAGATCACCAACATATTCCCCAAGCTGAGCGTGCTGGAGAACATCCGCATCGCCGCGCAATCGCGCAAGATGACGTTCAACCTGTGGTCGACCGTCCCCAGCCACAAGGAGTTGATCGGAAGGGCGGACGAGATTATCGAGCGCATCAATTTGACGGAAAAGCGCAACGAACTGGCCGGTACGCTCGCACACGGCGAGCAGCGCTATCTCGAAATCGGGATCGCCCTCGCCACCGACCCCAAGCTGCTCCTGCTGGATGAGCCGACGGCGGGCATGAGCCCCGAGGAAACGCTCCAGACGGGCGAGTTCATCAAGGGCCTGGCCGACCCGCTCACAGTCGTGCTCGTGGAACACGACATGGAGGTGGTGCTGGGCATTTCGGACAAAATCACCGTGCTTCACAACGGCGCCTTTCTCGCCGAGGGTACGGTGGAGGAAGTTCGCGCGAACGCCGAGGTTCAGCGCGTATACCTGAGGGAATAATGCTCGAAGTCGATTCCATCAACACGTTTTACGGCCTGAGCCACGTGCTTCACGACCTGAGTCTCAAGGTGGGCGAAGGCGAGGCGGTGGCCTTCCTCGGCAGGAACGGGGCGGGCAAATCCACCACCATGAAGACGGTCATGGGGCTGCTGACGCCCCGGAGCGGCAAGATCACCATGGAGGGCGCAGACATCACCCAGGCCGAGGCGCACACCGTCTCGCTCGCGGGGATTTCATGGATCCCCGAGGATCGCCAGGTGTTCACCAACCTCACCGTTTACGAGAACCTCAAGATCAGCCGCATCCCCATCGACGGCGCAAAAGACCTCGACACGCACCTCGACTGGATTTTCTCCCTCTTCCCGCGCCTCAAGGAGCGCGTCAACAACAAGGGGAACCAGTTGAGCGGCGGCGAGCAGCAGATGCTCACCATGGCGCGCGGCCTCGGCACCGAGCCCAAGCTCATCATGGTGGACGAGCCCACCGAGGGCCTGATGCCCGCCTACGTCGAAACCATCGAGAACGTGCTGGTGGAGATCCAGAAAAAAGGCATCGCCATCCTGCTCGTGGAGCAGAACTTCCGCATGGCGCTCAGCATCACCCGGCGCGCCTACCTGATCGAAAAAGGCATCATCCAGTGGGAAGGCGCCTCCGCCGACCTGCTCGAAGACCAGGAAACCCGCATGCGGTATCTGGGCGTGTAATCGATCCGCTGAGAAACCCCGCCGAATTTCCCGACAAAACAGCGCAGACCTAGGAGGAGACGATATGGAGCAGCGTCTCAGCATCATCACCCTGGGCGTAGGCGATCTTCAGCGCGCACGCGCGTTCTACGAGGCGCTCGGCTGGAGCGTTGCGAGCGAAGAGAACGCCGAATCCATCGTCTGCTTCACGCTGAACGGAATCGGCTTCGCCCTCTATCCCCGCAATAAACTCATCGAGGACGTCGGGCCACAGGCCGGCAGCGGCGCGGCGACCGGCGCGGTCACCCTGGCCTACAACGTGCGCACGCGCGAGGATGTCGCCAAGGCGCTCGACGAAGCCGAACGCGCCGGCGGCGCCGTCGTCAAGCCGGCGCAGGACGTCTTCTGGGGCGGTCATTCGGGATACTTCAAGGATCCCGACGGGCATCTTTGGGAAGTGGCCTGGAACCCCTTCTCACCGCTCGATGACAAGGGAAACTTCGCCTGGTAGCCGTTGGCGGGTCAGTACTTCCTCGTCAGTCATAGCAATCTCCATCTCATCGGGGTTGTTGAAAAGTCCTGATTTCGTGATTTGGCGAATGAAACCAACCGGGGTGAGAGAAGAATTACTCCCCCCTTGAGGG
>CAYTSP010000239.1:0-7001 GCA_964440505.1 uncultured Nitrospinaceae bacterium
GCCCTCTGAGGGACTTTTTCAACAACCCCCTCAAGGGGGAGTGAAACCCGGTGCGGCTTTGGTGGGATTTTCCACCATCACATCAACTCCAGATAAATCCGCTTCATGTCCTCAGCATTAGCGGGCACGGGGTTCGTCGCCACAGTGGAGCTGGCGGCCGCCTCGTGCGCCATGCGGTCGAGATATTCCTCCTTCGCTCCGATGGCCGCGAGCGATTCGGGGATATCGATGTCATCCGCCAGGGCGCGGACGCGCTCGACCGCGAGTTCCGCGTCCTGCGTATCGTCCGCTCCATCGTCGGGGTTCGCCAGCAGCGGGGCCAGCCGGGCGTAGGTTTCGCGCATGGCGGGCAGGTTGAAGCGCATCACGGGGGCTAAGAGTATCCCGTTCGTTGTGCCGTGGTGGCCGCCGAAGAAGTTGAAGACCGGGTGCGTGAGGCCGTGCACGATGCCGAGGCCCGTGTTCGTGAAGGAAGCGCCCGCGAGGCACGCCCCGAGCGCCAGGGGGTCGGCGGCGCCGGGGTCTGCGGGATCGGCGACGAAGCGCCGCGCGTTTTGGCCGATCAGGCCGATTGCCTGGAGGCAGAGCGCCTGTGTCCAGGGGTTCGCGCGCGGGGAGCCCAGTGATTCCACCGCGTGGGTCAGGGCGTCCATGAGCGCGCCCGCGGCGAAGAATTTGGGCAGCGTGGAGAGAAGGGAGGAATCCACCACCGCCACGTCGGCGTAGAGGGCGTCCGAGTGGATGCTCGATTTGGTGCCGCGCTCGATGTCGGTGATGATGGAGGCGCGCGTCACCTCGCTGCCCGTGCCCGCCGTGGTCGGGGCGGTGATGAAGGGCGGAATGGATTTCTCCACCTTGTCCGCGCCGTAATAGTCGCTTATCTTTCCGCCGTTCGCGAGGAGCGCCCCCATCGCCTTGGCGGTGTCGATGGCGCTTCCCCCGCCCACGGCGATGATTCCGGAACAGTCGTTCGCCTCATAAAACGCCTGGGCGCGCGTGATGCTCGGGTCCGACGGATTGGGTTCCACATCTTCATACAGCAGGTAATCGACGCCCGCCTTATCCAGCCCTTCCGTGACGGAGGCGAGCACGCCCGCGCCCGAAAGCCCGGGGTCCGCGAGCAGCATGGGGCGCGTCATGTTCAGATTCTTCGCCTCATCCCCGATGGAGGCGGCCTCGCCTCTGCCGAAGCGCACGCGCGGCACGGCGGACATGCGGAAAGGATCGATCATGGCTGTTTCTCCCTCTGGAAATTTTGTTCGGTTCGGCTCCGCGGGTCATTCTCCCACCGCTTCGCTTGCGATCGCCTCTTTCGGCGGCCAGTCTTCGGATCGATTCTTGAAGGAAAGGTAGACGAGAACCTCATCGCCCGGATTTCTGAGTTCATGCTCCGCACCTTGAGGAATATGGACCACCTCGCCCGCGCCCAGGGTCTTCTCTTCCTCGCCGACGCGGAACCAGCCGGCGCCCTCCAGTATGTGGATGATCTGCTCGCAGCCGTGGCTGTGCGGTCGGGTCGCCTTTCCGGGCGGCTGCTCCTGGCGCGTCAGGGTGGTGAATGCGCCCAGGATCATGCTGCCCCGAGAATCCGTGGTCGAGACGATGTTGCGCTTTTTCATATCGTCCCAGCGGTAAAAGGGCATGACGCATCCTCTGTCTTGTGGCGGTGGAGGTTTCCCTTAAACGGATTCGGCGATTTTCGCCTGGAGAAGCTCGTAGTTCGGGCGGCCCATCTCCACCTCGCCGTCGTCTATCATCCGCGCGATCTCGGTTACCGCGTCGTTGAACGGGGTGGGGATGCCGAGTTCCCTCGCCCGGCGCGAGACGAGTCCGTTGATGTATTCCATCTCGCTCTTGCGGCCCTTGATGTGATCCTGAATCGGGGCGGTGCGCGAACGGGGCCCCACGTGTTCGAGCAGCGTCTTCATGGCCGTGACGAGCACCTGATCGTCAGAACCCGCGAAATCATCCGAGGAGAGGCCGAACACCGGCTCCACCCCGTAGCCCAAGGCTTCGCCGACCGCCATCGCCTCTTTTCCGAGTCCGACCGAAAGCTCGATGACGCCCGGCAGCTTCTTCGTCTCGGCGTTCTTGAGGCCCAGCAGGCCGAAGGGCCCCATGGTCATGCAGTTGGCGATGAGCTTCGTCCACTTGGTGCCTTCGATGTTGGGTGAGACTTCGGTGACGGCGACGTGAGCGAAGATGTCGCGAACTTCCTCCGCACGCGGTGTAACCGAGCCGTCCAGCTCCCCCACGGCGAACCAGGTGCCCTTGCGCGGGGTGTTCCGCTGGATGATGCCGGGCGTGAAAATCTCCGCCGAAAGCTCCACGCAGCAGCCCACCACGCGCTCGCGCCCGATGACCGACGCGATCATATCGTTGTTCATGCTGTTCTGCGCCCCGACGAATATGCCGTCGCTTTTCAAGTAGGGCTTGATGAGTTCGCACATCCAGCGCGTGTCGTAGGATTTGACGATGAGGAGGACGATGTCGAAGGTCGTCCGGAGCGAGGCCAGTTCGCACAGATGGTGCGCGCGCAAGGGAGGCGTTTTGAGGTCGAGGTCGGGCATCTGGACGTGCAGGCCCTTCTCGCGCATCACCTCCACGTGCTCGGGCCATTGGTCGATGACGGTGACGTCGAGACCGGCGTCGGTCAGATCGGCGGACACGCTTCCGCCGATGGCGCCTGCGCCGAGTACGGCGATCTTCTTGTTCATGGTGCACCTAACCTTTCGGGGCTTGCGCCCTCAAGAGAATGGGAACCGCGACGCAAATATGCGTTTTCTGGTTAAAAATACTTCATGGCGCGGATGCGCTGCGCCTGGTTGGTGCCGGCCGAGTGGAGGAAGCTGATGACGTCGCGCAGGTATTTCTCCATCGGCGCGTCCGTCATGTAGCCCGTCCCGCCCCAGACCTCGAGCGCGCGCGTGGCGATGCGGAAACCAGCTTCGGAAGTGTACGCCTTGGCCATGTAGCCGAGCTTGGGGTCGTAGTCATCGCGCATCGCGCGCCAGGCGGCGTAGTGGAGCATTCTGCGCGACGCCTCATACTCGATGAAGCAATCCGCCAGCATGAAGCCCACGCCCTGGTGTTCGATGATGGGTTTTCCGCCCTGGATTCTCGTCTTGGCGAATTCGAGCGCGTCCTCATAGGCGGCGCGGGCGGGGCCCAGGTTCGTGGCGGCGGACTCGATGACCGACCCGCGCGAGAAAGGACCGGAGCGGGCCGCCACGCCCCCGCCGACAGGAGTGACGCGGTAATCGTCCGAAACGCGGCAGTTCTCGAAGATGAGTTCCGCGTTTTGCGAGAGCTGCTGGCCCATTTTCTCGTGGATCTTGCCGATGGTGAATCCTTCCATATCCGGCGTCACCATGAAGTAGGTCACGCCTTGGGAGACGCCGACGGTGGGGTCCGTGCGGCAAACGAGCACGTAGAGCTTGGCGATGCCGCCGTTGCTGATGTAGTGCTTTTTGCCGTTGATGATCCAGTCCTCCCCGTCGCGCACCGCGCTCGTGCGGACGCCGCGGTCGGGGCCTTCTTCGGGGATGAAGTTCTCCGAACCCACTTCCGGTTCCGTCATCCCGACGGCGAGGTGGAAGCGGTGATCCTCAAGGAACGCGGGCAGGAATTTCGCGCGCTGTTCCTCGTTCCAGACGATGTCGAGGAAATGAATGATCTTCCAGGTCTGGTCGAAGGTGACGGCCACGCCCAGATCCCCCCAGCCGATCTCCTCCCCCACGATGCAAAGCGTGAGAATGTCGGCCCCGCCGCCGCCTGTTTCCTCGGGGATGGAGAGCGTCCTTAACCCAGCCTGCTCCCCGCCTCGAGAATATCCCAGGGGAACCGCTCGACGGGGTCGGTGATCCGCTCGCGCTCGCGCACGTATGGTTTCAGCTCATTTTTGGCGTAATCGTGCGCCAGCTTCTGCAGTTCGAGCTGTCTTTCTGTGAGGGTGAAATCCATCTGCTCGCCTTCGTGTTTTAAGTAAATATGCGCCTAGTCCATCACGATCGCCGCGCGGCCCGTAATCGCGCCCGCTTCGAGGCGTTCGTGCACTTTTTCGGCTTCTTCGAGCCGGTAGGTTTCCGTGACCAGCGGCCAGACTTCTCCGCGCGCGCAAAGCTCGAGTGATTCGATGATCTCCTGCTTGGTGAACGAGCGGCTGCCCATGACCTCGAGCTCCCCGTTCAGGAGGCTTCCGGCGGAGAGGCGAAACGGCTTGGGCGTGAAGCCGCCCAGCGTCACCAGGCGGCCGCCCTTGTCGAGAGCTTCGGCGGCGGCCTCGAGCGTGGTGTCCTGGGAGACGAAATCAATGGCCACGTTCACGCCCACCCCGCCCGTGAGTTCGAGCAGCGCCTCCTTCACGTCGTCCTTCGAGGCGTCGACGGTGGCCTCCGCCCCGAGTTCCTTGCACTGGGCCAGTTTTTGTTCGGAGATGTCCACGGCGATGACGCGCGCGTTCGCCCAGCGTGCGAGCATGACCATGTGGATCCCCACGCCGCCGCCTGCCCCGATGACGGCGACGGTCTCCATCGGCTCGATCCTCGCGCGGCGGACCACTTTATAAGGGGTGACGATGGCGTCGCAGATGACGGACACCTCGGCGGGATGGGCCTTGTAGTCCAGCCCGTCGGGTATGTGGACGTAATTCCGCGCGGGGAGGTTGATGTATTCGGCATAGCCGCCGTCGCGGTGCCGGCCGATGAAGCCGGCCATGTTGTCGCATATGGGTTCCCTGTTCACCCGGCACCAGCGGCAATGACCGCAGGTGAGATAGCAATGGAAGGTGACGACGTCGCCCGCCTTCACGTTCGAGACGCCGGCGCCCGTCTCGACGATCTCCCCCACGACCTCGTGGCCGATGATCATGGGGTAGTCGATCTCCGCGCGGCCCGCGCGCGCGTGGTGGATCGTGAGGCCCGAGCCGCAGGCGATGACGCGCGCCACGGCCTCGCCCTCTCCGGGCGCGGGGTCGGGCACGTCTTCAAATGAAAAGGGCGCTCCTTTTTCCCTCAACACCATGGCCTTCATGAGAGCCTCCTCCCGGGAGAATCTTCGCGCGCAATGCGAAGACGCAGAATGAATGATCGATGGCGGATAATATATCGGGAATGACAGGAAATGACTATAGGAAGGAGCGGGAATGGCGGGGGAATAGAAGCACGGGGAAACGCGCTGTATACTCCGTGCGTTGTTCGCCGCCTGGTCGTTTTTCCCGGGAGGCCGTGAGTCTTTTTCTCGTCGGGACACGTGAACATGAAACTTTCGAGATTCCTCTGCGCGGCTGTTCTCATCATCGCACCCCTGCACGGCTGCGGCGGCGGGAATAGCGGAGGCGGAGCCGTAACGCCGCCTGCTCCGCCGGCGGTGATGCCGACGCCCCCGCCCGCTCCGCCGGAGATGATGACGAAGGCCGCTTTAGAACCCTCCGCCAAGGCGGCGCAAGCGCCTCTTTTTGGTTTTGATGGCTCCCTGCATATCGGTATGGGCGCCGCGCCTCCGGCCGGAGGACTCCAAAGGACGGGCGAGCGCAACGGGGTGGAAGTCTCGCAGGGGTCGGTGCGGGACGGCTCCGTCGCCGCCGACGTGGTCGCGTATCTGCGGCCGAGAGCGGTTCACCCCGAAGTCACGGGACTCGCGACGTTCTCTCGTCCGCCGACAGTGCGCGTCGTCGAGGGAACGAGCGAGAAATACACCGGCTATGCGGTGCGCGCCGTTCAGATCGTGAACGCCGCCTTGCCTCACGATGCGCGCCTTTCGTTCGGCGATGCTCCCGCTCCGGACCCGACGGACGTCGAAGACGTGCCGCGCGGCAGCATCCATATCGAATTCATCCCGCAGGCGCAATGGCCGGAGGGGAGCGTCAAGGGCGAGAGGGCGGTCGGCCATACGCAATCGCGAATAAGTTACGATCCCCGAACGCAGCGAAACGAAGTCGTGGAAGCCGACTCTTCTCATATATTGATCGACAGCAGGGAAGTTCAAAATTTTCCTGAAGAAAAAACCGTCTACGTCATCGTTCACGAACTGCTTCACGCCCTGGGGTTTTCCGGCCATACCGATCCGGAGCGTTTCCCGGACGCTGCCTTGAATCCCAATGTCCCGGCGAATTTGCCGCGGTTTCTGCTTTCCCCGATTGATCGCGATGCGCTGCTCGCGGCGTATGCGAGGTTCAGGCCCGGCGCTTTGCCCGAAGAGATATCGGCGCAAAATCTCGGTCCCTGGGATGAGACGTCGCTTCACGTCCGGGGAGATATGGGAATTCCGGGCGGAGAGGTTTCCTTCGGCGCCGCTTTCCGTAACGGCCTGGCGCAACCCCGGGCCTCGGGGCCTGAGCCGCCGATGGACCTGGCGCAAAACGGGGGGTTGTCGGGAACCGCCGTCTGGAATGGCGCATTGCTGGGCGTCACGCCGTCAGGAGAGGTGGTCATCGGCGATTCCAGCCTCGACGTGGATCTGACGAATCTGGACGGGCAGCTCGACTTCACCGACATGCAGTTCGACGGCGGCGCGAGGTGGGGAGACGGCGACCTCGGCTACTCGATCGAGGTGCGCGGCAACGCCTTCAACAATACGGGCGGTGATGCCGGCGTGGTCACCGGCGCCTTCTTCGGAGCCCGGCACGAGGGGATGGGCGGCGTTCTCGAACGCTCCGACCTGTCCGCCGGTTTCGGTGGGAGGCGATAGATTCCCCAGACGGACCCCGTTTCGCAGCTGCTCCCGAGTGGGCTTCGATCATTCGGCGCAAGAGGGACTGTCGAAAAAGCCGTGAATTCGTGATTCGGAGTATTCAGCCGACCGAGGAGGGAAGAGATATCACTCCCCCCTTGAGGGGGAGTCAGTGAGCTAAGGGCGCAAGCCCGCAAGCGAACTGGTGGGGGGAGTTTTTTGATTGTGGAGAAACAATTCTCTTTAGAACCATCCCCCCACCGAATCGGCCTTCGCCCAAGGGCTCGGCCTCTTCGACTCCCCCTCAAGGGGGGAGTGATATCTCTTCCCTC
>CAYTSP010000240.1:0-17492 GCA_964440505.1 uncultured Nitrospinaceae bacterium
TTTCCAGTCGAGAGGGGCGTCCCCTTTACTCCCCAAAAAGGAGGGTTTTTCAACAAACCGCCAAGGAGCGTGCCGACTTATCCGCCCCGCGCAAGCATCCCGATCATCTTCTCCGCGCAGGCATCGGCGAAAGCCGCATCGTTGATGTGCATATCGAGCGAGACGATCTCTCCCGTCTTGAGATTCTCCGCGAGCGAGGACGCAAAGGCGGCGTCCACTTCGGGTTGGCGCCAATCGCCCGCATCGCGTCCTTCCAGATCGTGCGCTTTCCGCTTCGTGTGTTCGCTGTAGCCTCTCGTGGGTATCAGAACCGAGAGGGGCCCCCTGGCGCGGTTGAGCTTTTCCGCCATCAGGACGCCCAGGGCTTCGAACTCCTCCCTGTTCGTGCGCATGAGGAGATTCTGGGCGTTGTACTGGAAGAACGCTCTCCCCTGATATTTCCCGGGCACCTGCCCCGTCCAGAAATTCGCGTGATCGAGCGCGCCGGGCGCCACGACCTGCGGAATGCCTGCCGCGCCCGCCGCCTCGAGCCTGCCCGCGCCCGCGCTGTATACGCCGTCCATGAGCAGGTCCGTGAGTTCATGCGTGGTGACGTCCACCACGCCGGCCAACTCGCCCAGCCCGGCCAGGGATTCGAGCGCGCGTCCGCCGGGACCCGAAGCGTGAAAGAATATGACCTCATAGCCCGCATCCGTGAGCCGCCGCTCCACCTGTTCGACGCAGGCCGCCGTGCCTCCGAAAGAAGACACGCCGATGAGGGGCGGAGAGGCACTGCCCTCATCTTTCGCCGCGCCCTCCCGCTTCACCATTCCCGCGAGGGCGAGGGCGGCGTTCGTCAGCACGCCGCGCGTGATGCGGTTCAGGGAGAAGTCGCCGATGGCGGGGAACATCATGATGTCGCTCTCGGCCACGTACCACTGCACGGCCGCCGTGGCGGCGACGACGCTCACCATCACCTTGGGCGCGAGGGGCGGCAGCGCGCGCATGATGGCGCAGGCCATCGAGGTGCCGTTCGCCCCGCCGAGGCCGACCGCGCCGTGTATCTCGCCTTCCTGAAATTTTTCGACTACAACCCGCCTGCCCCCTTCCATCATGATTTCCGAGGCGGCGTTTCTTTCCATCCCGGCCAACTCTTCCCAACTCCGTCCCGCAGCGGCGGCTACTTCCTCACCACTGATGTCCGCGCCGCCCGTCTCGTGCGGCTTGCAGGACAAATCCACCAGAAGGGGACGCACGCCCGCTTCCGCGAGCGTATCCGCCAGAAAGCGCGCCTCCGCGCCCTTGCTGTCCATCGTCACCAGTATGGCTACACCCGGATTCGACATTTTTCCCTTACCCGATAAGTTGGTCATCCAAAGATTATGCGAAAAGACGGCCCTGCATCTATTTCCGCAAGCGCACGGATTTGAAACCCTGCGCCGCCCTGGGCACGGCATCCTCCACCGGAAAGCGCTCGGCGGAGGAGCCGCCCACGTAGCCGTCGAAGCGGCTCTCCAGGTCGAGAAGCCTCTCGAAGTCGGCGGGCGTCTCTATCGCGCCCCCATGACAGGTGAAGATTCTCTGTTCGTATTTCGGCAGAAGAGCGTCGAAAACAGCTACCGCCCTCTGAGCCGCCTCATCGAGCGGCATCACCGTTTTAGAGCCAATGGAGCCGCCCGAGCTGTTCCCGAAGTGAATGATGATGTTGTCCACGCCCGCCTCCGCCATGGCGAGGGCCTCATCCGGCGTGGTCGTGAACGCTTTGGTGAACATGCCCTTGCCGCTCGCGTATCCCAGAACGTCCACTTCTTTCGAGAAACCCATGCCGGTTTCTTCCAGGTCTTTTCTGAAATTCCCGTCAACAAGAGCGATTGTGGGGCAGTTCATCACCCCGTGGAAGCCGGCGGCCTGGATTCTGTCGACGAACCTGAACATATCCCTTGTGGGGTCCGTACCCAGCAGGCCCGCGATGACGGGGCATTCCCTCACCACGTTCAGGATGGAGCGCTCGCCCAGTTCGAGCGTGATGGCGTTCGCATCTCCGATGGGCAGATAGCCCGCCATCGAACTCAGGCCCTGCATCCGGTAGTAGGCGAGATTGAAGGTGGTGACGAGGTCGGCTCCGCCGCGCGCGGCGAATTTCGCCGTGATGCCGCTTCCGCACAGCGCGTCGTAGACGGCGCGCCCTGCGTCCCTTTCGGCCCGCAGGCGGGCGACGATCTCATCCCGGGAAATTTCCATAACGATATTAGCCTCCAAATATCAATGGTTTGCCTATTATTTTCGAGAGGTTACTCAATATTTTACCACATAAGCGCTTATGAAAAAGCGGCTATCTCGCGCCTGAGGCATTTTAGGCTTGATATAATGTCCGCTTTTGTGTGAAAATATCGAACGGAAAAGGCAGGCGACCTATCGCCTTCAAAATCATATCGTTCCAAGGGAAAGTTCCAGTGGTCCCGTCCGCCCGAGCCGCTCCGCCCCGATTGGGGTGGAGCGGCACGGGACCACGCAAATCAATCAAGAGTCATGATTCGAGTCGGGTAAGCGAAATCACGGAAAATCTCCGGCGCCCCTCAAGTCCTGTCCGCCAGGAACGCCTCGGCGACGAATATCCCTCCCAGTGCGAGAAACAAAAGCGCGCCCAGGTCGATGAGCCTCAAGATAGAGCGCAGCGGATCCGAGTCGTCCGCAGGCAAATCGCGCACGTCGACTTTCTCGAGTTTATCCCTGAGCGTGCTCATCTCCACGGGAGAAATGTTCGCTTCCGATGCGGGCGCGTTCACGGCCACGAAATGTTTTTCATCGGGCGTGAGCACGCTATAGAAACCCGCGCGGTAGGCATCCCGGTAGTAGGCGATGGCTCCGGCGCTTCCCGCTTTGCCCAGCCTGAGCCCATCGGCGGGCGCCGCTTCCAGGCCGGGCGTTTTCTCCATGAACTGAAGCGCACGTTCTTCCCGGGCCGGTCCGCTTATCTGTATCGCCTCCCCGACCCGCCGGATGGGCGCTCTGATTTCGAATGCGTCGCCTGCGTCCGCGGATGAGGAAACGCCCTTTCTGGTGCCTCCCAGAAAATCGGAAATCCCTCTGATGAGCGGAACGAAAACGGGCCGCACGGCGAGGTCCGCCCAATCCCGGTCACACGTGGAACCCCATACCATCACCTGCCCCGAGCCGACCGAGCCGACCACGAGAAGGGGCGTGCCGTCTGGAAGCTCCAGCAAAGCCCGTCCGCCTCTCGCCGGCTGGAGCGGCGTAACCCGCGCCAAGCGCAAGGCGGAGAAAAACCGCCCCCCGTACGCCCCCAGCAAAGAGAACGCCGGGTGCGCTTCCTCGCCCTGCGCGATCTTGAGGCTCTGGGACGGGCGCAGCGTTACGGGTTCTCCCGGCGTGGCCGGAAGCCAGCCGAGTCCTGCACCCTTCTCGCTCGACAGTTCGCCCGTGGCCCAGAGAAGTCCGCCGCCCTTTTCGACGAAACTCCTCAAGCCCTGCTCCCCCCGCTCGGGCCAGCGGCCCACGTTGCAGGCGATGACGTAGTCATACTCATCCCATGGCACGCTGCCCAGTTCATAAGACGCCACGACGTGCGTCAGCACCGGGGACTCGCCGCCCAGAGGGGCCGCACTCAGGGCGTTGACCATGAAAAAGGTTTCGCTGTCCTGGAGCCCGCGCTTCGGGTCCCCGTCGATCACCAGGGCGCGCAAGCGCTTCCCGATGCCCGCCGCGAAGTAGAACCGGTTCGTCGCCGAAAGGTTGTCCTTCGGCAACTCGATGCGTCCGTTGAGCACGCCCTTTTCAGGGGCATTCACCCGAAAACTCACAGGACTCGCTCCGTTCGGCCCCACGTCCACTTCGATCGTTTCCCGCAGTTCTTCGCCCACGAACAACTGCACGGGCACTTTGGATTTTTTTTCCTCTCCCCGGTTGAAAACGCGCGCGCCAATGGTGAAGGAAAAACCCGCCTTGGGCGGCCAGGGCTTCATCTTCACATCCCGGAGGCTCAGATCCTCCACTCCCGCCTCGGGGGCCACGCGCACGAATTGCAGATGAACATGCGGGTTCCACTGCTTGAGATTGCGAATCTGAAACGACTCCCAATCCCCCCTGGCGAAATCGCTGAACACGACGATGTTTCTCCGCCCCGCCTGGGGCGACGCGTTCTCCAGCGCATGCTGTACGACGCGGGCGGGCGCGCCCCTGGCGTCTGTCTGGCGGACCCCCTCAAGGGCAGCGAGAGCCTCCTTGCGCTGCAACTCTTTCAGGGGCGCGGCGGCTGGTTCTCCGGCGGTCGTCGCGATGCTCATGCGATCCGCATCGGACATGTCCTCGATCATCCGCCTCGCGGCCCGTTTGGCCACGTCGAAACGGCTCCCCTTTTCCGTCTCGAACGCCATGCTCGCCGAATTGTCGATCACGGCGACCGTGTGGACGGGAAACCATCCACCGGCCGACATGCCGCCCTCGGTCTCGAGGAGAGGGCGCGACGCCAGGAAGATGATGATCCCGACGGCGCACACGCGGAGAAACAGGAGTATCCAGTTCCTGAGCCTGCTGCGGTTCGTGATGCGGCGCTGCGTTCTGAGCAGGAACTCGAAGGTGGGGAGCCGATATCTGCGGACGAGGCGCCTGCGCAGCAGGTGAATCAGGATGGGAAGCAAGACGAGTCCCATCCCCCAGAGAAGCGCGCCGTGCAAGAATTGAAAACTCAAGTCCCCTCCTCCCCGGACGCCCCGCTATACCCTCGATCGGCTGCGCCACGCCAGAAAGCGGATGAGGCCCCTGTCCAGCGGCTCGGCCGTCGAGATGAGATGATAATCGACCCCTAAGTCCGCACACCGCTCACGCGTTTCCTCGAGAAATTCTTCCAATAGCCCGAGATAGGGTTTCTTCACCACCTCGCATTCCACGGTGATGTTCCTCTCCGTTTCGACGTCGTCCATCCTGGCGAGACCCTCGAAGGGAAACTCGAGTTCCAGGCTGTCGAGGATGTGAAATACGATGACGTCGTTACCCTTGAGGCACAGGAGCTTGAGCGCTTTTTCCACGGCTTCGGGGTCATCGAGCAAATCGGAAACGATGACGACGAGCCCCCTTCGCTTCAGACGCTCCGCCAGGGCAAGCATCGAACGGGCGATTCCGGTTCCCCCGCCCGGCGATGCCGCCTGAAGGCCCGCCAACAGGGTCAGCAAGTGCTTTCTGATGGATTTGGAAGGAACCCGCGTGTCTTCGGTCTCACGGGAGACCACCAGGCCCACCGAATCGGACTGGCCCAGCAGCAAATGCGCCATCGCCGAGGAGAGCGTGGCCGCATACGCCCATTTGTTCAGGGAACCGTCGCCGAAATCCATCGAGGCGCTGGCGTCGACGACGAGATGCGCGTAGAGGTTCGTCTCGTCCTCATACTGCTTCACGAGGTAGCGGTCGAATTTCCCGTACGCTTTCCAGTCGACGTGCCGGAGTTCGTCGCCCGGGCTGTACGCCCTGTGCTCCTCGAAATCGACGCTGAACCCCCGCGAGCGGCTCCGGTGCACGCCGCTCATCAGGCCCTCGACCACGTGGCGGGCGCGCAGCTGGAGGTTGGACAATCGTGAGATGACGAGGGGGTCGAAATACTGGTCCGAATTCAAGGCGATCCTCTTTGAGCAGGCGTCTACGCGGCTTCGGTGGCCTCCGCCGGGGGCGTGATGGCTTCGAGAAGCTGCCCTATCAGCGAGACGGAGTCGTGGCCTTCCGCCTGCCCGCGGAAGTTCACCAGAATCCGGTGCCGCAGCACAGGCTCAGCCAGCGCCCGCACGTCCTCGATGGTGGCGGCGTAGCGTCCCCGGAGCAGCGCCCGCGCCCGCGCTCCCAGAATCAGGTATTGGCTCGCCCTCGGCCCCGCGCCCCACTCCACGAATTGGCGGACGAAATCAGGAGCGCTCTCATCGTCGGGGCGGGATGCGCGCGCGAGCGACACCGCGTATTCCACCACGTAGGGGGCCGCAGGCACGCGGCGCACCAGCCCCTGAAAGGCCAGAATCTGCTCGTTGTCCATGATCTCTTCGAGCTTGGGATCGTAGTTCGAAGTCGTTTGCGCGACGATTTCCTTCTCCTCCGCGAGGCTGGGATACGACACCCCGATCTCGAACATGAACCTGTCGAGCTGCGCTTCGGGCAGCGGGTACGTGCCCTCCTGCTCCACGGGGTTCTGGGTCGCGAGAACGAAAAACGGCGGGTTCAGGTAGTGCGCCTGCCCACCGGCCGTCACGTGCAACTCCTGCATGGCCTGCAGAAGGGCCGCCTGCGTCTTGGGCGACGTGCGGTTAATCTCGTCCGCCAGCAGAATCTGGGTGAAGATGGGGCCGCGAATGAAGCGGAAAGAGCGCCTTCCCTCCGTGGTGTCATCCAGGATGTCCGTGCCCGTGATGTCCGAGGGCATCAGATCGGGCGTGAACTGGATGCGGTTGAAATCGAGCTGCAACACGCGGGCCAGGGTGCGTATCAGCAGGGTTTTCGCCAGGCCCGGCACGCCGACCAGGAGGGAGTGGCCTTTCGAGAGCAGGGCTATCAGGACCAGGTCGATGACCTCCGCCTGCCCGACGATGATCTTGTGCACCTGTTCGAGAATGGCGTCGCGCTTCAGGCCGATCTCGCGCGCTATCTCCACGTCCATCTCGCTCATGCTCGATTCTTCGTTTCTCACATCATCCGTCACTTCGTTCATTGCGTATCGCCTCTCGATTTAGCGGGACGACATGGAGAGAAGCACGTCACGCTCTCGCTTCGCCTTTTCCGTCTGTCCCGTTCTTTCGTAATGCGCCAGCAGGCGCTCATGAACCACTCGAATGAAGGGATTGATCTGCACCACCTCCTCCCACGCCCTGAGGGCGCTCTCGGCCTTTCCGCCCATCTCGCTCGCCAGCGCCCGATGCACGTGCGTCATCGCGTAATCCGGGTCCACCTCCAGCGCCTTCTGGATGTGCCGCTCGGCCTGGGGAATCATGCCCAGGTGTATCTCGACCTGCGCCGCGCGGTTGAGCAGGGGCTGGGAGTAAGGCTCATCGCGCAGGGCGCGGCGATATTCTATCAGCGCCGCCCGCATCCTGCCCCGGAACGAGAGCCTGTCGCCCAGCCGCATGCGCCTTCTGGCCACGGCGCTCTTGAGCGCCGCCAGATCGATCGAGCGCTCACTCATCGGCCCCTTGGGCTTGAGCTTCGGCAGCATGACCTGCGAGCCCGCATGCGCGCGAAGGGGGAGTTTTTTCAGGTCTTCTATCCAGAGTTTCTCAAAGCCGCCCAGGTCGACTCCGGCGACCAACCGAAGCCCGGGCTCCGCGCTCTGGGGCGGGCCGGTGGATTCGAGTTCAACGAGACTCGCCCGCCTTTGATGCCGCATTCCGGGGTTTTCTTCTCCGAGCGCCGGCGCGCCCTGCGGTCTTTGCGCGGGCGAGGCCTCCCGGATGCCCGCCAGCAGGCGGACGAGCGCGCCCTCACCCATTTTGCGGTGGATGAAATCCACGGCCGAAGCCGCTTCCGCATAAGCCAGATGCACCTCCTGCGGCGTATCGAGATAGATGAGGCTCGGCTCCATCTTCTTGAACGGAACGTAGTTGTTCGTCTCTCTCGCCTTGTACAGCAAGGCCTCCTCGCCCGGGTGGAGATAGCCTTTCCGCTCCCCGTCCTTCCATCTTTTCTCCAGGTATTTGGCGATGCCCTCGTGCAGCCAGATGGGAGCGCGGTTCTTCGTCGCCAGCACGATGAGGTAGTGGACGTACTCGTGCGCCGCGGTGTCGAGCCAGCGATAGCCCCGAAGGAGCGCGCCGGGGGATAGAAACATCACCTTGTTGAACTTGCAGACCCCTATCGCGCCTTTCTCCTCGATGTCCCGCCGCGAGAGCGTGGACGATCTGTGAAAGCGGACCGAATCCGAAAAAAGCTCCACGCGAATCCGCTGCGTCGGCCGTACGCCCAATATCTCCCCATAGCGCGCATAGGCCTTCTCCAGGGCATCGCCCAGGTAAGGCAGCAAGACGGCGTCCTCGCCCGGTTCGTACCAGATGTCGAAATGAGCCGTCTTGTGCGCCTTGAATCCCTGCACCGCGGTTTGCGTCTGGCGCACGTGGAGCCTGAGTTCGAGCCACTCGCCGTCTCCGGGTTTTTTCTTGAGCGCGGCGTTGAGGTTGGCGACCGACTCGGAGAATCGTCCTTCCAGGTAATCCGCGGCTCCCGAGAGCGCCCGCCATTCCGCCCGGCCGGGAGAACCGGCTTCGAGCGATTCGATTTTCTTCCTCGCGGCCGCCAGATCCCACGCCCGGAGATCGTCCACCACCGCGCGATAGCCATCCGGCCGCTTCACGGCCTGCGAGAGAGGCACCGCGCGATTGACGGTATGCGTCCACGCGGAAGGAGCGAAAGCCGCGATCAGGAAAGCGCAAATGAGACCTGCAAGAAATTTTTCACGCATTATTTTGTCAGCCTGTCGAAATAATCCTCGATTTCGCCGCGCATCCCGCTCGGCAGGCCGTCCTTCATCGCCTCCATGATCTCTTCACGGTACTTGGCGGGCACCTTGTATTGTTCCCGATCCGGAATGAGAACCTCGCTGAACTGGGTGCCGAGATTCCCGTCCTCCTCCCGTCCCCGCTGGTTCGAGCCTTGCGGCTGGGGAAAATTCGGGTTCCTCGACCACCACGGCCTGTTCCCTCCCCTGCCCGGCCCCAATGCGCCGAAGCCCCGGGGGGTGCCCATACCCAGACTGCCCCGCTGGGCCATCTGCTGCATGGCCTGCTGCATGGAGTTCTGCCCCTGGGCGAGCTTGCGTATCGCCTCCTCCTCGGGGGGCACGGCGCGTGAGGAACTGCGTTCTCCCAAAGAAGCGGTGGCCCGTTTCATCGCTTCTCCCGCCTCGGTGATTCTCCGCACGATGCTCGGATTGATGAACGGATACACCTGCATCATCTGGCGCAAGTGCCGCTCGAAAACCTCCAGGCGCTTGCGCAGGGCGTCCTGCCTGAGGCGCAGGCCGTCGAGTTTCGCGATTTCCGTGCCGCCCGCGTCTTTTTCGGATTTATCCAAAAGCCGCCCCGCGCTCTTCGCCAATTCCTTCGAGGACACGGGCTCGGGGGGCGCAAGCCCAGACCCCATCCCGCCAGGCGCAAGCGACGCCAAGCTCCCCGGAATTTCAAACGAAGGCCCCTGCGGCGAAGGAACCGGGCCCATCAACCCGGGCGCAGGCCCAAGCGCCCTCATCGGCAGTTCTCCCGCCAGGGGCGCGGCGCCTCGTTCTTCCAGACGCTTCGCCACCCTCGGCGCAGGCTTCACGTCCGGGTCCATTCGCCAGGCCCAGGGCTCGGGCCTGATTCCCTCTCGCGCATCCCGCGGCGGCGCAGGCTCCAGCCCTTTTTCGCGCTTCGCCACCTTCGGCGCATCTTTTTCCTTCTCCGCTATCTGCTCGGGGCGGGCGCAGGGCGACCTCTCGAACTTGGCCGCCCACTCCGGCAGCCTCTGGAAGATGATCCCCCATTCCCCTTTCTTGAGCATGGTGTCGAACTCGGAGAGCGCGCGCATCTTCTCGCGCTGGATTTTCTCTGCCTGCGCCTGGGGGGAGAGTTTCTTCTCGGCATCGGGCCGGCCGAGCATCGAAATCTCAGGCTCCGCCGACTCGGTTTTCTTCCCGGGCTCGGCTCGTTTCACCGCTTCGGCCTCCGGGAAACAATCGGTCGGGAGCGGCTTTGCGGCCGACTCGCTCGTTTTCTTCCAATACGCCCGGGCGTTGCGCGACGCGGCGGCGACCTCTTCGGGCCATTTCTTCTTGAGACGGTCCACCACGTTTTCCAGCACGCCGACCGTCTCGCCCAGGATGGCCTGCTGCTCTTCCACGATGGCCGCCAGTTCGCTTTGCTGGCGCCTGATGGGCCTGCCCCCGCGCTGGCTCATCATCTGCTGGCGCTGCATGCCGCGCAGCGCCATGCGCATTCTCTGCAACTGGCTCATGAGGCGCCTGAGCTGCTCCAGCGCGCCCTGAAAATTGTTCTGGCGCATCATCTCGCGAATCCGCTCGAACGCGCGCATCATGTTCTGCATGGGCATCTCGCGCATGCTGCGCTGGTTCATGAATTCCGCGGGCATGCGCTGGGCCAGAGAAGCCATCTGCTGCATCAGCTTGCCCAACTCCGTCCTGAGTTTTTCAAGCTCCTTCTCCACCCGGCTGATCGCCTCCTGGTCCCCGCCCATCCTGCGCATTTTCTCGAGCGCCTGCTCGATGGCCCTTTGTCTCTGGATCATCGATTCCGTCGTACGGCCCGCCCTGTCGACCCGGACGTTGCGCTGCATCTCCTCGCTCATCGTGGCGAGACGCTCCAGCGTTTCCGTCGCCTCTTCCTGCCGGGCGGCTATCTCGCGATTCAGCCTTTTCCTTTCCGGATCGGCGTTCTTCCCCAATTTCGACAGTTGCGATAGCGGTTTCAGGTATTGTGAAATCGCATCCCGCAGTTGTCGCTGCAGCGTGGAGAGATCCATGTCGGAGAGCGTCTCGCGCGGATTCTTGGGCCTGAGCGTCGCGCGCGCGCGCTTGATGCGTTCCAGGATTCTGGTGGCCTTCGCCTCGATGGAGCCGCTCTTCCGGGCTAGTTTGCCGGCTTCCTTCGTCCCTTTCGCCTTATCTTCCGGCGGCAGGTCCTTTTCCAGGTAATCGCCCAGCAAGTCGAGGAGTTCGTTCGAAATCTCTCCCAGATTCCTGTCCAGCCCGGCGATCACAGCTTCCCTGTCGCGGATTTTGATCCGGTAGATTTTGCTCGTCCCGAACTTGGGGCCGCTCACCGTATCCACGTCCGGGGCGATGAAGCGATAGGAGAGGATTCCCCCCGGTTTGATTCCCATGGACCTGAGGTCGAACTCATAACGGCCGAGCACATCCTTCTGGGGAGCCTCGCCGCCCCACACCTTGATTCTCCTCGGACGACCGCTCCCGAGCCTGACTTCGAGATATACGCTCTTGAGCCCGAAATCATCGGACGCCCGGTACTTCACGGTCACCTGCTCGTCGGCCTCCACCGTGAGGTCCTTTTCCGGATGCGTCACCATCACGACGGGATAGGCGTCGGGGATGATGTCGATCTGGTAGCGCTGGGGCGCGAGATTCGAAAAACCGTGCGCATCCTTCAAGCGAACCTGATAAGAACCCGCGCCGCCCAGTATCATCTTCCCGCTCAGCGAATCGCCCTCCTCCGAGGGGTTGAGCGGCAATCGCCAGCCGTCGGCCAGCGCGATGAGCGCCTCCTGAACCGGCTTGTTCGTCTTCACGGCCAGTCGAACCTCGGAACCCATGTAGGCGCGGATGTGGCCGCCGTTTTTCTCCGTCCGGGGTTTGAGCTTCGTATACTCGGGCGGATACTGAACGACTTCGATGGATTCCACCCCCGGCGGGGCGACCACGCGAACCTCTATCGTCCGCGAGCGGAACCTGCCCGTTCGCGCCGTGACGCGCGCATCGGCTCCGGCGGCCAGCCAGCGAGAGCGGAAATGGCGAGGAGCCACTTTCTCCATGGCGATGCTCGCCCCGGACTCGGCGCCTTGCCGGACTTCCAGCTCGACGGCGTCCGTCTCACGGCCCGTGGTTTTCACCTCGAACGTCATGGGCATCCCGGGGAGAACCGTGGTGCGCTCCGCCCAAATCTCCAGGTGCGTGATGCGCGAGGGCATGAGGTCCGCCGCGTTCGCCAGAAGATAACCCGCGCGCGGATACAGCCCCGGCCAGATGAACGCCATGAGAAGCACCGCGATGGTCAGGACGCCGGCAAGGCGCCCGAGCCTTTGAAAGCCGGCGTGGGAGACATAAGCCTCCGGTTCAAGCGGCTCCACTTCCCGGCGGGTGTCGTTCACCAGCGCGTCGATGAGCGCGGGCGAGGTGGGGTCGTCATCGCCGAGCTCTCCTTTGCGCGGAAAAAGCTGCAGCGAACTGATGAGGTTGCTCCCCAGGTCGGGATGGGTTGCTTCGATGTCGAGGGCGATACTCTCACGTCTGGGACGACGGGTCGCCAGCCACCAGCAGCGGATGAGCGTCACGCCCAGCAGAAGAATTGTCAGCCCGGCGTAGGTGATGGCGGAATAGCCATAGACGGACTGCGCGACCACCGCCGCCGGGGCCAGCAGCAAAACGGCCAGAACGCCCAGCAGCAGAACCATGCCCGCCTCGAGACGCCTGACCTTGAGGCGAGCGCGAATTACGGAATCGAGAAACTCGTTTATCTTCTTGAATGATTGCTCGGCCATCTCTCGTTTCCTTCACATGAGTAAACGGTGACAGCGTATAATTTCATTTATATTACACAAAATACATGAACGGGCGGTAACAGCCAAAAAGCGCGCGCCGCCCCGGCGCCTAAGCCAGGCCCCACAAGCGCCGTATGGTCCACTCCAGGCCCGGCAACAGGATGAGCACCATCGCGATCCAGGGAATGCTCCAGAGGCGCACGTCGCGCACTTCCATCACCCTGTGCGGCACCTTGCCCTTCAAAGCCTCCAGAACGCGGGCGGTCAAATCCTCATTCCCCACCGCGTCGGCCCGAAAAAAGAGTCCCCCCGTGTTTTTCGCCAGCGCTTGCAAGTTCTCCCAGCGCGGGCTGACGTCGGCCCACTCCGCCTTGCCCGCCTCTCTGCCGATGCCGATGGTCCGCACCGCCTCGCCGATGACTCGCCCGTCCTGAACGGCCGTCATCCTCGCCCGATAACTCCCGTTGCCACGGGGGCGAAAGCGAACCTCGAATTCCCGGGAATCCGGACGATAGGCGGCGCGATAATGGTTGGTGACGCCATAGGGATCCCGAAGCTGCACCCTCACCTGCGCCGCCTGAGCGGGCTGATAGGATTCGTCCCTCACCTGCATCCGTAGGACGTAGGTCCTGTCCTTGCCCTGCTCCGCCTCGGGAAGAATCTGGACCTGGGAACTTCCGGGGTCGCCCGAAAGCCAGCGGATCATCTGCGCGACCAGTCGGATGTAGAGACGATTCGTCTTCTCCGCGGCCACCATCCCGAAATTCCACCGCCAGATATCATCCGAAAAAACACTCACAACCCTTCCCTCGCCGATCCGCTTCGTGGCGAGGAGAGGCGTTTTCCCCTCTTGCGTGGAAACGAGAATCTGCCCTTTTCCGAACGGCGTCGTTGCGTTGACGCGCCTCAAGGGGGGAAAGGAAGTCCAGAACTTCTTGTTTTCCTCAAGATCCGAGGAGAGCTGCGTGATGGGATGCCTTCCGCCGACAGGCGTTAGCTGGACAAGCAGGCGCCTTTGGTCCTGATAATCGCTTCCCTGCTGCAAGCGCACGGGCAGGAGGTCCTCGATGGGGCTCCGGTAGTATCCGCCGGCGCTGAAGGATTGCCTGCCGCCGAACATGAGCAGCGCCCCGCCTTTTCGGACGTAATCCTCCACGCGCCTGAGGTAGTAGTTGCTGAAGTACTCCTGTGCGGAGAAATTGTCGAAAACCACGATCTCGAAATTCTTGAGTTCCTCCAGAAACAGCTTGTCCACCGGGAACGGCACGAGGCTCAGATGACGGGTCGGGACCCCCGGGTCATCTTCCGAGGTTCTCAGGAAGACGAACGACACGAGGTCGATGGCGGGGTCCCGCTTGAGCGCCATGCGCAGGAAGCGATAGTTCCACGTGGGAGAGCCCGTGATCGTCAACACCCGAATCTTGTCCCGCCTCACTTCCAGTGGAATCTCGACGCGGTTGTTCGACTCCACGATCTCGCCGCGCTGAACGGGCGTGACCACGCTCAACACCTGGCTCCCCACCTCACTCGGCGTAAAGCGGAATTTCACGAGACGGCGCAACGGACTGCGCCTGACGTCAATCGAGCGGGTTCTGATGATGCGGCCCTCGCGCGTCAAGGCGACCGGCAGCTTGCGGCCGGAAAAACCCTTTACCGAGAGCGAGACCTCCAGGCTCATCTCCTTTCCCTGAAAGGCGATGCGCGGGGCCTGAATATCCTGAATGGCGATGTCGCGGAAGGAATCCGGCGCCCCGAAACCCACTCCGATGAGGGGGGGAAAGGATTTCACGTCCCCGGGCGGAAGCGCCGCCTCGGTGGTGTCCCCTCCGTCCGAGAGCATCAGGATGCCGAGGGGGCCGTCCTGGTTTTTCTGTTTCCCCTCTCCCGCCGGAGCACGCGTTTCCCGGGCGCTGCGCAGGGCGCCCCGGATGGCGCCCAGCGGATCGCTGCCCACGCCCCGGGCCTTGAGGTCTTCAATATCCTTCATTCCGATGGGGGTCCTGCCGGCATCGTAGCGTGCGAGTTGCACGTCGTAGAGCTCTCTGAGATCCGCGAGCAGGCTCGTGGGCGGATCTCCCGGCTCCTCCCCTTCGGGGGCCTGTAATTGCCCGGGCTTTTTCGGGACCAACAGGAAATCTTTCGCCAAGTCGATGCGCGTTTTCTTGCTGTTCGCGTCCTGAACGCTCATGCTCGCCGAACTGTCGAGGAGAACGAGCAGTTTGGGCGGCAGGGAGCGCTCGCGCTTGTCGATCAGCGTGGGGCCGGAGAGAAAAAATACGATCGCGGCATACAGGAGGGCCCTCAGCCCCTGAAGAAGCCAGACGCGCCTCGGCGGGAGTTTTTCGGTCAAGTCGCGATGCCTGCGAACGAGCGCCCAGCCCAGCCCGGCCGCAACGATGACGATCACCCACCAGGGCGCGCCGCCGGGCCAATGGAGTGTGGACCAGTCCATCATCTAGCCCTGGTTCAGCCTGCGCTGGATGAAGGGGTGGTGGATCAAGTCTTGCTTGTAGTTGCCCGTCATCGCATACAGGGCGATGTTCACCGCGAGTTGAAAGGCCGCGAGGCGCTGCGTCTCGCCGCCGGGGGTGCATTCCTCGAGCCATCCGCCGCCGGGACCCCTCGCCCAGGCGCCCCCCAAGTCGTTCCGGCAGAAGATGACGGGCGTGAACATTCCGATGTTGATGCCCATCAAATCCTGGCTCACGGCCTGACGCCCGCCGATGGACCGAATCAGATAATAGCTCTTGAAAGCGGCGTGCTCGCGCTGGAGCGCCTCGAAGGCGTTTCTGGGAAAGACGAGGCGCATGAGTTTCCTGACCGCGCCGCCGAAGGCCTCCCCCTCGATCCCGAGGCCGTCGTCGATGAGCAAAAATCCCCCGTAGGTGAGGTGCCGCCTCAGGTTGTCTATCGCCCTTGCGTCGGGCATCTCGAACTCGTAGCGCCCCGACATGTAGAGAAAGGGATATTCGAAAATTTCAGGCGAGGAAATGTCGACCGCCTGCGCATCCTGCGCGGTTTCGATGCTCGTGCGCTTTCTCACTTCATCGAGAAAAGACGCCATCGCCGTGGGATATTCCTGCCAGCGCCCGCCGGAATAGCGCAGTTGCGCCGGCGTGAAATCGGGGAGGAACGTCTTTTCCTCCTCGGAGGAGCGCGGCCAAAGATTCTTTTGCCACTCACGCACGGAGGGAGACGACTGCGCTTTCGCCCATCCGGGCAGGCCGAGCAGCGCGGCCGCAGCCATCGAGGCACGCGCGATGAACGCGCGCCGGCTCAAGAAAGAATTACGGGACGTTGACATCGGGCAACACCACGTAGGTCGTGGGCGGCGGCAGTCTTTTGCGCGTGAGCACGAGTTCGGTCTCCTTCGGGCGGATGACTCTCGTGATTCCCTCCGCCTTCAGGGCCTTTTCGAACTCACCTGTCAATTCGGGACCAAAATAGTGCATCGGTATCACGATGTTGGGACCGATGCGCTTGGTTATCTTGGCCGCCACGTCGTGTGGCACCGTGAACGAGCCGTCGATCGGGAGCAGAAGGACGTGGATTTTCCCAAGTGCTCGAATCTGCCCGGGCGAGGGCCCGAAGCGCGCGTTCCCGAAATGGGCGACGCAAAGCCCGCCCGCCTGAAAGACATGGATGGTGTTCAGGACGAAGGGATGGTTCTCGTCCCCGTCCACCTGGGGGAAAGAGGCGATTCTCAGGTTCCCGAACTTCTCGTCGATCGCGTTGGGCTTCCCCTCTTTCGTCACGCCGAAAAAAATCTCCGACTTGCCCACGTAGGGGCCCGTCATGGAGTGGGTTTCGTGGAAATTGCTGACGGTGACGGCGTCCGGCGGCGGGTCCAGGATGGGGATGACGTAGGGGTCCATGACGGCCCGCCCGCCGCCTGGCGCGACGATCAGAAAACTCGAGTGGCCCAGGAATTTCAGCCGAACCTCGCGAGCCTGCCGAACCCTCGCCCATCCGCCTCTCATCGAAACGGGAACGAAGCTTCCGTCGCGGCGGACGATTCCCGGCTTGCAGATGCCATCGACCGCCCACGCGAGCGTGGATGAAAAAATGACGGACAGGAAGACGAACAAACCCGCAGAGATGATCCTTCTCACCGGAAAACGGTTTTCCCGGCGCGCCAAAAAACGATACTTCCCATAGGAGGGGTTCAATATGATGTCCCCTATGGCGACGTCGCTACAACATCACCACGACATAATTACGACATCATAGCGACAACAAGGCGGCGTGAACGCGTAATTCTAGCGCATTTATCCACCCTGTGGATAGTCGCGCGCCGCAACGGGGTAAAAAACGGACGCAGCGGCATTCTCACCTGCGCAGCGGCTCGCCATGAGCGCCCCTGCGCCAAGGGGAAATCCATATCGCCGCGAACAGGATGCACGCCTTGATTATATCCGTGATGACATACGCGCCGTGGTAGCTTCCGAATTCACGCTGCAGGGCCGGCGTATTCCCCGCAGCCTCCGCACTCGTGAGAATTCTTCCGAGCGCCTCTATTTTCGGCGTGAACCAGAAGATGTGAACGCCCACGATGAGAAGGAGACACCCGGCCAGCGCGAGCGGCAGGCCGCTCATCCGTCCCGCCCACCAGAGAAAGCAGAACAACAAGACGCAGAACATGAATTGCAGGCGATTCCAGGCGCGGAAAATGCGGGTGTTGACTTCTCTCGCAGCCATGCGGCCCTTGATTTTCGCTTCCGAGGCGGGTTCGAACAGCTTCGAAGCCACCGGGTTCTTCTCCGCGCCTAACGCCTCGAACGAATTCGTCGCCACCCACCACACGCCCAGCGTGAGGGCGAGCCACGACACCAGAAGGGCGAAATGAAAAGAGCGAACCAAAGCGGTCAAACCGAACTCCTCGATCCGGCAGGAGACATCCCGGCGTGAAAGTCCTCAATGTACTCGACAAGCGCGGCGGCTCACAAGCCACCGGCGCAAGGTGGGGCTGCTGAATAGTCCCTTCTCGCTCGGAGTTCACCACCGCCGTCATACCGGCGAAAGCCGGAATCCATTTTCAAGCAGAATGGCTATACGCCGGCTTTTCATTTCCTGGCCATTCGTGGGAACCAATCAGAAAATAAAAAAAAGCAAAATCAAAGTGGATTCCGGCTTTCGCCGGTATGACGATCAATACCCCGCCCCGCCTCATAAAGACCTCGGACAAGACAGGGGCCTGTCCCTACAAACCCAACCCCCCCTACCCCCCCTTGTCAGGGGGGCAGGAAAAAGCAAAACCCCTCTGC
>CAYTSP010000241.1:0-12282 GCA_964440505.1 uncultured Nitrospinaceae bacterium
CCGTCTGCGAGAATCTGGTTGCGGTCGGCGCGAACACGTCCGATATGGCATTCGCCATGAACAAGCTCGCCGAGATCGGCGGCGGGAAGATTGTAGTCGCCGACGGCGAGATCCTCGCGCTGGTGGAGTTGCCCCTTCTCGGGCTTTTGTCCGAAGAACCGACGGAGACGGTCACGGCGAAGTTCGACAGGGCGTTCGACGCCATACGCGAACTCGGGTGCGATCTCGCGAGCCCGTTCTCGCAGCTTGAGTTCAGCTTCGCCTGCGGCGAAATCGGCGACCTGCGGCTTTCCGACGAAGGGTTGCTGCGGGTTGACCCGCCGGAGATGGTGTCGCTGGTCGTAGAATGACGCAAACCGGAAACAAGAGGGAGAGATCATGAGTGACGGAAAGCTGGCGGGCCGGGTCGCAATCGTGACCGGCGGATCGCGGGGGCTTGGACAGGCGATTGCGTGGGAATTCGCGAGTGAGGGCGCCGACGTGGCCGTGGTCGGCCGAGACGAAGGAGCCCTCGCCGAGACGGTTGACGGGGTCGAGCAGCGCGGCGGAAAGGCCGTCGCCATCGCGGCGGAACTGCGTGAAGTCGCCTCGATCCCAGGGGTCTTCGACAAAGCCGAGAGCGAACTCGGCGAATCGACCATTCTCGTCAACAGTGCGGGCGTTCAGGGGGATCGTCCCGCGCTCGATGTCACCGAGGAGCAGTATGACGAGGTGGCCGACACCAACATGAAGGCGCTGTTCTTCTGCTGCCAGGAGGCCGGCAAGCGGTGGATCGGGCGCAAGAGCGGCGGACGCATCATCAACCTCGGCTCTATATTCGCCGTCGTCGGGATGCCCAATTTCTCGGTCTATTGTTCAACGAAAGGCGGCGTGCTGCTGCTCTCCAAAGCGCTCGCGATCGAGTGGGGGCCGCACGGGATCAACGTGAACCTCATCGGCCCCTGCGCCACGATGACGGACATGGTCAGGCCGCTGTTCGACGACCCCGATTTCAAGGCGGCGTACATGCCGAGGGTGCCCGCCGGCGCCCTGCCTGATCCCCTGGACATCGGCAGAGCGGCCGTCTTCCTGGCCTCGGACGACGCACGGATGATTCATGGCCACCATCTACTCGTCGATTCCGGCTATACGACCAACTAATCGAGGTTCGGGGGGGCTGTGACCCTGGTGACTGACCAGAGCGAAACACCAGGCGGTCCTGCCGCAGGCGACCATATCGGGAACGGTTCCGAACAGGAGACGACCCGGGCCGCCGGCGCTTTGGAACGAACGCGTGGAATGATGCGCCTCGAGGTGCAGCTGCTGTTCGTCCTCGTCTTCCTCTACCTCGTGTTCTCGGCCATAGAACCCGACATCTTTCTTTCCGTCAGGACCATCGAGAATCTCGCACGACAGGCGGGGGTGCTGCTGGTCGCCAGCGTCGGGCAGATGCTGGTGCTCGTCGTGGGTGGTTTCGACATCTCGGTCGGCGCGACTGCGGGATTCGCCTCCACGGCGCTCGCGCTGCTCGTTGACGATTTCGGGCTGTACGGGGCCGTCACGGCGGCTTTGGCGCTTGGAGCCGTTGTCGGATCCGTCAACGGTTTTGTTATCGCGTATCTGGGGGTCAACCCCTTCGTGGCTACCTTGGCGATGCTGACGTTCCTGACCGGGCTGTCGAACGAACTGAGTAGCGGCGCTTCGGTTCCGATTACCGACCGGGGAGTGAGTGCGTTCGGTGCGGACGAGTGGGGGCCGCTGCCGGGGACAATGGGCGTCGGACTGGTTGTCGTATTCATTGCGTACCTGCTTCTCAACCGCGTCAGGGCGGGTCTCTACATCTATGCGATAGGGGGCGCCCGTGAGACGGCGCGCCTGTCGGGGATTTCGGTCGCCCGTTACGAGGTTCTCGCCTATGCGATGTGCGGCCTTTTTGCGGCCACCGCCGGGGTCATGCTCGCATCCAGGGTCACGCTGGGGCAGGCGAGCCTCGGGGCCGGCCTGGAGCTTGAATCCATCGCCGCGGCGGTGATCGGGGGCGCCGCGATCGGCGGCGGAGTCGGTCGGCTGCTCGGCGCCGCGATGGGGGTGGGAATCCTGACGGTGCTCACCAGCGGTCTCGAGATCGTGGGTGTTTCGGAGTTCGCGCGCCAGATGGTTACCGGCGTCGTGCTGGTCGTAGCGGTCGCCTTCAACCAGCGGCGGCGGATAGGTGAATGGGCGATCGTAAAGCTGGCGAAATCCCTGCTTCGCGGCAGCGGCGCCCGGTTAAGCGGTTCTTGACGCAACATGTCGTTTTCACTGCCAAAGGAGAACACCATGCGTATCAAACCCATGATTGCCATGCTGAGTCTCGTCACGTTTATGTCGATGTTCTGGGGAGGGAGCGAGGTTAGCGCCCAGGCCATCAAGATCAGTCCCAAAGATGCAGCCTATGCGAAGTATCAGGCGCTTTCGACGGCGAAGAAGCTGCATTCGAATCTTCCCTGCACGGTTTCACCTACCCCGGATGAAGCCGCGGCGTACCGCGCGCCAAAGGCGAAGCGCAGATACACGATCGGCTTCATGGAGCCCACGCTGGCGGGACACTATTACCAGGCTGGTTCGAGCGGCGCGTTCAAGGCCGCTAAAGAGGCGGGCGTGAAGCTCGAGTTCGTTTCGGCGGGTACCGGATACGCGTCGCCCGAGCAGCAGCTCAAACAGGCCGAACGCCTCCTGCTGAAAGGCGTGGACGCGGTCGCCGTCATCCCGACCGATATCCAGGGCGGCGTCGCGATCACGAATCTATTTCTCCGCGAGAAAATTCCGGTCGTGATCGTGGCCACCGAGTCCAGCTCGCCGGATGCCTACATGGTGATGCAGGACGACTACCAGATGGGTCGTGATTCGGCTGACCTCCTGGTGAAAGATACCGGCCCGAATGCCGGGAAGGGCATCGTGATCGCCGGGCCGGCCAACGCCACCTGGTCGGCCAAACGGGCGGCCGGTTTCGCGGATCGGGTGAAAGAAAAGTACCCGGGCGTCAAGATCGCCGTCTCGGCGACGCAGAACGTCGATCCCGCCCAGGGGCTGAAATCATTCGAGAACGCGGTCCAGGCCCATCCCGATATCAAATGGGTGTATTCGGTCTTCAACCTGCTGCTCGACCCCGACTCGCTGCCGGCGCGGTACAAGAACGTGGCTTTCGTCACGAACGGTCTGGACCCTGCCTCCATTCAGGATTTGAAAGAGGGTCAGTACTCGACGATCATCGGCATCACGCCGACGCCGATGGGGTATCAGGGGGTCGGTCACGCCGTGTCGATACTGAATGGCGATCAAAACGTGCCCGCCCTGGTGTGCATCCCGCTGACGCGGTACACCGCAAAAGACATGCCGCCCAACAAGACCGCGGTGACGCTGGAGCTTATCCAGAAAGGGTTTGAGGTCTCGGCTCAAAAATGACCGGCAGGCAGCGCTTCGCTCGCGAGCCTGGCGGGCACAGGGGATGGAATTGCTGAATTCCCAAGTCGAAGAACGCCGCGCCCCGGCCATCAGGATGGAGGACGTCACCAAAACGTTCCCCGGCGTAAAGGCCCTGGATCGCGTGAGTTTCGATGTCGACCACGGTGAGATACACGCGGTGGTCGGTGAGAACGGGTCGGGGAAGTCCACGCTCTTGAAGCTGATGGTGGGCGCATTCGCGATGGACTCCGGGCTGATCCGCATCAACGGGGATGAGGTGCGGCTGCGCTCGCCGCGTGAAGCCAGGAAGCGGTACGGCATCAAGATCATGCCGCAGGATGTCGAGTTGTGCAGGCAACTGATTACCGGTCGCAACATCATGCTGGGCCTCGAGGGAGCGCTGGTCGACCGGAACAGGCTCTCGCGCAGCGAACAGGCAGTGACGACGGATGTGCTCCGCCTGATCGGCGCACACGTGGACCCCCAGGTCCTGGGGGAGGAATTAAGCACGCCGGAGGCCCGGTTTATCCAGATCGCTCACGCGCTCCTGCCTCCCGTGAACGTGGTCCTTTGCGACGAGCCGACGGCGGTGCTCTCCGCAGTGGATGCCGAGGCGCTTCTGGCCACCTTGACCAGGATCCGGAGCGAGGCCGGTACGGCCATCGTATATGTCAGCCACCGGATAGGCGAGGTCCTCCAGATAGCCGACCGCATCACGATCCTGCGCGACGGCCGGAGCGTCGGTACGTTCCGACGCGAGGAGATCGACCGGCAACAAATCATCGAGCTGATGACCAAGTCCGCGCGAGCCGGGGAGCAGGGCGCGCCGGCCCGGGACGCCGCCCGGAGCGCAGCGAACCGGAGCAGGCTGGCGGTTCAGGCGCTCGGGCTCGGCCGGAGCTTTTCAGACGTCTCGTTCGAGGTGGAGGCGGGACAGATCGTGGGAATCGCCGGCGCGCAAGGCGCGGGGTTCGGTCCGCTGCTCGCCGCGATCGCGGGCCGTATCAATTACGACGCCGGCTCTATCGAGCTGGACGGGGTCGCCGTTCCGCCCGGTTCGACCACGAAAGCGTACAAGCTCGGGATCGCGCTGGTCCCCGCCGACCGGCGGCAAGCGGGTATCGTCCCGTCGCTGACGGTCCGGGAGAACATGGCCTTGTCCGTTACGGGATCGCTTGGGCGATACGGTTTCCGGCTTAGGCGGGCCGAGCGGGAGACGAGCCGAAAGAGCGCCGAGGTATTCGATATCAGGGGGGCCGGGCTGAACACGATGGCCGGAAACCTGAGCGGCGGCAACCAGCAGAAACTGGCGATTGCCCGAACCCTTCAGGGGGACCCTGAGTTTCTTCTGCTCGAGGAACCCACGCAAGGCATCGATATCGGCGCCAAGGCCGAGATCCGCCATTACATCAGCAGGCTCGTTCGTGACGAAGGAATGGGCGCGCTGGTTGCAAGCTCGGAGTTTGAGGATCTCATCGGCTTTTCGGACGTCCTCCATGTGATGCGCCTGGGCCGGATCGTCGCGACGTTCGACGGGAAGACGGCGACCTACTCGGATATCCTTCACGCGGCGCTCCCGTAGGCGCCGGCGGCGAGCGGGGCTGCGCTGCACTCTGCTGAATTGCGGTTGCAAGTGTTGCCTGATTGCGGCAGCGCCCTCTCATCCGCGTTCAGATGGCTATTTTACTGACATCTTTTGGAATTCGCCTTCCGCAATCCGTAATCAAGCCGAAAGCGGATTCGTTACAACCCGTGCGTATCCCGGGGAGCCGTTGTCGATAAGCGCTTCTCTCTTTCCGAGCATCCTCCCGAACCCGGCCTGCAGCGGCTTGCTTGCGGTGATGCCCCGTTGATCTCCATTTGGGTTCTCGCGTTCTGGCCAGAGCATTCGCAGTCCGGCGTTCAGGCGGATGGAACCCGACGAGTCATAAAGGTAGTCAGGTGAAAATGAAGGAGCAATACCGCTTGTTCATCGAAACGGTGTTCGTTCGAGACGTATTCCGCGCGGCCCCGCGGAATCGCCGGGGAGTCTCGGTTCCCTCTCGCCCGGCGGGTCGAACCGGCCGCCGAGGATCGTATCCGGTCGGTCGGCGTTGACGACGGCCTGATATGCCTATTGAAAAAGTGATGCGCCCGGCTATAATTGAGCCTTAATTGCAAAGAATCATCTTGCATAGCGACACAATCCCGCCGTGTGTTTCCGGTCCGGTCCACGGTGCTTTTCGTATCGATAGCCGGGAGGTACATCCCATGAAAAAAGCCGTCCTGCTCTTTGCGCTAACCGTTTTCCTCCTGACGGGAGGCGCCGCGCGGGCCGAAGAGTGCTACCTGGAGCTCAGGGAAGGGGTCGGCTTGTGGAAGGGACCGTGCAAGGACGGCGAGGCGTATGGAACCGGCGTCGCGACCTTTCCCAACAACGGGTTCTACAAGGGTTCGGCGAAGGACGGCCGCGCGCACGGACGGGGAAAATGGCGCCTCCCGGACGGCCTGTCTCTCGAGGGCGAGTTCCGGAATGGCGATGTCCACGGCCGGCACGTGGGGAAAGACGCCCGGGGAAATCCCATCACGGGCGAACTCCAGATGGGTCAGGACGGAAAGCGTGAGCTGGTACTTTTCAGAGAGGACCGGCGGGTCGATGAGAGGGAGGAGACGCCCGGGAAAGACGTTGCCTCAGGCGAGTCCCGGCCCGAAAACGCGGACGAGGCGAGCGAGGCGAACGCCGGGGCGGGAGATGCCGCGGCCCCGGGCGCGGACAGCGAGGGCGAACCCGCGAGGCAGGTCGAATCCGCCCCCGCCCCTTCGGAATCCCCGGCAGTGGAGGCGGGTCCCCCCGGCGGCGCGCCCGCCCCTGCTCACGCCCGCGCGGCGCCCGTCGCCCGAACGTGCAGGCTGGAGGCCGACGGGGAGTTCTTCGACTGGTCGGGGCCGTGCAGGGACGGAAGAGCGCACGGAAACGGACGGGCGACCCTCTCCGGGGGAATGACCTACGCGGGTTCGGCCAAAGACGGAAAACTGGACGGCTACGGAACCGTCACGTCCGCTAGCGGAGAAATGCTGTACCAGGGCGGCTACAGAGACGGGCTTCCGCACGGCAGGGGGACTTTCCTTGGCGATGACGGCAGGTATTACGTGTCGTACTTCGAAGGCGGCGAAGAGGTCGGCGAGAGTATGCTTGCGGAGGGCTTCGCCTCAGGCGAATCTCCGCCCGAAAATGCGGGCGATACGGACGCCCTTCCGGGCGTGGATGAGGACGGCGACCAGGAGGGCCATGCCGGTTACGATTCGGCCCTCGATGGCCTGGACGGCGGCGACGGTGAGGCCCGCTCGGCGATGCAGGATGATGATTACGACGCCAAGCTGACGGAACTGGAAAGGCGCGAGAAGCAACTGGAAATCGAAGCTCTTTACCGCGAGAAACAACTCGAAAAAGAGCGCCGGTCGGAACCCCTCAAGGCCGAACTCCGCAAGAAGGCGGCGGCGATAGACGCGGAAAAGAGGCGGAGTCGTGCGGCGCTCGATCAAAAAGCAAAAGAATACTGGGAACGGGAACTCGGATCGAGCGGAACGCGGAAGTCGCGCAGGCGTACGTCGAGCGGCAACTTCGGCGGCTTCGAAAAAAATCTGAATGAATTGTACAAAAAGATACAGGAAAGGAAGCGGTTCAACGAACAGCTCGAGCGCAATCGGCAGGCCGTAAGGAAGGAACGGAAGGCTCGTCAGAAGCAGCGGGCGCTCGAGCGGCAACGCAGGATCGACCAGCAAAAGCGCAAGCAACTCGAGTGGCAGCGCGCGGTCGAACAGCAGAGGAGGCAGGACCAGCTTGCGCATCAGCGCAGGGTCGAACAGCAAAGGCGCGAGCAGATGGAGCGGCAGCGCAGGGAACAAAAGGAAAGGGACCGACGGGAAAGGCTGGCGCGCCTGGCGCGCGAGCGCGACCGGAAAATCGCCCGATTGCGGAATCGCCTCAACCAGGCGTTGGCCCGGTGCAACCGGGCAAAACGCGGAAGAATCGGCTGCAGAAACGGCAATATACGTTTCTACAACGGCGAGATCAGGAATGTGAGACGGCACTACGAAATGATTTGGCCCAGGTGACTCGCGTCCCGGACAAGAAACCACGGTGGTGATTCCCTTGACCGTCAGGTTGGCCCCGCGCCGGCGGCCGCGTGCTCCGTATTGCTCTCGGGTGAAACGTGGAGGAGTAAAGATGCGCATGAAAGTACGCTCGGCAAGCCGTATCGCGCTGATGCTGGTTCTCACCCTGGCCCCGGCGGCCTGGGCGGATTACGGCGCGGGGCAGGCCGCGTGGGAGGCGGGTCGCTACGCCGAGGCGATGAAGGAGTGGCGTCTGGCGGCGCGGCAAGGTGACAGGCGCGCGATGGTTGCACTGGGCCGGGCGTTCGCGAAGGGGCTGGGCGTTCCGCAGGATTTCGTTGAGGCGCACAAGTGGCTGAACCTCGCGGCGGCGCGGGGAGACGCAAAGGCCGTGGCGGAGCGCGACGCGCTGGCGAAGGAGATGACGGTCGAAGAACGCGCCGAGGCGCGCAAGCTGCTCCGTGCGTGGCGGAACGCAGACAGGCGAAGAACGACCGCTATCCCGCCGCGCCGGAGGGCGCCCGGCACGCCGCGGCCACCGCGCCGGATGGCGCGCAAGGCATCCCCCGGTAGCGCGGCCCTGCGCGCGACTGCGGAGGGAAATGTTTCGGCCCTCGAAAAGGCGCTGGCGTCTGGGGCCGACCCGAACGCGCGCGGGAGGCGCGGGTGGACGCCGCTCATGCACGCGGCGGACAAGGGCTTCACGCTGCTGGTTCCCCCGCTCCTCAAGGCGGGCGCAAAACCCGATATTCAGGCCGCGGACGGCGCGACGGCGCTGTTCATCGCCGCGTTGCACGGGAATTCGGAGATCATCAAGTTGCTGACAAAGGCCGGCGCCGACCCCAGGATCAAGGGGCCGAAGGGCAGGACGGCGGAGAGTCTGATTGCCAGATTCGTCAGGAAAAAATACGCTGGCGCTGACGGGCTGCACAAGGCATTACGCGCGAACGAAGGCCCCATCGTGATCAAGGCGCTACTTGCTCAGAGCGCCGACACCGGCGCGAGAGGTGTAGTTCTGGACGAACGAGATCCGAATTCCAAATACTTCTACACGCCGCTTCACACCGCCGCGAGATACAACAGGCACCCTGAAGTGATCGCTATGCTGCTCAAGCGAGGCGTGAACCCAAAGGAAAAGGTCGAATCCCAGCGAAAGGGAGCATTCAGACAGAGAGAAAATATAACCGCGCAGGCATTGGCGATGCAGTGGAACGAAAACCCCGAGGTCGCCATGACGTTAATCGAACACGGAGACGGCGTGAACGGCCGCGACGCAAACGGCAACACGCCATTGCACTTTGCGGCGTCCAAGAAAAGCCCCGAACTCGCCAAACTGTTATTGAAACGTGGCGCCGAAGTGAACGCCAAGAGCAATGCTGGTTGGACGCCTCTTCACTGGGCGGCAGACAATGAAAACCTCAAGGTCGTCAAACTGCTGCTGGAGCGCGGCGCCGATGTGAACACCAGGGACATAAAAGGCTTTACCCCTCTGCACGAAGCGGCACTAAAAAACAAAAACCCCGCACTCGCCAAACTGCTGCTGAAGTACAGAGCCGACGTGAATGCCAAGGACAAAGATGGCGATACGCCTTTGTTTCGGGCGTTGCAAAACAAAAATCCCGAACTCGTCAAGCTGCTGCTGGAAAGCGGAGCCGACGTGAACGCCAGAGACATATTTGGTGACACAACTCTGCACGAGGCGGTACGCCAAAAAACCCCCGAACTTGTCAAACTACTGCTGGACCGCGGAGCCGACGTGAACGCCAAGGGCAAAGATGGCGAAGTGCCTTTGTTCCGGGCTTTGCAAAACAGAAATCCCAAATTCGTCCTCATCAAACTGCTGTTGGAGCGCGACGCCGACGTGAACGCAAGAAGCAAAGGTGGCAGCACACTCCTGCACTGGGCGGCGGACAAGAAAAACCCCGAACTCGCCAAACTGTTGCTGGACCACGGAGCCGACGTGAACGCCAGAGACAAATATGGTGAAACACCTCTATACGATGCGGTGAAATGGAGTAAAAATCCCGAACTCGCCAAACTACTATTGGACCGCGGCGCCGACGTGAACACCAGAGACAAATATAGAGAAACACCTCTACACGAGGCGGTGAAGTGGAATATAAATCCCGAGGTCACCAAACTACTGTTGGATCGCGGAGCTAAGATGGACGCCGTGAACGGAAAGGGCGAAACTCCAGGAAAGATAGCCAACCCGGTAATAGAAAACTGGATGCGAAGCCAGAACTTGATAACACAGTCGTCCGACCCGGATGATCTCTCCGACCCGGAAGATCCCGACAAAACGGATCATGAAGGAAATTGAGCCTGCCCGGTTCATGGGGCTGTGACCACGTGGGAGGCGACTCCAGGTTATCCGGTTGGGGAAATGAATCAACAATAATTCTCTCTATAGGAGCGAAACCGCAAATGAACCGTTCAATGGCATGGCGGGTTGTTCTTTGCGCGGCGCTGGCGCTCTCGTGCGCCACGGTTGCGCGGGCGGATTACGGCGCGGGGCAAGCCGCATGGAAGTCGGGCCGCTACGCCGAGGCGATGAAGGAGTGGCGGGGGGCGGCGCGGCAGGGTGACAGGCGCGCGATGGTTGCGCTGGGCCGGGCGTTCGCGAAGGGGCTGGGCGTACCGCAGGATTTCGTGGAGGCGCACAAGTGGCTGAACCTCGCGGCGGCGCGGGGAGACGCAAAGGCCGTGGCGGCGCGCGACGCGCTGGCGAAGGAGATGACGGCCGAGGAACGCGCCGAAGCGCGCAAGCTGGCCCGGGCGTGGCGGAACGCGGGCAGGCGGAGAACCGCCGTGATACCCCCGCGCCGGAGGACGCCCGGCACGCCACGGCCACCGCGCCGGATGGCGCGCAAGGCATCCCCCGGTAGCGCGGCCCTGCGAGCGGCGGCTGCGGGGAACATCTCTGCTCTCGAGAAGGCGCTGGCGGCGGGGGCCGACCCGAACGCGCGCGGGGGGCGCGGCTGGACGCCGCTCATGTACGCGGCGGACAAGGGCTACAAGCTGCTGGTCCCCCCGCTCCTGAAAGCGGGCGCGAAACCCAACCTGCGGGCGGCGGATGGGGCGACGGCGCTGTTCATCGCCGCCCTGCACGGGCGTTCGGAGATCATCAAGTTGCTGACGAAGGCCGGCGCCGACCTCAGGATCAAGGGGCCGAAGGGCAGGACGGCGGAGGGCCTGATGGCCGCCAGAACCGCCAGGAAGAAATACGGCGGCGTCAAGATACTGCACAAGGCCCTGCGCGCGAACGAGCGCCCCGTAGTGATCAAGGCGCTTCTGGACCTGGGCGCCGACATCCGCGAGAGAGATGTGGTTCTGGACGAACGAAATCCGGATTCCAAACACTTCTACACGCCGCTGCACACCGCCGCGAGATACAACAAGCACCCCGAAGCGATAGCCTTGCTGCTCGAACGCGGCGCAAGCCTGAACGAACGGGTCGAATACCAATACAAGAGAGAACCCAAGAAGAAAGATCAAACCGCCCACGCATTGGCGGCGCGGTGGAACGAAAACCCAAAGGTCGCCATGTTCTTAATCGAGCGCGGGGGCGACGTGAACGCCAGGGACAAAGATGGTGACACACTTCTGCACTGGGCGACTAAAAACAAAAAAATCACACTCGCCAAACTGCTGCTGGAGCGCGGAGCCGACATCAACGCTAGGGGTAAAGGTGGTGTAACACCCCTGCACTGGGCGGTTAAAAACGAAAAAGTCGCACTCGCCAAGCTGCTGCTGGACCGCGGAGTCGACGTGAACGCCAAGGGCGGAGATGGTCGGACACCCCTGCACTGGGCGGCTAATAACAAAAAAATCGCACTCGCCAAACTGCTGCTGGACCGAGGAGCCGACGTGAACGCCAGGGGCAAAAGAGGTGTGACATCCCTGCACTTGGCGGTGCTCTTGCCGAGGGATGCCTACGCACTCGCCAAACTGCTGCTGGACCGAGGAGCCGACGTGAACGCTAGGGACAGAAGTGGTCAGACACCCCTGTTCTGGGCGACTTCCGACAAAAACCTCGAAGCAGGTAAACTGCTGCTGGACCGAGGAGCCGACGTGAACGCCAAGGACAAAAATGGTGACACACCCCTGCAAGCAGCGGCGAAGTGGCACAAAAAACCCGAGAGCTTTATCAAACTACTACTGGACCGCGAAGCCAACATGAACGCCGTGAACGAAGACGACAACACGGATCATGAAGGAAACTGACCCAGCTTGGTTCATGGGGCGGCGACCGCGCGAGAGGCGACTCCAGGTCATCCGGTTGGGGAAATGAATCAACAATAATTCTCTCTACAGAGGAGCGAAACCGCGAATGAATCGTCATGCGGCATATCGGGTGGTGCTTTGTGCGGCGCTGGCGCTCTCGTTCGCCCCGGCGGCCTGGGCGGATTACGGCGCGGGGCGGACCGCCTGGAAGGCGGGCCGCTACGCCGAGGCGCTGAAGGAGTGGCGTCAGGCGGTGCGGCAGGGTGACAAGCGCGCGATGGTTGCGCTGGGCCGTGCGTTCGTGAAGGGGGTGGGCGTCCCGCAGGATTTCGTGGAGGCGCACAAGTGGCTGAACCTCGCGGCGGCGCGCGGAGACGCGAAGGCGGCGGCGGAGCGCGACGCGCTGGCGAAGGAGATGACGGCCCAAGAACGCGCCGAAGCGCGCAAGCTGGCCCGGGCGTGCCGGGCGCCCTCCGGCGCGAGGGTATCGCGGTCGTTCTCCGCCTGCCTGCGTTCCGCCACGCCCGGGCCAGCTTG
>CAYTSP010000242.1:0-5017 GCA_964440505.1 uncultured Nitrospinaceae bacterium
GAGGCTTTTTCAACAGCCCCGATGAGGGAGGAATCGACCGAGCGAAGAAGGGTTTTTCAACAACCCGCAAACGCGCTCAGGCTTCGCCGTGCGAAAAGCGGGCGGGTTCTATACAATGCCGGGAACCCGGCGTCGCCGATGATGAGGATTTCTGGCTGGTTTCACAGGGATACAGTCGATGCGCGCGTTCTCTACGCCATGTGTAATGCAAGGGACAACAGGAGATATATGACATGCCGTTTTACAGATCATCCGAGATGGCCGAATCCCGCGTCTCCGCCCAGCCCATGGGCCGCTTCAAGGGTCTGGCGGGCGAGTTGATGAAGGTGGGCTTCGTCACCTATCCCAGGGGCAAGATGTCGAGGCCCCACTACCACCCGAACGAGGAGCAGTTCCTCTTCATTCTGGAGGGCAGGCAGTGGATGATCGTGGGCGATGAGGAGGCCCTGGTCGTCGAGGGCGACCTCGTCCACATTCCCCGGGGAGCGAAGCACGGGGGCGTCATCATAGACGATGTGCGCATGTTCACCGCCAAGAGTCCCTCGGGCGACGGCAGGCTCGATCAGGATCACCACGACGCGGAGGACGCGGAGGCGATCGTCCGCCGCCTGGAGGAAAAACTGCGCGAATTCATGTAACGGGGCCGCTGCAGTCGTGATTTATCTCGAACGAACGGCGGTCGCTTGAAAGAGAAAATGCACATAAAAACCGAAGGGGAGGCAGGAGAATGCCGTTCTACAGGATTTCCGAGATGGAAGAGGTTCGCGCCTCGATATCGCCCGCGACCGCCAGGACGGTGCCCGGCGAACTGATGAAGGCGGGCGTCGTGACGTACTTGAAGGGCGAGGGAGCGACGCCGCACTACCACCCCAACGAAGAGCAGTTCTACCTCGTGCTCGAAGGCAGGCGCTACGTGATCGTGGGCGATGAGGAGCGCATCGTCGAGCCGGGCGATATCGTCCACATCCCCCGGAACACGCGCCACGGCGGACGCACCATCGGGGAGAAGTCCGTGTTCTTCGTCGTGAAAAGCCCCTGCGGCGACGGCGACCTGGCACAGGACTACAACGCGGCGCCCGACGCCGCCGAGGTCATCGACCGGCTCGAGAGCAAGCTGGATGAACTGAGCGGAGAGGGGTAGTTCCAGGCCGATGCCGGTTGCGCCTGTATGACGCACTCCCTAGAACAGCCCCGTGATCTTGCCGTCGGCGGTGACGTCCATGCCCGCCGAGGCGGGGGTCTTGGCGAGGCCGGGCATCTGCATGACGTTCCCGGCGATGGCGACGACGAACCCCGCCCCCGCCGAGACGTACACCTCGCGAACGTTCAGAATGAAGCCCTCCGGCGCGCCCGGCTTCTTGGGGTCGTCCGAGAGAGAGGCCTGCGTCTTCGCGATGCAGACCGGAAGCTCGCCGTAGCCCAGCCGCGTCAAGGAGCGCAGGCTGCGCGCCGCTCCCGGCTCGAAGCGCACCGCGCCCGCGCGATAGATGCGCGTCGCGATGGCCTCTATCTTCTCCGCAAGCGGCATATCGAGGGGATAAAGCGGCGTATAGGGCCTACCGTTCGCGGCGGCCAGGCCATAGGCCGTCTCGGCGAGTTCGGCGCCCCCCTCGCCGCCTCTGGCGTGAAGCTCATGCGCGTGGCAGGGCGCCTCCGCCTCGGTGCAAAGCTTCTTTACGCGCGCGATTTCGGCGTCCGTATCCGTAGCGAAGCGGTTCACGGCCACCACCACGGGCGCGCCGAAGCCCTGGATGTTCTCGATGTGGACTTTGAGGTTCGCGAAACCCGTCGTGAGGGCGCCCACGTTCTCCTCCGCAAGCGCGTCCTTGTTGAAGGGAACGCCCCCGTGGAGCTTGAGCGCGCGGACAGTGGCGACGAGCACCACGGCGTCTACGCTCAGGTCTCCCGTGCGCGCGGTGATGTCGAAGAATTTCTCGGCGCCCAGGTCCGAGCCGAAGCCGGCTTCCACCACCATGACTTCGCCCAGCTTTAACGCCAGCTTGTCCGCGATGAGCGAGTTCGTTCCGTGCGCGATGTTGCCGAAAGGCCCCCCGTGGACGAAGGCGGGCGAGCCCTCGAGCGTCTGCACGAGGTTGGGCTTGATGGCGTCTTTCAGGAGCAGGGCCATCGCGCCAGCGGCGTTCAGATCGCCCGCGGTGATGGGCGCGCCCTTTCTCGTGTAGCCGACCACGATGCGCGCGATGCGCTCCTTCATGTCCTGTGGATCGCTCGCGAGGCACAGCACGGCCATGACCTCGGACGCCGCCGTGATCATGAAGCCCTCTTCTCTCGGCACGCCGTGCGTCCTGCCGCCGAGGCCGACCAGTACATGGCGCAGGGCGCGATCGTTCATGTCCAGCACGCGCTTCCAGGTGACGCGGTTCACGTCGAACCCCAATTCGTTTCCGTGGAATACGTGCGCGTCGAGGAGAGTCGAGAGCAGGTTGTGGGCGGAGGTGACCGCGTGGATGTCGCCCGTGAAGTGGAGATTAATGTCCTCCATCGGCAACACCTGCGACATGCCGCCGCCCGCCGCGCCCCCCTTGATGCCGAACACCGGCCCCAGTGAGGGTTCGCGCACGCAGATGACGCTTTTTTTGCCCAGCCGCGCCAGCGCCTGGCCGAGGCCCACCGTGGTGAGCGTCTTGCCCTCGCCCAGCGGGGTGGGCGTCATGGCGGTGACGAGGATGAGTTTTCCGTCTGGATCATCCTTGCGGGATTCGAGTGCGTCCAGGCCGACCTTGGCCTTGTGCACGCCGTAGGGTTCTATCTCCTCCTGGCCCAAGCCCAATTCTTCGGCAACCTCGGCGATGGGTTTCAGCTTTGCGGCTTGTGCGATTTCGACGTCCGATGCGATGGCCATAGTCCCCCCTTCCAGACCGACGGAGGGGCGGATGAACGCCCCAGAGCAACCTAGCGAGGGGCAAGGTGAGTGTCAAGGAAAAAGGCCTATCCCGACTGATGGAAGAAGGATTGCCGGTCGCGGAGTCCTTTTCTCCTCAACAGGAAACCCCTGTTGCATCAGTTGAGAATCCCTCCCTCCAGAAGGCCGTTTTTTGGGGCCTCGAGAGAATCCCTCCGCAAGAGGTGGTGCACACCAGCTCACCTTGAAATTTCCGCTATGAATAGGGCGCAAAACCCGGTTTTCGGGTTAGTCGGGAGGCAAGGAAATTGTCTGGCCGGTTCTTGCCGATTCTTCTATAGCCAATGTAACCGCCAGCGTCTGCCGGCCCTCGATCGCAGTTGTGTGAACGCAAGGGGAGCCTGTCGCGAGGTGGTCGAGCCAGGAGCGCGTCTCGTTCGCGATAGGTCCCCAGAAGTCGCCCATGGCCCAGTCGCCAGATGAATTGCTCTGCATGAAGAGCAAATTTACATGATGATCGGGAACGTAGGCGTGGGGCACGCCTTTGTCGGTGAACAACAGACTATCCTTGTTGTCGACATCCAGGAAAATGGCTCCGTCTACACCTAGAACCTCGAAGCGGGAACTCTGTCCATAGGTTGGATATTTTGCGGGAAGGGCGCAACACACGCCGAGGTTTACGACCGTGCCGTCCTCGAAGGTAACGATGGACCAGGTAACGTCGTGGGCGGAGTAGCCCCATGATTTGAAGATTTTTGCGTTCCCTCTGGCGAACACTTCCACCGGGCGGATGCCTTCCAGAAACCAGCAGGCCATGTCCACATAGTAGGTGAGAACGTCGAGGACTGGCGTTGCGTTTGGTGAGCGTTTCAGGGGCTCGGCAATCTGGGCTCTTGAGGAGTATATACGGGAATTGATTCCCAGTATCTGACCGAGTCGTCCCTGGGCTACCTGCTCCCGGGCCAGCATCCAGCGGCGATCATGGCGCCGGGAGTATCCGATCCTGAGTTCGACTCCGGTTCTTTCCACCGCCTCCACGACCTTGTCCGCATCCTCCAGAGTCAGGGTCAGGGGTTTTTCGACAAATACAGGCTTGCCCAGTTCCAGGGCCTGAAGGATGGCTTCGGTATGATCATGCTCGGGTGTCGAGACGATGACGGTGTCGATTTCGGGGTGCGAGATGATCTCGTAGTTGTCTCCTGAGGAAAGATGCGCCGCGACGCTTTCAGCCAGCAAATCCGCACGCTCGGGCTCTTTGTCCGAAACGGCGAGAAACCGGACAGACGGGTGACGCGAGGCCATATTGGCGCGAAGCGTACCGATGCGGCCCGATCCGATTACCGCGACTCCAATTTCTTTTTTCTCCATGTTTCATGCCCTCCTGCGCATGCATCCAGCTCGGCGGAATCCTTCAAGAGAGTGATATCGGATCAGTGCGGCTACGGCGAGAGTCCCTTCCAGCTTATCCATTTATCCGAACGAATCAAGACCCCTGAGCCATCTGGACTTCGAGAGGATTCATCCTTTCTGCGGCGGCAACGGCCGCATCGCGCGGGTGATCATCGACTCCCGGCAAGTACGATTCGGACTGCCGCGCCTCATCACCCCGCAACTCCCCGCAAATCCACGTATTTGCCGTTATTGCGGGAGTCCCGGGCCATGGCAGAATTCCCCTGCGCCCGGATTCCGCGGCGTCATATCCTGAGAAAATTGGTCGTTTATTTACCGGAAAACCCCGTGAATTTATCTGATTTTATCTAATTTTACGGAAATTATTATTTGTATTATTCAGGTTCCGTGTCTCGCCCGGGCGGCGGCCCGGTTTCTGCGGGCAGCGCCCCTTCCGCCGCCTGAAAAACCGAAGGCCGTCGGGCGGCCTTCCGTCCCGGTTGCCCCGGCTCCGGACGTACACGAGGGGGAATCCTGGACTTTTGGGGAGACACGTCCGCATCGTCTTGACGTAACGCTCAGGAAGCGGAATGCTCCAGAAGGTTTTCCTGAAAGTTTTAGCAAAAAACTCAGGCGTCGCATGAGTTGGTGCGCTCAACTCCAAGAGCCTCGGTGGTGAACGCCCGCCCGCGAACCGCCTCATTTTGAGTGAAGAACAGCAAAACGATTTTGCCGGATGAGGAGCGCGTTTTCACACCTTTCCAG
>CAYTSP010000243.1:0-3552 GCA_964440505.1 uncultured Nitrospinaceae bacterium
CGAAGTCGGCGGCAGGCTGCGCTTCACGAGCCCTTCCATGGGCTTGACGTTCGAGCTGAATGCGCGGGGTCTCATCACGCACGAGGAAAGCGACGTGAGCGACTGGGGCGTGGGCGGCATGATCCGCATCGCCCCGGGCAAGGCGGGCCGGGGCCTCGCGCTCACGGTGCAACCTGCCGTGGGCGAGACGGCAGGCGGGGCCGCGCGCCTGTGGGGCATCAAGGACGCCTCGCGTCTGGCGAAAGAGGAAATCGAGGACCTGGACCCCCACGTGCGCGCGGAGGTGGGCTACGGACTGGACGCCTGGGGCGGTCTGCTGACGCCTTACGCGGGTCTTTCGGTGTCGGATAGCGGGAACGGAACCTATCGCCTGGGCAGTCGCTTCAAGATGGGCGAGCGCCTGAGCATGAGCCTGGAAGGCGACGTGCGCGAGCGCGTGAACGCCAGTCCCGTGCACGGCGTGGCGCTTCGCGGTTCGCTGCGCTGGTAGGATAGCAGAGCCGATCGGCTTTTAGGGCAGTCTAAGAGGGGTGCTGCTCCTGCAAGCGATTGATTGAGAAGCGGCGCTTGCGGAGCGCGAAGTTTGCTCAGGAATCGCAGGTCCACTCCCCATCGAGGGTGCCCTGCGCCCGCAGAGCAAAATACCAAAATGACGGTTCTCTTCTGCTCGGCAAACACGACCTCCGGCAATGGCGGACACCGTACCGGGTTCGGCAGGGTTTCATGGCGGCAGAGGAGGCGTAATGGCGAGTTTGGAAAGAAGGGGTATATTCGATTCTCCGGGTAAGTAACGGGCACGGGTTTTCATGGTGCAACCCTACTATACTATATGCAGATTGTATTCGAGTGTAATCAGGAGTTCTGCCAGCCGTAGGAGCCAAGCTATGTAGCATCGCATGTTCCTGGTGATGCGGATGCGTTCCTGTGAACATCCCGGGCTGTTGCGACAAAGCGCAGAATGCAGATAGCATGGACAATCATCAACTCCGGACTTGGCCGGCTCGTTTACGTTTACTGAGGGGGGATTTTAGTGAGGATCGCATTGGCGGCAGCCGCCGCTTATGCAGTGCTGGCGGTGATGATATCTCATGCCGGGCCTCTCGCGCCGGCGCCTGAGGTCATCGCCGAATACGACCGCAAGTTCATCGAGCGCTCGGGCGCCCAGACGCTCGAGGAACTGTTGGACACCGGCATCATCCGCTACTTTTTCACCGGGGGACGGGATCTGCTCGTCCTGGTGAACGGCAGGCCCTACGCCACCACCGGCCAGAGTCTGGATTCCCTGCCGCTCTCGGCCGTGGAGCGCATCGAGGTTCTGAGAGGCGAGAGTCTGGGCACGCATGGCGGCCACGCCGCCATAAACGGCGCGTTCAATATCGTGCTCAGAAAGGACCTGGACGGCTTCGAGGCGCGTACGGTTACGCGGATGCCGAGCCGGGACGGCGGGGACGGCTTGCAAGGCAGCGTCTTCTGGGGTGGCGCGGTCGGCAAGGGAGGACGCATGACCATCGGCGTGGACATACTGGACCGCCAGGAAATCCTCGGCAAGACCCGGGAACACAGCCGCTCCGAGTGGGTCGAGGGCGGCAGCTTCAGCCAGGCCAAGAATATCAGCGTCGGCGGCAACACCGTCTTTGTCTCCCAGGTAGACGACCAGGGAGAATTTGCCGGCTTGAGGTCACTACCACTGGGGGACTGCGACCCGGCGCTAGGCTATGTCGGCCCGCTCAGCAATCCGCCCGGTATCCGCACGGGCGACAAGGGCTGTGGTTTCGCCTATGGAAACTTCTGGTGGGACACGCCCAGCTATGAACAGAAGAGCGCCGTCCTGAACCTGGAGCATCCGCTCGGAGAAGACGCCGAACTCCATCTAGACGCGAACATCAGGCAGGGACGCGGGGCGTTCCGCTACGCACCGTCGATCGACGTGTTTTCCTTTACGCCGAACGAGAGGTTGCTGGATGAGCTCAGGAGAGCGGCCAGCCCCGACTTCCAGTTGGGAGAAAACGACGAGTTCGTCGTGGGGCACCGCTTTATCGGCCACGGCAACCGTGACTGGGTGACGGATATCGAAGAATACGACGTTTCCGCGAGCATCGAGGGCCGTCTGGCTGAAGGTCTCGGCTATGATGTGCGCGTCAGCGCCTCCCGGCTGGAGCATTCCGTGTCCGGCGACACCTTCGTGCATGCCGGCAAGATCAGGGAAGAGATCGCGAGCGGGCGTTACAACCTCGTGAACCCGCTGGACCCGCGCAATTCAGCGGCGATCGAGAACAGCAGCCTGCAGGAGGAGGACGATTTCAGTTCGGAGTATCTCGGCGCGCGGCTGGCGCTGGAGGGATCGGGCTTCGCTATCGGCGGACGCAAAACGTCATGGACCGCAGGGGTCGAACTGGAGAGCGTGGACGTGCGCAGCCTCCTGGTCTTCCGGGACAGGGAAGGCCGCACCCATGAAGTGACCGAGGTGCTCGGTTCCGGAGGAACCAGCTATGCCGGCAAGCGAGAGGTCGCCGCGGCCTTTGCGGAGATGTCCCTGCCGCTGGCCGACAAACTGGAAATCAGGGTCGGGGGCCGCGGCGATGAATACGACGATATCGGCGGATTGGGTTCGTGGCGCCTCGGGGCCGAATACCGGCTGAGCGACATCGTCACGCTGCGCGGCTCGTGGAGCGCGGGCGAGACGTCGCCCTCGATGCGGCATATCTACAGCGACGCGTCGCAGGACCACCCTTATATCGTTTGTGACCCCGGGAGCGGACCGCCGCCCCGCAAATGCGATAGCCCGAACTTCCGGCAGGTGACGCGCGAGACAAGCGGCAACCCGGGTCTCGATCCCTCGGGCTCCGAGATGCTCTCTATCGGCGCCGAGGCCCGCAAAGGGCCGTTCTATCTCGTCGCGGACTGGTATCGGCTCACGACATCCGACCTCTCGGGGCAGAACAGCGCCACCTGGGCCATGTTGAACCTGCAGGAATGCCAGGGCGGCAACCGGAAGGACTGCATCGAGCGCATCGGCGGCGACATCACCATACACGACAGCTTTGCGAACGTTGTAGATACCAAGATTTCGGGCGTGAATTTCCGGTACGGCGCGCGCAGGAGAATGGATTGGGGCGTTATCGGGTTGCGCGGGTTCTGGCGGCACGTCAGCAGCTCCGAACAACATATCGCGGGCGAAAAGCAGCGGTATCCCCTCCCCCGGGATGCCGTGCGCGTCGAAGTCTCGGCCGGGCGTGGCAATCTCACCGCTTTCTGGTCAACGAACTACCGCTCCGAAATCGAGAGTCAATCGGGCGAAGGGAGGTTCAAGTCCTGGACCGGCCACGACGTGACGCTCGACTGGAAGCGGCCGCTGGGGCTGGAAAACTTGCGGGTGACCGCGGGCGTGTACAACGTCACCGACGCCAAACTCTCGACGCATACAGCCAACCCCTCCGATACAGACGGGCCTACCGCGGCCGGTTGGGGCCGCACCTTCTTCCTCACCCTCAACATGCGGTTCTGAGAGTCCGCTCGAGAATGTTCATGGAAAGGGGATGGAGCGGAAACAGT
>CAYTSP010000244.1:0-47022 GCA_964440505.1 uncultured Nitrospinaceae bacterium
CCTGACGATAGCGGGCTCGGACTCGGGCGGCGGAGCCGGGATTCAGGCCGACCTCAAGACTTTCAGCGCATTCGGCGTATACGGCGCCTCGGTCATCACCGCGCTGACGGCGCAAAACACCGTGGGCGTGCAGGGGGTGCATGGCGCGCCGCCCGATTTCATCGCGGCGCAATTCGACTCGGTGTGTTCGGATTTCGACGTGGCGAGCGCGAAAATCGGCATGCTCGCCACTGTCGACGTCATCGAGACCGTGGCCGAAAAGCTCAAAGAGCACGCGCTGGCGCGCGTCGTTCTCGACCCGGTGATGGTCGCCAAAAGCGGCGACCGCCTCCTCGCGCCCGACGCGAGAGACGCGCTCGTCGACAACCTCTTTCCGCTGGCCGAGGTCGTCACCCCCAATACGGAAGAAGCGCGCGATATTCTCGAAACCGGAGAAATAGAAAACCTCGCCCAGATGAAAGACGCCGCCCGGGCCCTCCATGACCGGGGAGCGAAATGCGTCCTGCTCAAAGGCGGCCACATCACCGACGGGGCGGTGGACATTTTTTTCGACGGAGAAAACGAGGTCGCGCTCGAGGGCAGGCGTATCGACACACCGCATACCCACGGCACGGGATGCACGCTCTCTTCCGCCATTGCGGCGGGGCTGGCGCACGGGGAGTCGACCACCTCGGCGGTGAGGCGGGCGAAAGATTTCATTCAGGGCGCCATAGAAAATTCGCTGGCCATCGGGAAAGGCAGAGGCCCGCTAAACCACATGTACCTCCAGTACGAGGAAAAATCGCCATGAGCCGCGTATTCCCGCGAAGCCGGACGTTTGACATTTCAGGCCACGATTCTACGAAAGGAAGGAGGCATTATGAGCGAGCAGCATAATAAACCCTTGCGCGTGCGGGAGAGCGAAGCCCTGAGCGGAGAGTTGCCCGTGCCCGGCGGCAGGAGCATGTTCCGCATTCTGCTGGATGAGGAGACCGTGGGCGCCAGACAGTTCGCCCTGCTCATCAACGAATTCGACCCGGGTCTCACATCCACCGCCCACAAGCACGACGCCGAGGAGCACGCCTTTTACATCATCAGCGGAACGGGGGTGATCGACATCGAGGGCGAGAAGATTTCCGTTGAGGCGGGCGACGCGGTTTTCGTGCCTCCGGGCAAAATGCACCAAATCACGAGCACGGGTGACGCGCTGTTCAAATATATGGTTTTATATTCGCCTCCGGGACCCAACGTAGCGCTCCGGGAAAAAGGCGGCTATGGACTCGCTGAATAATTCGGGCCAGGTGCGTAAAATCGTCTTCACAAAATCGGTATAATCAGGATAAACCAGAATCCTTATCGGGAACAAAAAATGACGACCGTGCTTTCGTTTCAGGTAGTGCCCAGCATTCCTCCGGAATTAAAAGGGCTCGAAGAAATCGCAGACAACATCGCCTTCGACTGGAACCATCGCGCGCGCGCGCTTTTCAGCAGGCTGGACGATGCCCTGTGGGAGGATTGCCACTATAATCCTGCGCAAATGCTGCGCTCCGTCTCTCAGGAACGGCTCGATGGAGCGGCGCGCGATGCGCATTTCCTCCGCGAGATGGAAGGCGTACTGAAAGAGCTTCACGCATATCTCCACAAACCATCCTGGTACCAGAACCTGCCCGAGAGCGAAAAGAGCGAGAACCAGCGCATCGCCTACTTCAGCATGGAATTCGGACTGACGGAATCCGTGCCCAACTATTCGGGCGGTCTGGGCGTCCTCGCCGGTGACCACATGAAGTCCGCGAGTGACCTGGGGCTGCCCCTCATCGGCGTGGGTCTCGCCTACAGCCAGGGATATTTTCGCCAGCATTTAGGGCCGGACGGCTGGCAACAGGAGCGCTATCCGGACAACGATTTTCATCACACGCCCTTCCATCTGGAGAACGATGAGAACGGAGAACCCATCACGGTGGAAGTCGATTACCCCGACGGTCCACTCACCGCTCAGGTCTGGCACGTGCAGGTTGGCCGCAACCCCATCTACCTCCTGGACGCCAACGTCCCCTCGAATGCGCCCTCGCTGCGCGAAATCACGCTGGCCCTCTACGCCGGTGACATGGAGACACGGATTCGCCAGGAGATACTGCTCGGCATCGGCGGCGTGAGGCTGCTCCACAAGCTGAATCTCCCGCCCGTCGTCTGCCATATGAACGAGGGGCATTCCGCCTTCCTGGCGCTCGAGAGAATCCGTTACTCGATGGGGAAATTCGGGATCGACGCCGGCGCGGCCCGGGAGTTGACTTCCGCTGGAAACGTCTTCACGACGCACACGCCCGTTCCGGCCGGCATCGACATTTTTCCGCCCGATATGATGGAAAAATACTTCCGCACCTACGCGCAATCCCTCTCCATGGAGTGGGACGACTTCCTGGGCCTGGGCCGGGTGAACCCTGAACAGGGGGATGAACCTTTCAACATGGCCGTCTTGGCACTTCGCCTTTCATCGGCGGCGAACGGCGTCAGCAAACTGCATGGCGAGGTTTCGCGAAAGATGTGGCAATCCATGTGGCCGGAAGTCCCCGAGCAGGACATTCCCATCGACTCCATCACGAACGGCGTTCATTTCCCCACCTGGATATCGCCCGGGATGAAGGAGTTGTTCGACAAGCATCTGGGCGGCGCCTGGGTGGACGAGACGGACAAGCCGGAGATTTGGGAGAGAGTCGCCTCGATACCTGAGAGTGAACTCTGGGGCGTCAGGGAGAAAAGCCGCGAGCGGCTCATCAGGTTTTGCCGCGCGCACGCTCTCAAGCGGCCGCTGGGAAGCGTCACGCGTCCCAACATGACCATCCTCCCCAACCCCAGGGCGCTAACGATCGGTTTTGCGAGACGCTTCGCCACCTACAAGCGCGCCACTCTCCTGCTCAAGAGGCCCGAGCGTTTCGTCTCGCTCCTCACGAACAGGGAAAAGCCCGTTCAAATCATATTCGCCGGCAAAGCCCACCCGAGGGACATGGAGGGCAAGAGCTTCATCCGCGAACTCCTCCATTTCGCCCGGAGGGAAAACGTTCGGGACAAGCTCGTATTCGTGGAGGATTACGACATCCACGTCGGGCGGCAACTCGTGCAGGGGGTGGATTTGTGGCTTAACAATCCCCGCCGCCCGCAAGAAGCGAGCGGCACCAGCGGCATGAAGGCCGCCGCCAACGGCGCCTTGAACCTGAGCATTATGGACGGCTGGTGGGCGGAGGGGTATGCAAGCCATTTGGGGTGGGCCATCGGGGGTCTCGAGACGTACAACGACCCCGGCTACCAGGACGAGATGGAATGCGAAAGCCTGTTCAACACTTTAGAGCAAGTCGTGGTTCCCCTTTTCTATGAACGAGGCGATGAGGGCATTCCATACGGTTGGTTGGAGATGATCAAGAATTCACTGCAATCCCTCTGCCCCTATTTCAACACGAGTCGAATGGTGCGCGAGTACGCGGAAAAATTCTACCTGCCCCTGGGGGCGCACCATGCGCGTCTCATGGCGGACGAGAGAACTCCCGCCAAATCGCTCTCCGACTGGAAAGAGCGGGTGCACCGCGCATGGCCCGGGGTGGAGATCACCCGGATATCGATGGCGCAAAACGGCGTCGTCCCCCTGGGCGCAAAAATGAGGGTCGAGGCGGAGGTTTCTCTCGGTAATCTCTCTCCCGAAGAAGTCCGCCTCGAGATTTACGAAGGACGCCTGAAAGAGGAAAACCTGTTGTCCGGCGAGGCCGTCTCTCCCATGGTCTTCTCGGAAGACCTCGGCGGTGGCGCATACCGTTTTCATGGCGAGATAGAATGCCGCAGACCGGGCATGCACGGCGTTTCGGTGCGCGCGGTGCCCCATCATCCACACCTCATCCATCCGCTCAGCCTGCACCTCTTGACCTGGGGCTAGCCCCGGCGCGCCCAAGGGTGTATTTCAAGTTTTTCTTCCTCCTGTTAAGCTAATCGAAACGAAGGGCTGGCCAGCAGGTTCGGAGGAGAACTGTTCATGAACGAAAGGAAACCATACATCGTCGAAATCGGTCAGGGGGGAAGAATCCATCTTCCCAAGGACGTCATGAAATCCCTGGACGCCGGACCCGGGAATCAAATCCGCTTCGAGCTCGGGGAAGATTCCGTACGGATTCTGCGGCATCAGGTGAAAGACCCGTTCGCGGAAGCGGCCAGGAAGAAGACCCCCGACATCCAGGACCTGATGAGCCAGCAAGCGGCCAGGAAGAAAGAAGCGGCCGACCTGTTCGAGAAGGGCATGCAGGAAAAACACGAAATCAGGCCCGAGGATCGGGAAGATTTCTGGCGATGAGGCCGAAAAACCGGAAAATAGAAACTGCTCCGAAATCCGCTACAGGTTAAACCCTTCCTCGAAGCGGATGCTGGCCGCCTGCCTGAGTTTTTCCAGATACTGATTGAAGACCATCGCTTTCTTCAAGCGAAGCAGGGCTTGGCGGAAATCCGTTTTCTCGGAATCGAACTTCTTCATGTCCGTCTGCGGCCCCTCCAGCACTTCGAACAGAATCACGTCGCTACCGGCCTGGGCCATCCCGAACCCGCCCTTCACGAGGCCGAACGCCTGGCTCGCCAACTCTTGAGAAGGACCAAGCTCATCCGGCGCGTCCGCCCGCTTGAAGGCTTTGGGCTTGAGCACTTCAAGCTTGAGTTCCCCGGCGATAGAGGAGAGGTCGCGTTTTTTATCATTCAACTCCTGGAGCCAAAGCGTCGCATTTCGTTTCGCAATCTCCTCGCCCTTCAAGCGCTGGAATGAACGCTCCACCTGTTCACGCACATCCGGGAATTCCGGAACAAAAGGCGCTCTTTTCGCCTCGAGTCGCACGAAGCTGACGCCCCCACCCCCTTCCTGCTCCCTGGATATTTTCTCCTCGCCGCTCAGAGCGAACGCAAGCTGACTCACGACGGCGGATGCGGGCACCGTCTGCGGAAGGCGGCCTCTTTCAAAGAAACCGGTTTCCCCCTTCCGCAATCCGGCGAGCAGAGGTTCCGCCTTCCTGTCCTCCACCGCGTAGCGGATTTTCCTTAATTCATCTTTCGCCCGCTCCCTGGAGCGCAAGACCCGCAAATCTTCTTCCACCTGCGTTCGCACTTCCTCGAAGGGCTTCTCGCCTGGCAAGACCTTCTCCCGCACCCATAGCAGGTGCATCCCGAAAGAAGTCTTCACCGGCTTGCTCACCTCTCCTTTTTTCAGGGCGTAGGCCACCTTCTCAAGCTCAGGCAGCATCTGGCCTCTGGCGAAAACGCCGAGCTCGCCCCCGCGCTTCGCTCCCGGGCCTTCAGAGTGCGCTTTGGCCAGTTCGGTGAATTTCTCACCCTTCATGATGCGCTCGCGCAGCCCTTCGAGCCGCTTGCGGCTCGCCTCGATTTGCTCCTCTTTGGCATCGGGAGGCAGTTTCAACAGAATCTGATTCACCGACACGCTCTCCTTGCGCTCATACTTCGCGCGGGTTCGCGTGTAGTGCGACCTCAAGTCCGAATCGCTGAGTACGACCCCTTTCGCCACTGCGGAAAACGGCAGATACCACCAGGATACCTTCCTCTGTGGACCGGTCTTGAATTGGTCCTTGTTTTTCTCATAATGGGCCTTCAGGCCGGCTTCCAGCTTCGCCACATCCGAGGTGAAGGTTTCAGGTTTCAGGCGAACGGCGGCCAGCTTGATTTCCGCGTTTCTCCACTCATAGGCGCCCCGCGCCTCCTGATCGCTGACCAGCACGCCCAGGTTCACATAGTCTCGGAGCTGATTGAGCAAAACGACTCGCCTTTGTTCTTCCTCGAACTGACGGGGAGTGATGCCGTTCGACTCCAGGATGCTGCGATACCGCTGAGCGTCGAATTTCCCGTCCCTCAGAAAGGGGGCGAGCGCTTGTATCTGGAGGGCGACTTGCGCGTTGGTGACCTCGATGCCGAGCCGCCGGGCTTCGCGCAACTGAAGTTTCTCTAAAACGAGAGCATCGAGCGTCTGGCGCCTCAGGCCGAGCCTGCGCGCGAGTTCTTCGTTATACGCGGCGCCCAGTTGCCGCCTGAGCGTTTCCGCCCGCTGATAATAGCGTTGTTCGAATTCGTGCACCGATATGGGCGTATCCCCTACCCATGCCGCAACCCGGCCGCCTCCGGTATCGACCTGCCTGTCCGTGAGCGCGAACCCGCCGAAAGACACGAACGTGAGCGCTACGAAGCCCAGCAGCGCCTTCAGGACCCAGCTTTTGCCCTTCTCCCTCAAAAACCGAAGCATCAATGTTGCACTCCTTCTAAATCCCAAATCGACCGCCCATGCGATCGAGCACGATTTCAGCGGCAAACAAGAGAGAAAATAGCCCACCTCTCGCGTCATCGCAAACCAGAGGAGACGATAATTACGAACCCGGCCTGCTACCCGATGAAATTTTTATCGAATCGAAGCGCCTTCGTCCTTGATATTGGTGTTTTCCTTGATTATTCTCACTTGGAGTGTAATCATAGGCCTCATCGAAATACCGCCCATGGAATGAAGACGACATCTTCCACCAAAAGGAATTCCCTCCATCATGGTGTTAACATCGATTCTGGGCCTGTTCTCCAACGATCTGGCCATCGACCTTGGAACGGCGAACACGCTCGTCTACGTGAAGGGAAAGGGAATCGCCCTGCGCGAGCCTTCCGTGGTGACGGTGCAAAAAGACTCCAAACACGTGCTCGCCGTGGGCTCGGAAGCCAAGGCCATGGTTGGCAGGACGCCGGAAAACATCATGGCCATTCGACCCATGAAGGACGGCGTGATCGCGAATTTCGAAATCACGGAGGCCATGCTCCGTTACTTCATCCAGAAAGTCCATAACAGAAAAACCTTCGTACGGCCCCGCATGGTGATTTGCGTTCCTTCGGGCATCACCCAGGTGGAGAGGCGCGCCGTCCGGGACAGCGCCGAGAATGCGGGGGCCCGGGAAGTGTACCTGATCGAGGAGCCGATGGCGGCGGCCATCGGCGTCGGATTGCCCGTCGAGGAACCCGGCGGCAGCATGGTGGTGGACATCGGCGGCGGCACCACGGAGGTGGCCGTCATCTCGCTCGCGGGCATCGTATACGCCCAATCGGTGCGCGTCGGCGGAGACGAGATGGACGAAGCCATCATCAGCTACATCAAACGCAACTACAATCTATTGATCGGGGAGCGGACGGCCGAGGAGATAAAGATACAGGTGGGCTCCGCCTATGAAATAGGAGAAAAGAAAACGCTCGAGATAAAAGGCCGCGATTTGATCGCCGCCATTCCCAAAACCGTTCATATCACGGACGAGGAGGTTCGCGAATCTTTGTCCGAACCCGTTAGCGCCATCGTCGAAACCGTCCGGGGCGCGCTCGAGAGAACGCCTCCGGAGTTAGCCGCCGATATCGTGGACAGGGGAATCGTTCTCGCCGGCGGCGGCGGCCTCTTGCGGGGAATCGACGTTTTGCTCAAAGAAGAAACCGGTCTCCCCGTCACCGTAGCGGAAGATCCGCTCTCCGCCGTCGTGATGGGAACCGGCAAAGTCCTCGATGAACTCGACTTGCTCGGAAAACTGGCCGTATAGCCGCCTTGCTTCAAAGAAGCTTCGGTCACTGCCCGCAATAGCGCTTTCACGCGTTTCTGAAAATAAACCCTAGAACGCTATGTTTCAGTTTTTCGTCGAACGCAGAAGTCTGGTCCTCCTCTTGGGGTTGTTTGTCGTCTGCTTCACGCTCATGACGCTGAGTGTGCGCATTCGGGGACAATCCACCTTGATTGAAAGAGCGCTTCTCTCCCTCGTCGGGTCGACCATCCGAGTCGCCGACATCCCCAGGAAATGGTCGGTCGAACTCTGGCAAAAATACCTGCTCCTCAAGAATGCGCATGAAGAAAACATCGTGCTGAAACAAAAACTGCAATCGCTCAGAGCGAATCATGCGCAGGTACAGGAGTTGAAATCGAAAATCGCGCGTCTGGAGAAATTGCTTGCCGCTTCCAGGCATCAGGAGACGCCCGTTCGCCTCGCCCGGATTGTGGCTCGCAACAGGAGCATCTATGGAGAATCGCTGCTGGTGGACCTTGGCTCGCAAGATGGCGTGCGCAAGAATATGCCGGTCATGCACCAGGAGGGCCTCGTGGGAAGAATTACCCGTGTAGGGAACAACGTGAGCCAGGTATTGCCCCTGCTCGATTCGAGAAGCGCCGTCAATGTCATCGCCCAGCGCTCGCGAGCGCAAGGGGTCTTCGCCATCTCCTCGGAAGGAGAGAGCGAGGTGCGCTACATGCCGCTCCACGCGGAAATGAAGCGCGGAGACCTGCTCATTTCCTCCGGGTTGGGGGGCATCTTTCCCAAAGGACTCCCCGTAGCCCATATAACGGAAATCGCAGACGTCAGAGGGCTGTTCCCGAGTATAAAAGCCAAGGCGATTGTGGATTTCACCCATTTGGAAGAGGTGCTGATCCTGATGAAGAAACCTAAGGATAACCCCTGGAAATGATTGTTTTATTTTATATTATACTCGCTATCCTGACAATTGTCCTGCACACGTCCGTGGCGGATTATTTCTCGATATGGATTGGCGTCAGGCCAGACGCCATGCTTCTTACGACAATTTACCTGGGTCTGAATCGTGACAGGGAAACGGGCCTGATAGGAGGATTCAGCCTCGGAATTTTTGAGGACGTGCTCTCAGGGGGCTTGCTGGGCTTCAACGCGCTGCTCAAAGGGCTGATTGGCCATTATACGGGCGGCTTGACACCCAATATGACGGCGCGCTTCGTCATGTTTCACTGCGCGGTGGTGTTTTTCGCCTCGATATTCAACATTTTATTTTCTTTCATTCTCGTGCAAATATTCGTGCCCTCACAATTGCTGCCCACCACTTATTGGATGGATTCAATCAAGACGGCGGGCTTGAACGTCGTTTTGGCGCCTTTTGTCATCAGCCTTCTGGGAAAGATGGAGGAAAGGGTGCTACCATCCGATGCGGACACGCCCTACCCGGAGCGAACCTGAGATGAATGAGTGGCCATTCAACTCGAATCCCGCGACGAGTGACGCGCTCAAGCGGCGTGTTCTCATTTTCGGCATCTGTTTCGGCCTCATTCTTCTCGTCCTGTTCATCAGACTCTGGAACCTTCAGGTGATCCAGGGCGAAAAATTCCGAACCCTCTCCGAAGACAACCGGATTGCTTACCGCCTCGTGCAAAGCCCCAGGGGCATGGTGTTCGACTCGAAAGGAGAACTTCTTGCCGACAACCGCGCGTCGTTCAACGTTTATCTCATTCGGGAAAATGTAAAAAAGCTAAAACAGACGATTCGGCTGCTGTCCGAGATCACGGAACAACCATTTGAGGAACTCTACAAAAGAACCCGGCTTGCGAATCCCTTCCGGCCGTTTCTTATCAAGGCGGACATCAGCCGCAGAACCATGGCCTTCCTGGAAGAGCACAAGCCGGAATATCCCGGCGTATTCGTTCAAGTGACGCCTCTCAGGCAATATCCTTCAAAAGAGAAGGCGAGCCATCTTCTGGGTTATATGGGAGAGGTCAGCAACCGCCAGCTGCAACGCCTGAAAAAACGGAACTACCGGCAGGGAGACCTGCTCGGCCAATACGGAGTCGAGCGAACCCAGGAAAGATTCCTCCGCGGGCAAAGCGGCTTCAAACAAGTGGAGGTGGACGCCTACGGAAGAGAGTTGCGCATCGTCCGCCCATTTGTGGAAAAAGCGGGGAACAACGTCTATCTGACGATTGACATGGAACTCCAGAAAAAGGCGGAAGAGTTGTTCGAAGCGCATGAGGGCAGCATCGTCATTCTTGACCCCTCGGACGGCGCGATTTTGGCCATGGTGAGCAAGCCATCCTTCAACCCGAACATCTTCGCCGGCGGCATTGACGCCAAAGACTGGAAAGGCCTCATGAAAGACCCCTTGAAACCGCTCGAGAACCGGGCAATCCGAGGGCAATACCCTCCCGGATCGATTTTCAAGATCGTGATGGGTTTCGCGATTCTGAACGAGAAAATCGTGCGTTCCAACGAAAAAATCCTTTGTCACGGCTCATTTCCATTCGGAAAAAGGATATTTCAGGACTGGAAAAAAGAAGGGCATGGACCTATCGACTTCGTCCAATCCCTGGCCCAGAGTTGCGACGTTTACTACTACACCAACGGTCACAAGCTGGGCATCAAGAGAATCGCGCATTACGCGCGCATGTTCGGCCTGGGTTCGCCTACCGGCTTCGGAGCGGCCGAAAAAGGAGGTCTCGTGCCATCGGATGCCTGGAAGCGCCGTCGATTCAAGGAAAGATGGTACGAAGGCGAGACGATCAGCGTATCCATCGGGCAAGGCTTTAATCTCATTACGCCCATGCAGGCCGCCAACCTCATCGCCACCGTGGCGAACGGCGGTAATCTGTGGAAACCCTACGTCGTGGAAAAAGTGCTGAGCCCCGATGGCAAGCCGCTCTTCGAGTCCAGGCCCCGACTCATTCGCAAAATCCCGATATCCCAGAAAATTTTCCGGAAGGTTCGAGAAGGGATCAAAGAGGCCGTCCATGGCAAAAAAGGTACGGCGAAAAAAGCCCAGGTGCCCAACATCTTTGTAGCCGGCAAGACGGGCACCGCCCAAACCGTCGACCTCAAATACACGGGCCGCAAAAGAAAACCCGAAGAATTGCCGCGTAAATTCCGGGACCACAGCTGGTTCGTCGCTTTCGCCCCTTACGAAAACCCCACCATTGCGATCGCCATTTTAGGAGAAAACGCCGGTAGACCGGGGTCTTTTTTCGCCCCATACGCAAAAGAACTCATTTCCTTTTATCTCACGAAAAACGAACAACAGATTCTGGCCTCGAACAACGAGACTGAAGAAAAACCGCCCGCCCCGCTCAAACGGGCTCAGGGAGAGCGGCGATGACAGGCATCGCTTCTTCTCAATCATCCCCTTTTCGGCGAGCCGTCTCGCAGATGGACTGGCTGCTCGTTCTCGCCACGCTTTTGCTCACTTTGACGGGCATCTACATGATCTACAGCGCCATTCATTCCAATCCCGTTTTCCTGAAAAATTCCCTGCACCTCAAGCAAGCGCTGTGGTCATCCATCGGATTATGCGTGTTGCTCTGTATCCTCTTTTTCGACTACCGCTTCTTTACGAGATGGGCCTATTTATTTTATGCCCTAGTCATCGCTCTGCTCATCGCAGTCCTCCTCACCGGGCAGGTGGTCTACGGCGCGAAACGCTGGCTTGTTTTCGGACCCTTTCGACTTCAACCCTCTGAACTCGCGCGTCTGGCGGTCATTCTCGTGCTGGCCAGATATTTCGGCTCTCGCCAGGAAGAAGAGCCCATGGGCTTCAAGGAACTCATCCCGGCATTCATTCTGGCGCTCGTGCCCGTGCTGCTGATTGTCCGACAGCCCGATTTGGGCACCGGGCTCACGGTTTTCCTGATAGCAGGAGCGATGACCCTCGCCGTTGGCGTCAAAAAAAGAGTCCTGCTCACCATCGGAAGTGTAGCGGTCGCGTGCGCGCCGCTGGGCTGGTTTTTTCTCAAGGAATATCAGCGCCGCCGTATTTTGACGCTTTTCAACCCGGACGCCGACCCCCTGGGCGCCGGCTACCAGAGCATGCAAAGCATCATCGCCGTCGGAAGCGGAGAAATCTGGGGCAAAGGACTTCTACAGGGAACGCAGAGCAGGCTTCATTTCCTGCCCGAGAAACACACCGATTTCATATTCTCCGTACTAAGCGAAGAACTGGGTTTCATCGGCAGCGTCACGGTGTTGGCGTTGTTCTTCATTTTTATTCTGCGGTGTCTGAGCGCGGCGCTGAACGCCGCCGACAAGGAAGGCGCCCTTCTCGCCGTAGGCATCACCACGGCATTTTTCCTCTACATCATCTTCAACATCGGGATGACGCTCGGCCTGCTGCCGATCGTCGGAATTCCGCTCCCCCTGGTCAGCTACGGGGGGAGCGCCTCCATCTCGTCTTTCATCGCCATCGGTCTGGTCCTGAACGTCAGCATGAGAAGAAAAAGCCTCACTCCCATGTTCAGTTGACCTCCCCCTATTCCCCGTACTCCTCCTCTCCCGGGGGCGGAGACGCAAAACTGTTCCCGATAGCGATCACGGCGTCGCGCCCGCCGTGCTGCTCGACGAGCGCCGCCTGCTCCGCTTTTGCGCGCCTGTCCACCTCATCGGGGTCAAGGATGCGAAAAAGGCACGCTTCAAGCTCCGAGAGAATGGATTGGTGCGCCGGGCTCCTGGAGATGTCGCGCCGCTCTTCGGGGTCGGTCTCCAGATCGAAGAGTTCGGGTTCGTGCCCCACGTAATGGATATACTTGTAGCGTCCGCGACGAATCATGAACAACCCCGTCTTGGCGCCGAGCGCATGAAATTCACTGAAAATCTCGCGCTCGGTGTCATCGGGTTCATTCGCGATCCGGAACATGGAATCGCCATGCAGCTGCGCTTCCTCGCCGCTCTCAAGCAAACCTGCGCAATCGAGCGCTGTGGGATAAAGATCGATAAGCGAGACCGGCGTTCGCGATACCTTGCCCCTCGGAAGGTCCGGGCCTGAGACGATGAGAGGCACGGCGACCGACTCCTCATACATGGTGGATTTTCCCCAAAGACCCCGCTCGCCCAGATTGTCCCCATGATCGCTGGCGAAGAGCACCCGCGTGTTGTCCTTAAAACCCGATTCCTCCAGGGCGTTCAGGATTTTCCCGACGTTCGAATCCACAAAGCTGATCATGGCGAAATAAGACGCCAGAGCGACGCGGCGCTTGTGGTCATCGAAATAAATATCGTACGGGGCGCATTCATGGAGCGCCGCAATCCACGGGTGCCAATCGTAACCACCCGAAGGATGCGGCTTGGGCAGGGGAATGTCTTCCAGCGGATAGTGTTCGTAAAACTCGGGCGGCCCAATGAATGGAAAATGAGGACACGTCAGGGAGACGAACAACGCCCAGGGCCGCTCGCCGTGTTTGGGCGCTTCGTGAGTTATCCACTCGCAGGCCAAATCCGTGATTTGCCCGTCATATGCAATGTATTTCGAGTCTCCCGGCCCGATGCGCTCGGCCATCCACTCCGGATGGTTCCTGGGAGGCAGGCCCTTCTCATCGCGAACCGCGCTGTGGATATCACCTATTCCACCTTTGGGCAGATGCAGGGGGATGAGCTGCTCGTCGAAACCCACGGGAATCTCGGCGCTTCGGTAATGGAGCTTGCCGATCGAGGTGGTTCTCACGCCGGCTTCCTGAAGGCGATGACCCCAGCTCGGCGGCTCTCCCTCGTAGGGGTGGGCATTGTCCCAGGCGCTGATTTCATGCACATACTTGCCCGTGGCGAAGCTCGCGCGGGCCGGCACGCAGATGGGGCAGTTCGTATAGGCGCTCTCAAACCGCGTACCTGCCGCAGCGAGCGCGTCGATGTTCGGCGTTTTCACGAGTGGGTGGCCATAGCAACCCAAGGTCTGCTGGGTGTGCTCATCATCCATCAAGAGCAAGAAATTCATCGGTTCCATCAGCGAAACTCCCTGAGTCGATTAGAAGTAGTCAAGAATTCGTAAATCATATCTCCCGGAAACACTTTGAGAAAATACCTGCTAAACTGAATTACGGCAAAGCGCACTCGTTCAAATTTGATGACCAATATACGGGAACATTCACCGGGAAACGAGACGGCCCGCATTCCGCATATACCCCCCGCATATATACCGGTTGCCAATTCCTTCCGTTTCCGTCATTATAAGAGATTGTTTCGCCCAGACCCCCAATAGGCGCAGGTCGGGGAACAAGAATTGAAAATATGCCTCCTCGCATATGGCGAGAGGCTTTAACAGGCTGATTACAATGAAATTAGACTACGCACGGGACGTTTTCCCCTTCGTCCAGAAACCTTCGCGTTATCTGGGCAACGAGGTCAATTCGATCCACAAAGACCTCGCCAAGGTCAGGAACCGCGTCGCTCTGGCCTTCCCGGATACTTACGAAGTCGGCATGTCGCACAACGGCATCCGCATACTCTATCACCTATTGAACGAAGAGGAAGATGTCGCCGCCGAGCGGGTTTTTCTTCCCTGGGATGATTTCGAAACCATCCTGAGAAGCAAAAACGCGCTCCTGACCACGCTGGAGAGCCGAACGCCCGTCCGGCAGTTCCATATACTGGGAATATCGCTTCTCTACGAACTGGCCGCCAGCAACATCGTCTTGCTGCTCGATCTGGCCGGCATCCCCAGGCGATCCGCCCAAAGGCGGAGAGAAGACCCGCTCGTCATCGCAGGCGGTCCCGTGACGTTCAACGTAGAGCCGATGGCGCCTTTCTTCGACGCCGTCGCCCTCGGAGACGGAGAGGAACTTTTCCCCGAGGTCATCAAGACTCACGAAAACTGGCGGGAAGCGGGCGCGCCCAGAGAAACGCTGCTCGAGATGCTCGAGGAGATTGACGGAATCTACGTCCCGAGCCGCTATAGGGTTGAACACGAGCCTGACGGCGAGGTGAAAAGTTTCCATCACGTCAGCGGACATCAGGAACCCGTTTTGGCGCGCGTACTGGAAGATTTGAACGATTCGCCCCACCCCACGCAGCCCGTCATCCCCTACACCCAGGTGGTGCACGACCGGGTGACGCTCGAAGTGCAGCGCGGATGCACGAGGGGATGCCGTTTTTGTCATGCAGGGATGGTCTATCGCCCCGTTCGGGATCGGGACCCGCACAAAGTTCTCGAACTCGCCGAGGAATCCCTCAAAAACACGGGTTATGAGGAAATCAGCCTCTCGTCGCTTTGCATCGCCGATTATCAGCCCCTGAAGGGCCTTGTCCCCCGCATGATGGAGCGCCTCGCCCCGATGCAGACCTCCATCTCCCTGCCGTCGCTCCGCGTCGGAGCGATGAGCCCGGATCTCCTGGCCCAGATTGCGCGGGTGCGCCGCACGGGCTTCACCCTGGTTCCGGAGGCGGGAAGCGAGCGCCTGCGCAACGTCATCAACAAGGTGCTGACCGAAGCGGATCTCAAGAGAAACCTTCAGGACATCCTCGATACCGGCTGGCCGGGCGTGAAATTCTATTTCATGCTCGGTCTTCCCACCGAGAATTTCGACGATCTGCAGGAAATGGCGAACATGCTCATGTCCTGCATGAAGATGCGCTCGCGAAAAACGGGCGAACCGTTCCGCTTCATCAACGTCAGCCTTTCCACTTTCGTGCCGAAACCCCATACGCCGTTCCAGTGGTTTCCCCAGAACACGAAAGAGGAAATCAAGGCGAAACTCGATTTCATCAAGCGGGCGGTGCCCGATCGGCGGATCAAGCTGCATTGGTCGAATCCCGAGCACAGTTTTCTGGAGGCGGTCATCTCGAAAGGCGATCGCCGCCAGGCGGACGTCATCGAGACGGCGGTCGACATGGGATGCAAATTCGACGGCTGGATGGAGTTTTTCGAATACGAGAAGTGGATGGCCGCCTTCGATGAGCATGGCCTCGACCCGGAATGGTACGCATACCGCGAGATACCGGAAGACGCCCCGCTGCCCTGGGACCACCTCGACTGCGGGGTGACGAAGGAGTACCAACTCGCCGACTGGAAACGCTCGCTGCGAGAGGTCACCATCGGCGATTGCCGCTACGAGGCGTGCGGCCAATGCGGGATTCTGGATAAATACAGGGGCATCAAATACCACTACGAAAAACCCCTTCCGCTTGAGAATTCCCCTCTCCCGGTTATCAACGCGCCCATCCAGGCCGGCGGTATGGTTCAGGCGGCGGATTTGCCGCCCGGACTGGATATTTCTCCCGTCGAGCCGGTGGAGCTCGCAATCGCCAAGGCCCGGCCTGAACCGCACCGCCCCAGGCAAAGGAGGCGCAAGAGCGTCGCCCGGGAATCCGGCCCCGTTCCGGTGGGCTTCGAGGGCGCACACGAGGACAATCCCGGCCTCGGCGAGGAACAGCCCGACGCACCCATCCGCAAATTCAGGTTTATCTACGAAAAATCCGGGGACCTGCGCTTTTTGAGTCACCTGGAGATTCTGAGAACCTTCATCCGCGCCATTCAGCGCGCAGGCTATCGCCTCGAACACTCCAAAGGCTTCAACCCGCACCCCAAAATTGTTTTCTCTCATGCATTGCCCGTAGGCGTGGAAAGCCGCGCGGAGGTGGTGGATTTCTCGCTTTTGGAGGTCGACGGACAAATCCCGTTGGGCGATTTATTCAAAAACCTGAAACGAGAACTCCCGCGAGGCCTCAAGCCCCGTTCTGGATGGCGCATCGAGGGGAAAACGCCTTCGTCCGCCAATGCGCTCAGCGCAGCGACCTATGAAATTTCCTTGTTGCGAAAAGACCTGGACTTGCCCGAAGCGCCGGATTCGCAGATCGAAACCGTCATCGGAGACTTCATGGATGAGGAGTGCATCGAAATAACGCGCGAGCACAAAGGAAAGATAAAACATTTCGACGCGCGGCCATCCATCGCTCGCTTTTCGCTCGAATCATCGACGAACGCCGTCATTCGCCTGCATCTCACGCTACGCTATGAGGACGGCATCAAGCCGAAAGTGACGGAAATTCTCGCCAGGTGCTTCGGGTTGTCTCCCGAAGCGTGCCTGAGAACCCGGATTCGGAAAATCTCCGTCCACTGGAGAGCGGGGACGCCCCGCCCAATAGCTCATGCCGTCTGAAATCGTCGTCAACGCCGAGCCGTTCGAGACGCGTATCGCTCTGCTTGAAAACGGAGTAGCGGCCGAGCTTTATATCGAACGCGAAAGCGGCAAGAGCATCGTCGGCAACATCTATAAGGGAAAAGTGACGAAAGTGCTGCCTGGAATGCAGGCGGCGTTCGTAGACATCGGGCTGGAAAAAGCGGGCTTTCTCTACGTAAGCGACGTGGATACCATCGAGTCCATCGAGAATTACAGAAAACTCGCGGCCGAACAGGCGGATGACGACGACGATCTGGATTTTGAAGGCAATGACTTCGGCAACGGCGATGAACACGACAACGGCGATTACGAGCAGCAGAATGGCTCTCAGCGCACCCTCGTCGGCAAGCGTTCGCGTCGTTGGGATAAAGAAGACCGGCACATAGAAGACCTACTGAAAGATGGCCAGGACGTCATCGTCCAGGTCAGCAAAGAACCCCTGGGCACCAAAGGCTCCCGACTTACGAGCTATATCACCCTGCCAGGCCGATACGTGGTCTACATGCCTACGATCAAGCAAATCGGCATCAGCAGGCGAATCGAAAACGAAGATGAGCGAAAAAGGCTCAAGAAACTGGTACGCAAAAACCGTCAACCGGGGGCTGGATACATCGTGCGCACGGCGAGTGAAACCATGCCGGCCCAGGACATCGAAGCCAACGTGAATTTCCTGCACGCGCTTTGGGAAGATATTCTGGTCAAGAACGACTCGGCTTCGGCCCCATCCCGGATTCACATGAATTTGAACATCATCGAGCGGACCGTCAGGGACTTGTTCAATTCTTCCGTCGCCAGGATGATCATCGACGACAAGGAGCAATACCTGAAGACCAGGAAATTCCTGCAAAACTACTATCCGCACCTGGTTCCAAAACTCCAGCACTACGACGGCGATGAACCGATATTCGATTATTTCGGCGTCGAACTCGAACTCGAACGCGCGCTCGGCCAACGCGTGTGGCTCAGGAACGGCGGCTATATCGTGATCGATCAGACCGAGGCGCTTACGACGATCGACGTCAACACCGGACGATTCGTGGGCAAGAAGAGCCCGGAGGAGACGATTCTCGAAACCAATCTTGAGGCGGTGCGGGAAATCGTAGCCCAATTGCGCCTGCGCAATCTGGGCGGAATCATTATCGTCGATTTCATCGACATGGAAAAAGAAGAGAACAGGGACAAAGTATTCAACACCTTCAAAGAAGAGCTCAGAAAAGACCGCTCGCGCACCAACATCTTGAAGATAAGCGAACTGGGGCTTGTCGAGATGACCCGAAAGCGCGTTCGCGACAGCATCCAGAGAACACTCTGCACCGCGTGTCCCTATTGTGAAGGTCGTGGACAGGTGAAATCCGCGATTTCGGTGAGCTACGAAGCCATGCGGGAGGTGCGCCGGATGAGAAGAGCGCACAAGGATGCCGCAAAATTCCTCATCAACGTCCACCCCGAGGTTGTGGATCTTCTCCTCGATGAAGAAAGAAGACACGTGGAAGAACTCGAAAGCCTGCTCAACATACAACTCGTCATCAAAGGCGACGCCGAATTGCATCGCGAAGGCTTCGAGGTCGTCCGCCTATAATGAGGTGCCCTGCGTTTTTTCTGTGATTTTGCCGCCCTGAGGACAGATGACATGCGGCGGAGTGTATGCGCATTGGCATTCACTATGTTCATGGCGGGGTGCGCCAACTTCCCCCAACTCAATCCAGGTCCGGCCCCTTCAGAGGCGCCAGAGCGTGCTTCCGGCAGGAGGGCGCTTGAAAAAGAACTGTCCGCCGCCAAAGAACGTAATGCGCGCCTTGAGGTTCAAGTGTCCGAATCCGCCGGGAAAATCGAGACGCTTACCGAGGAAATCCGTGGCCTGAAAAAGAAAAACAACTCTTTGGGAGCCACCCTGGAAAGGCTGAGGCGGGAAAACATCATCGCAAGGAGCTTCCCGGCCCCCTCACCGCCGCGACGAACGATGAGAACACCCGAACCCGCGCCCGGTAAGCCGGCCGTAACGCCGAAAAAACCCGGACGCGTGTCAATCCCTCCGCAGGCGCTATACAACAAGTCCTATCGCGCCGTCCGGGACGGGAAGACCGAGGCGGCCATTCGCGGATTTCGCCTTTTCTTGCGCCTGTACCCCAAAAGTCAGTTGGCTGCTCATTCCCAGTATTGGCTCGGCGAAGCCTACTACGCCCTCAAACAATACCCCGAGGCGTTGGACGAGTTTCTCAACCTCATCACAAGATACCCCAACAGCCGGAAAGTTCCGGACGCCTATTACAAACGAGGACTTGCCTATATCCGGCGGAATTTCCCCCTCAACGCAACGCTTGAATTTGAAAAACTGGTGGAAAGTTTCCCCTCGCACCCGATATCGAAAAAAGCGAGGGTCCAACTCCAGAATCTCCGGCATTTCACACGAAAAAAACCTGGTGACAAAAAATGAACCTCACTCCCCTCGCCTTGAGCTTTTCCAGCATCTTGACAGGAGATGCGGAATCCATGTTATGGGTTCAGGGTTCATGAAAGCCGGAGATCGTGAATGAGCACCCCCAATCCCATGACGCGTTCCGGGAATCGATATTCCTTGAGCGAAGCCGATGCCTGGCTCGTCTTGCAGACCCTGCCGGGCATGACGCCCGAGCGCCTGAATCGACTGACGGAATCGTTTGCCCACCCTGCGGATGCTTTGGAAGCGCCCCCCGACGTCTTCGCTCGCCTTTGCGGCAGAAAAGCGCGTGAAGTTCTCGAAAAGGATTCTCCAACCGATCTGGCCGCCAGAATCCGTCAAGAGGCATCGAAACTGAACACAACTGTCATCACGCGCGATTCCGCCCGATATCCCGAGCCTCTGCGTGAGATTTTCGCCCCTCCGGGCGCATTTTTCACCGAAGGGGAAATCCTTGAAGCGGACCGCCTTGCCGTCGCCATCGTCGGCATGCGGCGCCCGACGGACTATGGAAGGCGGGTTGCGAGGCAGCTTGCGGCCGACCTCTCCAGAAAGGGCGTCACCATCGTAAGCGGAATGGCCTACGGGGTCGATGCGGAAGCCCACAAAGCCACGCTCGAGGCAGGAGGAAGAACCATTGCCATCCTCGGGTGCGGTTTGACCCGGAACTATCCGGCCGACCATAAGGAGTTGAGACGAGAGATCGCCGCCCACGGGGCCGTGATTTCCGAATTTCACCTTCACGCTCAGCCGAGAAAAGAGAATTTCCCCAGGAGAAACCGGCTCATCAGCGGTTTGTCCCTGGCGACGGTCGTCGTCGAGGCGGCGCAAAGAAGCGGTGCGCTTCTGACCGCCCGGCTGGCGCTCGAACAGGGACGCGAGGTGATGGCCGTGCCGGGATCCGTTCATACCCGGAAAAGCACCGGCTGCCATTACCTCCTCAGAGAGGGAGCGCACCTAGTGGAAAACGCGGATGACATCATCAACGCTCTTCCCGAATACGCCCGAAATATGCTAGATAATCCAGCGCACATTCGAGTCAAGGGATTGGGTCCCGAAAAAAGCGAAGTCAGCGAAGTTCCAAAGGCGACACGGCAGGCGAATCTCACGGATGATGAATACGCGCTTTTGCTCTTGCTGGAGAATGGAGACAGCACCATAGAAGCACTAACTCAACAGCGAGGTCTGCCGGCGCAGGAAGTTTCATCCGCCTTGTTGCGTCTGGAGCTGGGAGGCCTCGTCAGACAAACGAATTCAGGAACGTACGAACGGGTTTCATGATAAGAGAACCGGCTCGCTCGTCGATAGGGAAACTCAAATTTGAGGAATTCGCCCGCAAAATGCAAACGATTGCAAATCGGGAAACCATGGCCGCTCACCAGGAAGGTTCATCCGTAAACGGCGCCCCGGAAAACAGCCAGCGGGCGCGAGAAAGTAAATGAACGACAAAAAAACGCCGAACAAAATGGCCTCGAAGCGCTCTTCGGCCGGGCGTAATGCCCGGAAAAGTGGCTCCACCGGCCCGAGAGCCGGGAAATCCGCGTCCAAACTTCTCATCGTGGAATCACCGACGAAGGTGCGCACCATCCAGAAATTCCTGGGCTCGGATTTCGATATCCTCGCATCGCGGGGCCATGTGCGGGATTTGCGAAAAACGGGTGAGCGCAAAATGGGAATAGACGTTCACAACGATTTCAAGGCCGATTACGGCGTCATTCAGGGAAAAGCAAAGACCATAGATCAGTTGCGCAAGGCGGCTACGGCGGCGAAGGAGATTTATCTCGCCCCGGACCCGGACCGCGAGGGCGAAGCCATCGCCTGGCATATTCAGGAACTCCTCGGGGCTTCCGGGGCCGAAAGCGAATTCTACCGGGTGACGTTCAATGAGATCACGAAACGTGCGGTGCAGGAGGCGCTTTCGAAACCCGGTCGAATCGATCAGAGAAAAGTGGACGCGCAGGAAACCCGCCGAAAACTGGACAGAATCGTCGGCTTCAAACTCTCCGGCGAAATACTCTGGAACAAGGTCGCATTCGGCCTCAGCGCGGGCCGGGTGCAGTCGGTCGCGCTCAAACTGATATGCGAGCGAGAAGACGCGATAGAAGCCTTCGAGCCGAAAGAATACTGGAGCATCACGGCGAATCTGGAAAAAACAGGCCTTGAGCCCCGCTTTGAAGCCAAACTGCACCGTATCGACGGGAAAGAAGCCGAAATACCGGATGAATCCAGAGCGACGGAACTGGCGGGGAAAATAGCGAGTGCCGGCTTGCGGGTTTCCAGGGTCGAGAAAAAAGAGCGTCGGCGCAGACCGCCCGCTCCTTTCATTACAAGCACCCTCCAGCAGGAAAGCTCCAGCAAACTGCGTTATGGCGCAAAAAAGACCATGAGCATCGCTCAATCATTGTATGAAGGGGTGAATTTAGGACGCGAAGCGGGAAACGTCGGCCTCATCACCTATATGAGGACGGATTCCGTGCGTCTCGCGCCCGAATCCATCGCCGCGGCGCGCGCCTATATCCAGGCGAAATACGGGCAAGACCACCTTCCCGGAAAGCCCAACGTTTTCAAGACGAGAGAGACGGCCCAGGACGCGCACGAGGCGATTCGGCCCACCGACGTCGGGCTCACGCCCGAGAAGGTGCGCGCTTTCCTGAAACCAGAGCAATACTCCCTCTACAGCCTTATCTGGAGGCGCTTCCTCGCAAGCCAGATGGCGCCGGCCGTCTACGATCAAACGAGCGTGGACATCACCCTCGACCCTCAAGACAATGAGGAACTCCTCCTGCGGGCGAGCGGTTCCGTCTTGAAATTCAAAGGTTTCTTGAGGGTATATGAAACCAATTTCGAGCCCCGGATCGACGCGGACGCCCCGAAAACCAGACCGTCAAATTCCGGGGAAGACAGGCTTCTGCCGCCTCTGGAAGACGGTGACCCTCTATCGCTCGTGAAATCCGAATCCGCTCCCACCGGCGTCACTCCCGAGCAGCACTTCACACAGCCTCCGCCGCGCTATACGGAAGCCTCTTTGGTGAAGGAGCTGGAGGAAGACGGCGTAGGCCGCCCGAGCACATACGCGAGCATCCTGGACACGTTGGAGAAGCGCAAATACGTCGCCATCGAAAGAAGGCGCAGGCAATTCACGCCTTCCTCCCTTGGCCGGGAGGTGAACCGCCTCCTTATCCGGGGTTTTCCCGACCAGATCGACGTGGGCTTTACGGCGAAAATGGAAAAATACCTCGACGACATCGAGAACGGGACGACGCCCTGGCTGCCCGTGATGAAAGATTTTTATGACAACTTCGACAAGAAAATTCAGATAGCCAAAGAGGAACTGCCGAACCTCAAGACCAAAGGGGAGCCCATCGGCAGAAATTGCCCTGAATGCGAGCGCGAGTTGGTGAAAAAATTCAGCAGAAACGGCTGGTTCATCTCCTGTTCGGGATATCCGGACTGCCGCTATTCGGAGAATATCCCCACCGAAAGCGAGCCTGAGCCGGAAGCGGCGGAAGAGATGTCCCGCATCGAGGAAATCGCCCAGCCCTGCGAGGAGTGCGGCGCGCCCATGCAGGCGAAACGAGGACCCTACGGAATATATCTCTCCTGCACGGCGTTTCCAGATACGCACAAGAAAAGAAAGGCGCACGGCAACGGACAGGCCGCCGCTGCTCCCAAATCCACCGGCGTACCCTGTCCCACAGAGGGTTGCACCGGAGAACTGGTGGAGCGGCGCTCCCGCCGCACAGGAAAGCCGTTTTACGGGTGCAACCGCTTCCCCGGGTGCAAGACCATCGCATGGGATTGGCCCGTGGCGCAGCCCTGCCCTTCCTGCGGGAATCCCCTCCTCACCATCAAGACGACCAAGAAAAACGGGAACCAACTCGTCTGTCCACAAAAAGAGTGCGGATATGCGGTAGAATGTCCCCCTGAACTCGTCGAGCGGATGGAAGCCTCGAAAAACGCTCCCGCCCGGGAGGCCTCGGCTTGAGCGAGAGACTGCGGATCATCGGCGGTGGCCTCGCGGGCTGTGAAGCCGCCTGGCAGGCAGCCAGGAGGGGCGTCGAAGTCGACCTCTACGAGATGCGCCCCCACAAGAAAACGCCTGCCCATGAAACCAGCGGGTTGGCCGAACTCGTCTGTTCGAATTCGTTCCGCTCGAATTCGGTGGAAAACGCCTCGGGCCTTCTGAAGGAAGAGATGCGCAAACTCGATTCGCTCATCCTGCGGGGAGCGGATTCCTGCCGGGTTCCCGCAGGCCTGGCGTTGGCCGTCGACCGGGCGTCTTTCAGCAAGACGATCACAGACGCGGTCGAAAACGACCCGCGAATCACCGTCTACAGGGAAGAAATCCGTGATTTGGAGGATAAAACCCTCACCATCGTCGCCACCGGCCCGCTGACGAGCGATTCCCTTTCCGCTGAAATCGCCCGGCTGACGCAAGGCAAGTATCTGTATTTCTATGACGCCATCTCGCCCATCGTGTACGCGGACAGCATCGACATGTCGGTGGCGTTCACCGGGTCGCGCTACGGAAAGGGCAACGAAGAAGGCGGCGAGGGCGACTATCTCAATCTGGGCCTCGACGAAACACAGTATTACCAATTCGTCGAGGATCTCCTCGTTGGCGAGAAAATCCCCCTCCGGGAATTCGAGCGCGCTATCTACTTCGAGGGCTGTCTTCCTCTCGAAGAAATGGCCGCCCGCGGAAAAGACACCCTGGCGTTCGGACCGATGAAGCCCGTGGGACTGGAGCATCCCGAAACGGGAGAGACATACTGCGCGGTCGCGCAACTCAGGCGCGAGGATTTGACGGGAGATTACTTCTCCATGGTGGGTTTTCAGACCCGGCTGCGCTACCCGGAGCAAAAACGTATCTTCTCGACGCTCCCCGCTCTCGAAAATGCGCGTTTTCTGCGCTACGGAAGCCTGCACCGGAACACCTACATCAATGCGCCGCGCCTGATGCGTATTACCCTGCAACTCAAGCGTCACCCGCATATTTTCATGGCGGGCCAACTCACCGGCGTGGAAGGATACCTCGAATCGGCCGCCATCGGCCTGATCGCCGGAATCAACGCGGCGGCCGCCATTCAGGGGGAGCCCATCGCTCCTCCGCCCAAGACGACTGCGCTCGGCGCCTTGAATCGCTACATCATCGAAGCGAATCCGAGAAATTTCCAGCCCATGAACATCAACTTCGGCCTCTTTCCGCCCCTGGAAAAGCGCGTTCCCAAAAAATTCAGGAAAAAGCACGTCACCAATCGCGCTATCGAGGATCTGGAGCAATGGCGAAACAAATTCGCCTCACAAACAGCCTGAGCGAAGCCCGGGAACTTTTTGAAGCGCATCTGCGCGATGAGCGCGACAGTTCGGAGCACACCGTTCGCGCATACGCGTCGGACCTGAAAGACTTCGATGAATTTCTCACCGATTGGGCGCAAAAGCCGGTTCCGCTGGACAAAATCGACTCGCTGGCCGTCCGCGGCTACCTCGGATTTTTATACCGCAAGGGAGTATCTGCGACGACGGTGAACCGGCATCTGTCGACCATACGCAGCCTCTTCCGGTTTTTAAGGCGAGAGGGCTTCTCCGTGGCGGACCCGGCGGGTGAAGTGCCCTCTCCCAAAGAAAAAAGGCCCTTGCCCACCTTCCTGCCCGTCGATGACGCCGTTCGCCTCATGGAGATGCCCGACACGTCGACCCCCGAAGGCATGAGGGACAAGGCGATTTTCGAACTCCTTTACGGATCGGGCTTGCGGGTCAGCGAATTGACGGGGCTGAATCGCTCCGATTTGAACATGGCGGAAAGGCTCATCCGCGTTCGCGGCAAAGGAAGAAAAGAGAGAATCGTGCCGATCACCAAAGAGGCGGCCAAAGCCGTAACCGGCCATCTCGCACAGATAGAACCAGACCCGCTCGCGGAATCACCCCTTTTCATCAACAAGCGGAACAAAAGGATTTCGCCGGCATTCGTGCGCACCATCTTCCGCGCGTATGAAAAAAAAGGCGGTTTCAGCTATCATTTCACACCTCATGCCCTTCGCCATACGGCGGCGACGCATTTGCTGGAAAGCCAGGAGGCCGACCTGAGATCGATTCAGGAACTTTTGGGGCACGCGAGCCTCTCCACGACGCAAAGATACACTCAAGTGGATTTCTCCCATCTGCGCGCCGTATATGACGACGCGCACCCCAGGGCGAAGATGAAGCACGAACGAGGATGACTTATGACGACGCCAGGTGAAATTATTCGCTCCACGACGATTCTCGCGCTGCGCTACCAGGGACGAACGGCCCTGGGCGGGGACGGGCAGGTCACCATAGGAGATGCGGCGGTGAAGCATGGGGCCGTGAAGATCCGCAAGCTCGGAGACGGCAAGGTGCTCGCCGGTTTTGCGGGTTCGGCTTCCGACGCCATCGCCTTGTTCGAGCGCTTCGAGGGCAAACTCGAGGAATACCGGGGGAACCTGTCGCGCGCCGCCGTGGAGATGGGAAAGGACTGGAGAACGGACAGGGTCTTACGCCGCCTGGAAGCTCTTCTGGCGGTGGCGGACGAGAATACTTCGCTCATCCTCTCGGGCACGGGCGACATCATCGAGCCCGATGACGGCGTACTCGGCATTGGCAGCGGCGGGTCGATGGCCATCGCCGCTGCGCGCGGCATGCTGAGTCTGGAGCCTGACCTCAGCGCCGATGACATCGTAAGAAAATCTCTGGAAATCGCAGCGGACATCTGCGTCTACACCAACAAGAACATTTCCGTGGAAACCCTGTGATGGAAAACCTCACGCCTGCTCGAATCGTCGAGGCACTCGACCGTTACGTCATCGGCCAGGGAGACGCCAAGCGGGCGGTGGCGATTGCGCTCAGAAACCGCTGGCGCAGACAACAACTGCCGCCCGAGATGGCGGAGGACGTGGCGCCCAAGAACATCATCATGATAGGCCCCACCGGCGTCGGGAAAACCGAGATCGCAAGACGCCTGGCCAAGCTCGCGAAAAGCCCCTTTATCAAGGTCGAAGCCAGCAAATTCACCGAGGTGGGCTATGTGGGCCGGGACGTGGAGAGCATGATCCGCGACCTCGTCGAACTGGCGCGAAACATCGTCCAGGAAGAACAACGCGACATCAACAAAGCCAAAGCCCAGGAACTGGCCGAAGAGCGGCTCCTCGACATGCTTTTGCCGCATCCTCCCGGGTTCGGCGCGATGGACGAACGCGGCCAATCCAAGGACCCGCTCGGCGAGGAGAGCTATCAGCGAACGCGGGAGAAGTTTCGCGCCCTGTTGCTCGAGGGCAAGCTCGACGACCGGGAAGTGGAAATAGAAGTCGCGGACAAAGGCCCCGAAATTCATTTCATGGGCGGGAGCGACATGGAGCAAATCGGCATCAACATGAAGGAAATCATGGGAAACTTCATGCCCCAGGCCCCCAAGAGCAGGCGCATGAAGGTGCCGGAGGCTTTTGAGTTCCTCGCCCAGGATGAGGCGGACAAGCTCATCGACCCGGACAGCCTGAACGCCGAGGCGATAGATCGCACCGAGCAGTCCGGCATCGTGTTTCTCGATGAAATCGACAAGGTCGCCGCCCAGAACAACGGGAGAGGAGGTCCCGACGTCTCGCGCGAAGGCGTGCAACGAGACCTGTTGCCCATCGTGGAAGGCTCTACCGTACAGACCAAGTACGGCCCGGTGAAGACGGACCACATCCTCTTCATCGCGGCGGGTGCGTTCCACATGGCCAAGCCCTCGGACCTCCTGCCCGAACTCCAGGGCCGCTTCCCCATTCGCGTGGAACTGGACTCCCTGGACCGCGATGATTTCATCCGCATACTGCAGGAACCCGAGAACGCGCTTGTGCGCCAATACCCGGCTCTTCTGGCGACGGAGGGCGTCAACATCGCGTTCGGGGAAGACGCCGTAAAGGAAGTGGCCGACTTCGCCTTCCGCATCAACGAGCAGACCGAGAACATCGGCGCCAGAAGGCTCCACACCATCATGGAACGGCTTCTCGAGGAAATTTCCTTCCGGGCGCCCGAGATGTCCGGCGAAAACGTGGAGATAGACGCCGCCTACGTGCGCGAGCGTCTCAGCGACATCGTCGAAGACCTTGACTTGAGCCGCTATATTCTCTAAACCTTCTGCCCCTCCCCCTTGGCCTCGCGCCTCCGGGGAGTGTATATTTCTCGGCTTGTGACGAGAAACCTGTATTTTATTCTTTCTTTTTGAAGGCTCGGACATGGAACCAAGAGACAGGGCGGCGACGCTGGTTGAAGCGCTGCCCTACATCCAACAGTTTGCGGGCAAGACCATCGTCGTCAAATACGGCGGCGCGGCCCAGGTGCAGCCGGCGCTCCACGCCCCGTTCGCCCAGGACATCGTGCTTCTCAAGTACGTGGGCATCAACGTGGTCGTCGTCCATGGCGGCGGCCCTCAAATCGGCGAGACCCTCAAGAAAATCGGCAAGACCAGCGAATTCATCGAAGGCCTCCGGGTGACGGACGAGGAAACCGTCGGGGTGGTGGAGATGGTGCTTTCCGGCGCCACGAACAAGAGCATCGTGAGGCTCATCAACCGGCACGGGGGTAACGCCGTGGGCCTTTCGGGTTCGGACGCCGGCCTCACGACGGCGAAGAAACTGATCATGAGCAGAAAAGGACCCGGCGGCGAGGACGTGGAGTATGATTTGGGGCGCGTCGGCGAGGTATTGGCCATACGGCCCGACATCATCCACCATCTTGCCGACGGCGGGTTCATTCCCGTCATCGCTCCCCTGGGCGTGGGACAGGACGGCAACGTCTACAACATCAACGCCGATTCGGCAGCCGGCGCCATCGCCGGGGCGCTGCATGCGGAGAAATTCGTCCTCCTGACGGACGTGCCCGGCATTCTGGACGATGACGAGAGCCTCATCAGCACCGTGAAGCGCGATGAGGTGCAGCGACTTAAAAACGAAAAAATCATCACCGGCGGGATGATCCCGAAAGTCGACGCGTGTCTGGACGCCCTGTCATCGAACGTCACGAAAACCCACATCGTGGACGGAAGGGTTCCGCACGCTGTTTTGCTCGAAGTGTTCACGGATGAAGGCGTGGGCACGCAAATCGTCAGATAGCTTCTTTTTTGGGGAAAAGCATGGACAACGCCACACTGATCTCGGACGCCGACTTGCACGTCGCCCCCACCTACGGGCGATACCCCATCGCGTTGGTTCGTGGCGAGGGATGCCGCGTCTGGGATGCGGACGGGAAGGAGTATCTCGATTTCGTATCCGGACTGGCGGTATGCAACCTCGGGCATTGCCACCCCGGCGTCGTGGCCGCCATCAGGGAACAAGCCGGGAAACTGATCCACGTCTCGAACCTCTACCATATCGAACCCCAGATCGAGTTGGCGAAGAGGCTCAACCGGTTCTCTTTCGGCGATAAGGCGTTTTTCTGCAACAGCGGCACGGAAGCCGTGGAGGCGGCGCTCAAACTCGCCAGAAAGTATTCGTTCAGAAAATACGGGGAAGGCCGTTACGAGATACTGAGCTTCGACATGAGCTTTCACGGCCGCACCATGGCCTCGCTCACCGCCACGGGCCAGGCGAAGTTTCACGGGGCGTTCAAGCCGTTGCTGCCCGGCTTCCGCTACGTGCCTTTTGGCGATTTGGAGTCGGTGGCCGCCTCGGTTTCGGAGCAGACCTGCGACATCATGGTGGAGCCCATCCAGGGCGAGGGCGGCGTGAACGTGCCGCCCGAGGGCTGTCTCAAGGGTTTGCGCGAGATTTGCGACGCGAACGATTTGTTGCTGCTCTTCGATGAGGTCCAGGTCGGTCTGGGCAGGACGGGAAAACTCTGGGCGTATGAGCACGAGGGCGTCGCGCCAGACGCCATGAGCCTGGCGAAGGCCCTGGCGGGCGGAACGGCCATCGGCGCGCTGGTCGCCTCGGACAAGGCGATGGCGTTCGAACCGGGCGATCACGCCGCCACGTTCGGGGGAAATCCCCTGGCCACCGCTGCGGGATGCGCCGCGGTGGACGCCATCACCGCGCCCGGGTTCCTCGAACACGTGCAGGAGATGGGAGCGTACGCCACCGCAGGACTCGAGGAACTGGCGACGCGGCACGCCGTCATCAAGGAGATCAGGGGCAAGGGGCTGATCATCGGCTGCGAGGTGGACGTGGACGCCACATCCATCGTCACGAAGGGGCTGGATGCGGGCTTCTTGCTCAACGTGGCCGTCCAGAAGGTCATCCGGCTCATCCCTCCCCTCGTGGTGGAAAAAGAGATGATCGACAAGCTGATGAATTTCCTCGATGAGGCGCTGGCGGATCTGGTGAAATGAAAAAGCTCGACTACCTCACCGGCGAGGAATTGAGCGCCGCCAAAACGCTCGAACTCATCGAAGAGGCGCTCGTCCAGAAAAAAGAAACGGCGCAGGGAAAACTACGCCCCGCGCTGTCGGGAAAGAACTTTGCGCTTATCTTTGAAAAACACTCCACGAGGACCCGGGTTTCCTTCGAGGCGGGCCTCACCCAACTGGGGGCCAGCACCATTTTCCTCGCGCCTAACGACACGCAGATCGCCCGGGGGGAAACCCCTGCGGACAGCGCAAAGGTTTTGAGCGAATACGTGGACGGCATCGTCGTCAGAACCTATGCCCATGCGCGCGTGGAGGAAATCGCCGAAAACGCGAGCGTTCCCGTCATCAACGGGTTGTCGGACCTTCACCACCCCTGCCAGGCCCTCGCCGATTTCCTGACGATGAGAGAACACTACGGCACGCTGGATGGCCTTAAGCTCGCCTACCTGGGAGACGGGAACAACGTGCTGCATTCGCTGCTCATCGTGGGCGCGTTAATAGGTATCGACGTCAGCGCGGCGTGTCCGAAAGGCTACTGGCCGGACTCCGGAATCCTGGAGCAGGCCCGGGGCTCGGCGGAAAAATCGAACGCGCAAATCCACATCACCGAGAGCGTGGAAAAGGCATGCGCGGGCGCCCACGCCGTATATACGGACGTGTGGACCTCCATGGGACAGGAAGCTGAGAACGAACGCCGCCAGAAAGACTTGGCCCCATACCAGGTGAACGAGGGGGTGTTCCGAAACGCGAGCGAAAATGCCGTTTTCATGCACTGCCTCCCCGCGCACAGGGGGGAGGAGGTGACGGCGGAAGTCATCGACGGCCCCAGGAGCGTCGTTTTCACGCAGGCCGGAAACCGGCTCCACGCACAGAAGATACTCCTTCAAATCCTGGCCGGAGGAAGTGATGGCGACTAAGCCGAGCAGGGTCGTCCTTGCCTATTCAGGCGGGCTGGACACCTCCGTCATGCTCAAGTGGATCAAGGAAACATACGAGTGCCCCGTCGTGGCCTATGCGGCGGATGTCGGCCAGGGCGCGGGCGAACTCGACGGCCTGGAGGAAAAGGCGCTGGCCACGGGTGCGGAGTCCTGCCACATCCTGGACTTAAGGGAAGAATTCGCGCGCGATTACATCTTCCCCATGCTCCGCGCGGGCGCCGTTTACGAAGGGTCTTATCTGCTGGGAACGTCCATCGCCCGGCCCCTCATCGCGAAGGGCCACATGGACGTCCTCAGAAAAACGGGGGGCGACGCCGTCGCCCACGGCTCTACGGGCAAGGGAAACGACCAGGTGCGATTCGAGTTGACCTACGCCTCCATCGACCCGGACGTCACCATCATCGCGCCCTGGCGCGACTGGGACTTCGGGGGGCGATCCCACCTCATCGCCTACGCGGAAAGACACGGCATACCGATACCCGTGACGGCGGAAAAACCCTATTCGATGGACAGGAACCTCCTGCACATCAGTTTCGAGGGCGGCGTTCTGGAAGACCCGTGGGCGGAGCCGCCTGCGGATATGTACGTCTTGAGCGCATCGCCCGAAAAAGCGCCCGATACGCCCGAATACGTCGAAATCGAGTTCGAGAGGGGCGACCCCGTGGCCCTGAACGGGGAGACCCTCTCGCCGGTCGCCATGATGGAGCAATTAAACGCGCTTGCGGGCGCGCACGGCGTGGGCCGGGTGGACCTGGTGGAAAACCGCTTCGTGGGCATGAAGAGCAGAGGCGTATATGAAACACCCGCAGGTACGGTTCTGCACGCCGCGCGCCGGGCCGTGGAGTCCCTCACGATGGACAGGGAAGTCATGCAGCTGCGCGATTCCCTGATCCCCAAATACGCGCAACTCGTCTACAACGGCTTCTGGTTCGCACCGGAGCGGGAATTCCTGCAATCCGCCATCGACGGCGCCGCTGAACCGGTTTGCGGCATGGCCCGTGTGAAACTCTACAAGGGCTCTTGCAGCGTCGTGGGCAGAAAAGCGCCCGAGAACCTGACTCTCTACCGTTCCGACCTCGCCACCTTCGAGGAAGACGCGGTGTATTCCCAGAAAGACGCGGAAGGATTCATCCGCCTGAACGCCCTGCGGCTGCGGGTGCGCGCACAACGCGATTCTCAATAAACTTTCCGAGTTGGTCGGTAAAACACCAGGAAATCTGCGCTTAAATCGGGATTTTACAGCGAAGACCTATCGACATCCCTCTCAAGTATCCAAGCCCCTTCATTTGGGGCGAAGGCCATCAATACAGGATCAGAAAACGATATCATCGGGAAGGGAGTCGATGTACTTTTTCAGAGGCTTCTTGCTACGTTTCTCGATACAAAGGAGAAGGATAGGTATCTGTTCTTCGGTTACTTCGAAACCCCACGGTGGAGTTTCGCCGAATACCTCGAGCCATCGCTCTATCACTTCGAATATATGGGGGAGGGAATCGATGTACTTTCCCAGAGGTTCCTCGCTGCGCTTCTCGAGGCAATCAAGGAGGACAGGTATCTGTTCTTCGGGGACTTCAGGACCGAACGGCAAGGGTTGGCCGAATACTTCAGCCCATCGCTTCATTATTTCGGGCATATCGGGTTGCTCGTCTGCCATAACTATATCCCTTATTTTAGGACAGAGAAATCCCGGTGAAACTACATCGTTTCATTGGTAAGGGATGCGAGTATCTTATCAGGCTTTGGCGGTAGAGCTTCTCTTGCGTCCGGAGCCCCGGCGCGCCGTCTCCGGCCACGCCAGCAGGATGGGGCTCGCCACGTAGATGGAAGAATACGTACCGGCCACGATGCCGACGGCAAGCGCGAACGCCACGTCCGAGATGATGTCGCCACCCAGGAGGAGGAACGCCAGCACGGCGACCAACGTAGTGCCTGAGGTGAGGAGCGTGCGCGAAAGCGTCTGGTTGATGGATTTGTTGACGAGTCCCGAGAACTCCGCACGCCTCGAAGCGCGCGTATTCTCGCGAATGCGGTCGAACACGACGATGGTGTCGTTCAGCGAATAACCGATGATCGTCAAGACGGCCGCCACGATCGGGAGTGAAAACTCCTTGCCGGACAAGGAGAAGACGCCGAGCGTGATGACGACGTCGTGCAAAAGCGCCACGACCGAGGCAATCGCCTGTCGAAACTGAAACCTGAAACTGATGTAGATGAGGATGCCGATGAGGGCGAAGAGCATGCTGCTGAGCGCCTTTTGGCGCAGGTCCGCGCCTACCTTGGGACCCACCATTTCGGTTCTGCGCATCTCGAACGCGTCTTTGCCGAATTTTTTGATGAGCGCGGTTTTCACAACGGATTCGACGCCCTTGATGTCGCCCGAGCTTTTCTCCACGCGAATCAGGAACTCCCCATCGGAGCCGAAATTCTGGATGACGGTATCGCCCAGAGAAAGCCCCGCGATGGCGCTTCGCACGTCGCCAATCGGCCTGGCTTCCTTGAACTGCACCTGAACCAGCGTTCCACCGGTGAAATCGATGCCGTAGTTGATCCCCTTGGTCATAAGCAGGAGAAGGGACAGCAAGACGAACACGGTGGAGACGCCGACGAAGAGCTTGATCTTGCCGATGATGTTGAATGATGCGTCTGGCCGGATAATTTCCATTAGATGCTCAAACTCCTCACGTCGGTTCGGTACAAGAAGAAATCATATACGAATCGGGTGACGAAAATCGCGGTGAACATGCTCGCCACGATGCCGATGCTCAATGTGACGGCGAATCCCTTGATGGGTCCCGTCCCGAACTGCAGGAGCACGAGCGCTGCGATGAGCGTCGTTACGTTCGCGTCCAGAATCGTGAGAAAGGCCTTGCCGTAACCGGAATCGATGGCGGAGCGAATGGTTTTCCCTAACCGCAACTCTTCCCGGATGCGCTCGAAGATCAATACGTTGGCGTCGACCGCCATACCGACCGTGAGTACGATGCCGGCAATCCCCGGCAGGGTCAGCGTGGCTCCGAAGAAGCCGAGCGCCCCCATGAGTATCAACAGGTTGAACAAGAGCGCCATGATGGCCACCGCGCCGCTCAACTTGTAATAGATCCCCATGAATACCAGAACGAGAATGAACCCGACGATGATGCTGATGAGGCCCTGACGTACGGAATCGGCCCCCAGAGACGGGCCGACGTTTCTCTCTTCCAAAACTTCCACGGGAGCGGGAAGCGCTCCCGCTCTCAGGGCAATCGCCAGATCCGTCGCCTCTTCGAGCGTGAAACTCCCCGTGATCTGCGCCCTGCCCTGGCTGATTCGCTCCTGAATGACGGGCGCGCTGTAGATGACGCCGTCGAGCACGATGGCGAGACGCCTGCCCACGTTGGCCGCCGTGAGGCGGTCGAACGCATCCGCCCCCACGGAATCGAAAGCGATGGCCACGTAGGACTGGTTGAAGCGATCTCCGATTTCCACGCGCGCATCGGTTAAATTATCGCCGGTCAGGGCGGCTTCTCTCTTCACCAGCAAGGGGGTGCGCTCGAGCACCTCGCCCGTCTGCCTGTCTCTTGTCACCTGATACAAAAGCTGCAGACCTTCGGGCCCACGGCCCCGCTCTACCGCGCTGGCGACATTCGCCTGGTTGTCCACCATCTTGAATTCGAGAAGCGCCGTTTTCCCGATCAGAGACTTCGCCCGTGAGGGGTCTTCCACCCCCGGAAGCTGGATGATGATGCGCCGCTCTCCCTGACGCTGGAGCGTGGGTTCACGCACGCCGAACTGATCGATCCGGTTCCGAATCGTCTCGAGCGCCTGAATGATGGCCTGCTCTTTCGTGCGCTCAACCTGTTGTGAGGAGAGGAAATAGGCGAACGTCGGCGGCGTGCCTTCCTCCCGCTCCAGGGTGAGATCCGGGTAATTCTGCATCATCGAGAGGAAACGGCCCCTGTCACCGGGGCGATGCAGGGTCACGGTCAGCCTCAGGCCGTCGCGCTTGAAGGTCCGGGTGCGAATGTCGTCTATGGAAAGGCGGTTTCGAAGCTCCGTGAAGTAGCGGCTCATTTTCGATTCCACCGCCTTTTCGGACTGCACCTCGAGAACCAGATGAATCCCGCCCTGCAAATCAAGCCCGAGGTTGATGCGCTCCTCCGGCGGGATCAGATAAAACGCGGAGACGACGATAACGATGGCTATCAGGCCTGCCCGCCAGCTAACACCCCTCATGAAACTCTCCTTACGCCGGGCGGCTCCATGCCACCCCTATCGAAAACCATTTCACCGAGTGAAGGGTGAAATGGTTTCATTTTTGTTTTTCTGGTTTTTCTTTCTGGGGAGCCTTGTTCTGCTCCGTATTCGCGCTCGAACCCGCAGCCGTCACAAAAGACTTTTGCACGCGAATACGCACGTTCTCATCCACTTTCAGCGTCACGATTTCGTCCTTGATCCTCGCCACTTCTCCCAGAATTCCACTCGCGACGACCTGATCTCCGGGCTTGAGAGCCTCCTGCATTCTGCGAATTTCCTGCTGCTTCTTCTGCTGGGGCCTGATCATGATGAAATAGATGATGGCGAAAATCATCAGGAACGGCGCCAGTTGAATCAGGAAACTGGGCTGCCCTCCACCCCCGCCGGAAGGAGGAGCCATGGCGTACGCAACAGAAAAATCAGCCAACCATGCCGCTAAAGAATCCAACATTCCCTATATCTCCATGGTAAAAGCGCTCCGCCTGTCCTCATAGCCAAGGCTTCGTAGCAAAGCCCCCGCTCCTTGTCAACAAAGGCATTAAGAATCAGTCGCTTATTCTCGGACGGACACACCTGAAACAAGGCGCCCCGAGCGATCCCGCCGTAACCCTCCGCCACCGCCCGGGGGGCCTTCCGGATCCCGGCCCAGGGGGCCTGCGAGTTGCTCCTCCGCCCAGGATGAGAAACGGCCTTTTTCTGTTTCTTCTCGCGCCCGCGCGAGCAAATCCTGATAAAAATAAAGATTATGAATCGTCATGAGGCGCTGGCCCAGGATTTCTCCCGCCTGGAACAAATGCCTGAGATACGCCCGGCTGTATCCCTTGCGGCAGGTATAGCACCCGCAACCGGGGTCGATCGGCCCGGGAGCTTCGGTGTGAGCCGCATTCTTGATGGAGAGCCTCCCAATCCATGAAAAAAGATTTCCGCGCCTCGCGTGCCGGGTCGGCATCACGCAATCGAACATGTCCACCCCTCTGCGAACGCCGCGAATCAGATCCGCAGGCGTCCCCATTCCCATGACGTAGCGCGGCTTGTCGAGCGGCAAGACGTCCGTCGCGGCATCGAGCAGAGATTCCGTCTCCACCTTCGCCTCACCCAGGCAAAGACCGCCGACCGCGTAGCCCGGAAAATCTATCTCCACCAATTCCTGAGCGCTTTGCGCCCTCAACTCCTCAAAACCTCCGCCCTGCACGATGCCGAAAAGCGCCTGACTCTCAAGGCTGTGCGCCTCTTTGGCCCTTTGCGCCCAAAGGGTCGTTCTTGAGAGAGCCTGCCCGGCCTCATCCCGCGTATGGGGAAAGCCCAGAGGTTCATCGAGCACCATCGCGATGTCCGGTCCCAGATTTTCCTGAATCCGGACGGCGCGCTCGGGCGTGAGCATCATCCGCTCACCGTCTAAGTGGCTCTGAAAATCGATTCCCTCATCGGATATCCTGGCGAGGGGCGCCAGGCTGAAAAGCTGGTATCCGCCGCTGTCGGTGAGAATCGGGCCGTCCCAGCCCATGAACCGGTGAAGCCCGCCCAGCTTGGCGATCACCTCATCGCCGGGCCTGAGCGATAGATGATACGCGTTGGCGAGAATAATCCGGCAGCCCGCCGCCGACAAATCCTCGGGCGCCAGGGTCTTCACGGTCCCCTGGGTGCCGACGGCCATGAAAGCCGGCGTGTCCACATCGCCGTGCGGAAGCGAGAGACGACCCGTACGGGCTTTGCTCTTCGCGTCCTGGGCGTTGATGTAAAATTGCAGGGGCGTATTCACAGGACTTCGATGGGCCCCTCGGAACTGCCTGCGAGGAACTGCTTCACGAGAGGGTCATGAGATGCGCGAACCTCATCCGGGCTGCCGGCGAACACCATTCTGCCCTCATGGAGCATCCCGATGTAGTGCGCGAAATCGAGCACCTTTTCCACGTCGTGGCTTATCATCAGGGAGGTCACCTGCAGGACTTCCTGCATCTGGATGATGAGGCGATGAATCGAATCCGTGAGTATCGGGTCGAGGCCCGTCGTCGGCTCGTCGTACAAGATGATTTCAGGCTCGCGGATAATCGCTCTCGCCAGGCCCACGCGCTTTTTCATTCCGCCCGATAGTTGCGAGGGCATCCTGGATTCCACCCCGTCGAGACCGACGAGACGCAGCGTCTCCCTCACGCGCTCGGCTATTTCCGGGCGCGTCAGAGCAGAGTGCTCCACCAGCGGAAACGCCACGTTCTCCTCCACCGTCATCGAATCGAACAAGGCCGCTCCCTGAAAAAGCATCCCGAATTTAGAGCGCGTCTCGTTGAGGCTTCTTCCGCCCAATTTTGAAATATCGGCGCCTTCCACGAGAATTTCACCGCTATCGGGGCGCAAGAGGCCGAGGGAATGCTTGAGCAAAACGCTTTTGCCCTCCCCGCTTCGCCCGATGATGGCGGTGATGCGCCCGCTTGGAACCTGAAAATCCACGCCGCGCAACACGTGGTTCTCGCCAAAACTCTTTTCCACCGCCTTGTATTCAATCTTCGTCACGACCGCTCTCGTCTCGATAGAATAACTGCTTGCTACAATTTGCGAACGTGGGTCACACAGCCCTCCCGCAAATAGATTCTCGGCACGCGGACGCCCACCCCGCACATGATCTCATAGGGTATCGTCTCGGCCCTGTCGGCCATCTCCTCGCAGCTGACGGCTCCATCGCCCTGCTCTCCCAGCAGGACGACCTGGTCTCCCGGCGCGATGTTTTCGATTTTCGTCACATCGAGCGCCAGCATGTCCATGGATACGCGCCCCGCCACCGGAACCCGCACGCCGCCGACCAGCGCATCCGCACGGTTTGAAAGTATGCGCGGATAGCCGTCCCCATACCCCGTCGCCACCATCGCGATTCGCCCGGGAGAATTTCTCTCATAAGTTCCGCCGTATCCGACCGGCCGGCCCGCGTCGATTTCTTTCACCTGCAGCACTCTCGCCACCCACGTCATGGCGGATTTCAACGCCACGCTCTCTGAAAACTGCGGCGAGGAGCCATAGAGCGCGATGCCCAGGCGCACCAGATTGCCGGGTGCACGGGGATAATTCAACAAGCCCGCGCTGTTCGACATGTGGACATGGGGGGGAAGCAAATTCTTCTCTTTCAGCGTTTGGATCAGCGTCTCCATCTCGTGAATTTGCTCGCCTGTCGCAACCCCGCCCTCTTCTTCGTCCGCCCGTGCGAAATGGCTCATCAGGCCGGCGACCTCGACCCCTTCCTCCCGGGAGGCCCTTTCGATGAAATCGACGGCTTCTGGCGGGCGCAACCCCAGACGTCCCATCCCCGTATCCACCTTGACGTGGATCCTCGCTTTTCCGCCCGCTCCTCTCGCCGCGGCCGCCAGGCCTTCTATCTGCTCCATGCGCCAGACGGCGGCGTCGCAATCCGCCTCGACCAGCCTTTTCGCGTTATACGCCAACGTATCGCTCATCACCAATATGCGCGCATCGGTGAACCCATCTCCCGCATCAGCGGCGCGAAGCGCCTCCGCCTCCTCAACCGCCGCGACCCCAAACCATCTGGCGCCCGCTTCATATACGGCGCGAGCGACCTCCACGCTGCCGTGCCCGTAGCCTTCCGCCTTCACGACGGCAAACGGCTCTCGATAGACAAGCAGACTGGTCAGATTCTTATAATTTCGAGTCAGGATGTCCAGATCGATGAAAAGAGCGTTCCGATATCCGGCCGGCAGCAAGTGTTCGCTCAAAAAGAAGACCCTCTTTGGGGAGACGTCTTCGTCGCTCCGCTGCTAGAACGGCGCATCCGCTTCTTCGGGATAGCCCGGTTCCGCATGTTGCGAGCCTACGGCCGCGCCCTCGTGGTAAGCATCGAGGTTTACGAATCGCGCATAATCCGGGAAGAACTTGAGTTCGAGTTCACCGGTCGGCCCGTTGCGCTGTTTGGCGAGAATGACGGTGGCGACCCCCTTGTTGTCAGGCTTGGGGTCATAATACTCTTCGCGATACAGCAAGGCCACGACGTCCGCATCCTGTTCTATCGAGCCCGATTCACGCAGATCAGCCAGGTTGGGGCGCTTGCCCTCTCTCGATTCCACCGCCCTCGATAGCTGGCTCAAGGCCACGACGGGCACGCCCAGCTCTTTCGCCAGACTTTTCAGCCCCCGGGATATTTCGCTGATCTCGCGCTGGCGGTTCTCCATGGAACGGCCCCTGTGGTGCACAAGCTGGAGATAATCGACCACCACGAGGCCGAGCCCCTGATCCGCCTGGATGCGGCGGCATTTCGCCCGAATGTCGAACACGGACAAATCCGTCGCGTCGTCCACGTAAATGGAAGCCTCCGACAGTTCGCCAGCGCTCCGAATCAAATCCGGCCATTTCTGAGAGGGCATGTAGCCGCTTTGAAGCTGCCTGGAATTCACCATGGCGCGCCCGCACATCATGCGAATCGCCAATGCGCGCGCGCTCATCTCCAGGCTGAATATCGCCGTGGCGGTTTTCGACGCCAAAGAAGCGTATTCGGCAATGCACAGGGCGAACGCCGTCTTCCCCATGCTGGGACGACCGGCCACGATGATCAATTCCCCCGGCTGCAGGCCACTCGTCAGCTTATCCATGTCCGAGAACCCCGTGGGCACGCCGGTGACCAGTTCCTTGCGGTCGTAGAGGTCCTCCAGGTAGGGAAACGTATGTTTGATGATGTCGCGCATTCCCTCCACGCTTTGCTGATAGCGGCCGGATGAAACTTCCAGCATTGCGCGCTCGGCGTCGTCCACGAGCGTATCGATGTCCTCCTCGCCCGTGAACGCTCTCTGCGCGATGGCGTTCGAGGTGTGTATGAGTTCTCTCAGCAATGCCGTGCTTCTGACGAGTTTCGCATAGGTTTCCGCGCGCCGGGCGCTTGAAACATCGTCCGCCAGACGCGCGACATATTCAGGCCCGCCCGCTGTATCGAGCGTTCCCGCCTTCTTCAGGGCGTCGGCCAGGGTGAGGAGGTCGATGGGTTCGGATTTCTCGAAAAGGCTGAGCATGCCCTCGTAGATCACACGATGGCTCATGCGGTAGAAATGCTCCGGCCGCAACACTTCCATGACGGGCGGCACCATCGCGCCGTCGAGCAGCAAAGCGCCCAAAACGCGCTGCTCGGCTTCTATGTTCTGTGGGGGGAGATGGCCCGACTGCCCGGACCGCTCATCACGAGCGGGCATTTCCACTTCAAAACTCCGATGTCTGTCAAGTGGAAAGAACGGGCGTGGACGTTAGATTACATCAGATGGAGCCAAGATCAAAACACCAGAAACCGCATTCGCCGAATTGCAAGGATAAAAGGTGCGCCGGTCTTCAGCCGCCCCTTCTATCTCTATGATATTCTTGGCCTTGCCGTCACACACCGGGAAACGACCAGGTATGCGAAACGCTAGTCGGCCTTCTCTTCCTCGGTTTCCGCGTCCCGGTTTTCCACCGGCACATCCTCTGGAGCGGCATCGGCCGCCTCCGCCGTCGCTTCTGCTTCGGGCTGAACCTCATCCGCAACCTCTACGACTTCCGCCGCTTCGGCCACATCCGCCTCTTCCGTCTCAGCCTCAGCGGCTTCTTCGGTTTCGGCCGCAGCCGCCAGGGACGCCTCATCGGGCATCACCTTCACCTGCACCGACGCTCTTACTTCCTGGTGCAGGCGGATGTCGACGTCGTAAGTGCCGACCTTTTTAATCGGCTCATCAAGAACGATTCTCCTGCGGTTCACCTCGAAACCCTTCTCCTGCAGGGCGTCCTCGATCATCCGGTTCGTCACCGAGCCGAACAGCCTGCCGTCCGCGCCCACACGCATCGAGAATTCGATCTCGACGCCCGAGAATTCGCCCGCAAAATCCTGCGCGCTTCGTTTCGCCGCCTGGATTTGCGCTTCCCGCAACCGCTGCTCATGCTGCGTCGCGCGCACCGTGCTCGCCGTGGCATGAAGCGCCAGGCCTTTCGGAATGAGGTAGTTGAGCCCGTAGCCGTCTGCTACTTCGACGACGTCACCCACCTCTCCGAGATGCTCTATGTCCTTACGCAATATCAAGCGCATCGTTCAGTATCTCCGACTTATGAATGGTCTACGGTATAGGGCATCAACGCCATGTAGCGGGCGCGTTTAATCGCCGTCGTCAACTGCCGCTGAAAGCGGGCGGAGGTGCCGGTCACGCGGCGGGGAATGATTTTGCCCCGCTCACTCACCATGTTCCGAAGCGTTTTCACGTCCTTGTAGTCGATATACGCCACGCCATCCGCCGAGAAGCGGCATATCTTCTTTCGCTGAAAACGCTTTTTTCTCTTCCTTTTCTTATCACCGAATCCACGGGGAACAAGCGCCATATCTATCTCCTAAAACTGATCAACAGATTCTGATGTCAAAACGGGATGTCATCATCCGTCATGGGCGAGTCCTGGGGCTGCGGCGTGTAGGATTGCGTGCTTCCCGACCCGCCGCCTCCCGTCATCTCGGCCCGGGTGGACAGGAAATGGATGTTGTTCGCCACCACTTCATGCTTGCTGCGCCTCGAGCCATCCTGCGCTTCCCACGAGCGGAAGCTCAAGCGCCCCTCGACCACGAGGGGGCTGCCCTTGCCCGTCTGCTCCATCACCCAGTCGCCCTGGCGTCCATAGACGACCACATCCACGAAGCACGTATCTTCTTTCCATTCATCTCCGCTGCGATACCGCCGGTTGACCGCGAACCCGAAAGAAACCACGGAATTCCCGGAAGGCAGAAACCGTTTTTCCGGATCGCGCGTCATGTTGCCGCGAAGATAAACGGAATTCATCTGAGCCATAACGATACCCCCACGATTTACGAATCGTCCGAAGAGGCGGGCGCGGGCCGGCGCGGAGAATCACCACCGCCCTCCGAATCCCCCTCTCTTTCCCTGGCGGCTGCGCTTTTGGCGTTTTTCTCGAGCTTTCTCAGGAGGGCTTCATCCATCCGCACCGTCATGTAGCGCCACGTCTCTTCATCGATGCGCATATCGCGCTCGATGTCCGCCACGACTTCCGGTTCCGAATGATATGTGACGATGAAATAGATGCCGTGGCGCTGGCGGTTGATGGGATAGGCGAGACGCTTCTTCCCCCAGCGATCTACGTTCAGAATTTCTCCGCCCCCCTCGGTCACCTTATTCTCGAAACCGGATATCTTCTCCTCCACGGTTTCATCGGTGAGTTCGGGGGACAGCAAAACCATCGTTTCGTACTGTCTCATCTAGTCCTCCTCCCGGACTGAGCGGCCCCGGCCTGCGCCGACCGGAGCGAGGAGCCAATAATGGCCGAAGGTTAGCACACATGCCCTCGGCGGGCCATAGCGGCTCAATAAAGACGCCGCGAAAAGTCTGTTTCGGTTCAAATCCCCGCTTTTACTAGAAAAGCGGCGCCAACACGAGAGAGACGATGGACATCAACTTTATGAGGATGTTCATCGACGGGCCCGAGGTATCCTTCATCGGGTCTCCCACCGTATCGCCCACGACCGCCGCCTTGTGGGCCTCGGAGCCCTTGCCGCCGAGTTTGCCGTCTTCTATCTCTTTTTTCGCGTTATCCCAAGCTCCGCCCGCATTCGCCATCAGCAAAGCGACGAGAACGCCCGAGAGCAGGGCGCCGGCGAGCATGCCGCCCAGAGCTTCCTTGCCCATCAGATACCCCACCACGATTGGCGCGACGACGGCTACAACGCCAGGCAGGACCATCTCCTTGAGAGCGGCCTGGGTGCTGATGTCGATGCAGCGCGCGCTGTCGGGGTCCGCCGTACCCTCCATGATGCCGGGAATCTCGCGGAACTGACGCCTGATTTCCTGAATCATGATGAATGCGGCCTTGCCGACGGATTTCATGGTGAGCGCTCCGATGAGGAACGGAATCGCCCCGCCGATGAACATGCCGGCCACCACCTTCGCCTCCGTGAGGTTGATCTGCTGCAGGTCGGCCGCCTTCGTGTACGCGGCGTAAAAAGCAAGCGCCGTCAGGGCGGCGGAGCCGATGGCGAATCCCTTGCCGATGGCCGCCGTGGTGTTGCCCAGCGCGTCGAGGCCGTCGGTTATCTTGCGCGTTTCGGGCCCCAACTCGCTCATTTCCGTGATCCCGCCCGCGTTATCGGCAATCGGGCCATACGCATCGACCGACATCGTGATGCCAATCGTCGCCAGCATTCCGACTGCGGCGATGGAAATGCCGTAGAGACCCGCCCAGCTGTTCGAGACCAAGGTAACCACCGCCAATACGAGTAGAGGAGCGCACACGCTCTCGAGACCCACGGCGAAGCCGCTGATGATGTTCGTCGCCACTCCGGTTTCGGAGGCAGCGACGATTTCGCCGACGGGCTTTCCACCCGTTCCGGTGTAATACTCGGTGAGCCAGCCGATCAGAATGCCGCCGGCCGCGCCGAAGAGAACCGAGCCGAACACACCGGCTTTGAGACCCAGGGCGCTCGTGATGAAATACGCCAGGATGATGAATATGATCGTCGCGATTCCGGTGGCGCTCCTGAGGGCGACAGCGGGGTTTTTCGAGGCCAGCACCTTCATCGAGGCGATGCCTATGGAGGAGGCGATCAGACCCATCATGGCCAGCAGAAGGGGCAGCGCCATCGCTGAGGAGCTGTTGGCGCCCAGGGCCGTGCCGATGGTCGAGCCGATGAATATCGTCGAGATGATGGCGCCGACGTAGGACTCGAACAGATCGGCGCCCATTCCGGCGACATCCCCCACGCAATCGCCCACGTTGTCGGCGATGACGGCCGGATTTCTCGGGTCGTCCTCGGGAATGTTCGCCTCCACCTTGCCGACGAGGTCCGCGCCCACGTCTGCGGTTTTGGTGAAAATGCCGCCGCCCACACGCGCGAACAGCGCGATGGAACTCGCACCCATCGAGAAGCCGTTGATGATGGTCACGTTCGCCGCATTATTGAGCAAGTCGAAATACCAGAACAACAGGCCCACGCCCAAAAGCCCCAGACTCGCGACGGAAAGACCCATGACGGTTCCGCCGAAGAACGCCATGGAAAGCGCGCCCGCCTGACCACCGCCAGAATTCGCCGCCGCCGCTGTTCTCACGTTCGCCTTCGTGGCCGAGTTCATGCCGAAAAATCCGGCGAGAACCGAACAGATGGCGCCGACGATGAAGGCGATACCCGTTTTCGGGGAAATGGCGACGCTCAGAAGAACGAAGACGACCACGACGAAAATGGCGAGAATCTTGTATTCCCTTTTCAGGAACACCATTGCGCCGTCATGAATCTGGCCTGCGAGCTTCCGCATCAACTCGTTGCCGTCGGATTGTTTGGAAATCCAACTATAAATCGCAGCCGCCAGAACCAACCCCGCAATCCCGAAGATTGCGGCCATGTTTGAGAAAGCAACCATTATCTCCCTTTCCTCCTCCTCACGGGCTGTTTAGCGAGAGGTATTAAGATGGACTTTCAATTTTGCAATGAACAAGACGGATTCAGGATCTGGCGCCAACAACAAAATCAAACGCCCGCCTCACCGCCTCATCAACAGCAGGTTCCACTGCTTCCAATTCATGATCGAGAAAAGTATCCAACAACCAATCCGCGCCGTTCACTCCAACCGGCGGTCTGCCCACCCCGATGCGCAGACGGGAAAACACGTCCGTGCCCAGGGAGTGGATGATGCTGCCGATGCCGTGATGGCCCGCGTCCCCACCCGATTTCTTGTACTTTACACGACCGAGCTCGATATCCATGTCGTCGTGCATCACGAGCAGGTCTTCCGGCGCCAGCCCTTCACCAATCAGGAGCGCTCGTACCGCCTTGCCGCTCAAATTCATGAACGTCTGGGGCTTCGCGAGCATGAATTTCCAGCCCCTGAGCGATCCGCCGCCCAAGACGGAATGGTATTTCGTATCATTCATCGACACACGATGGGAGCGGGCCATTCTATCCACAGCCCAGAACCCCAGATTGTGCCTCGTCAACGCATACTCTACCCCGGGATTGCCAAGGCCGACGATCAAGACAGCAGCAGCCATTCAAGCCCCAGTTTCATTACAGCCGGCTTCCCGCACGAGACATCAGTCGGAAGATTCAGCCTCTTTGTCCCCCTCATCGCCAGAATCTTCCGCCGACGGCGCATCTTCTCCCTCTGCTTCGACGTCAAATTCATCCTCAACCTCTTCTTCTTCCTCTTCAACCGGAACGATGACCGTCATGACGGGATCATCGGGGTCGGCCACCAGTTCAACGCCTTCGGGAATCTGCAGATCGCGCACGTGAATCACATCGCCAATTTCCACCTCCGAAATATCGACTTCAATCTGTTCCGGGATGGCGTTCGGCAGACAGGATATCTCCAGTTCGCGCAGCAATTGAGAGATTGTTCCACCCATTTTTTCACCGGGCGACTCACCCGACAAGGAAAGGGGCACGGCGATTTCGATTTTCTCGTCCATCCGGATTTCCAGAAAATCCGCATGGAAAATCGTGCCTTTCATCGGGTCTCGCTGAAGCTCCTTCACGATAACCGGACGATCCGAAGCGGCTTCGCCCTCGACTTTGAGCTGGAAAACAACGTTGCTGCCGGCCCTCGTACCAAGCAAGGCCTCCAGTTCCTTTGGTTTGATAGTCAAGGGTGTAGAATCTTTAATCCCGTACACGACGCCCGGTATGTTGCCGGCTCTTCTCACCGCACGGGCGCCGCTTTTTCCCTTTAGTGCTCTTTTATCCACCGAGAGTGATAAATTTTCCATTTTTTCGCTCCAGATATTCCGTCCAGCAGAATAGTTATTCGAACAAACTGCTCACGGAGGCATTCTCGTGGATCCGGCGAATCGCCTCGGCCAGGAGCCTCCCCACCTCCAGGACTTTGATGCGAGAGCAGCCTTTCGCTTTATCCGAAAGAGGTATCGAATCGCTCACGACGAATTCGACGATGCTCGATTTCTCGATTCTCTCCACCGCCGGGCCCGACAAAACAGCGTGCGTGCAGCTTGCGTATACCTGCCGCGCGCCGGCCGCCATGAGCGCATCGGCGCCCTGGCTTATGGTGCCCGCCGTATCGCAAAGATCATCCACGACCAGAACGTCGCATCCCTTCACGTCGCCGATGATGTTCATCACTTCGGAATGGTTCGCCCGCTCCCTTCGCTTGTCGATGATGCCCAGGCCCGCGTTCAGCCTTCGCGCGTAGTCCCGGGCTCTCTCCACGCCTCCGGCGTCGGGCGAGACGACCACCAAATCCTTCAATTCCTTCTTCTTGAAATACTCTATCATGATGGGCGCCGAGTACAGATGGTCCACGGGAATATCGAAAAACCCCTGTATCTGGCCCGCATGCAAATCCATGGCGATGACCCTGTCCGCACCCGAGGCGGCCAGCAGATTGGCGACGAGTTTCGCGGTAATCGGCACCCTGGGCTGCACCTTCCGGTCCTGACGGGCGTATGCGAAATAGGGAATCACCGCGGTGATCCGCTCGGCGGACGAGCGACGGAACGCATCGAGCATGATGAGCATTTCCATCAGATTCGCATTGCCGGGGGTGCAAAGACTCTGCACGGCGAATACGTCCGCGCCCCGGATGTTCTCGTTTATCCGGACAAACGTTTCTCCATCGCTGAAATCGATGATTTCAACCGAGCCGGGCCGGATGTACAACGAATCAAAAATGCTCTGGTTCAGAGCCGGATTCGAGCGCCCGCCGAATACCTTTAGTTGATGTCCGTTCACCATTCCTGCTCACATGGTATTGTTCATTCAATCACAAAGAGCGATTTTTGATACTTGATTTTCCAGGCGGAGGCAAGTGGCGAGAGGCGAAATTACCTCCATTTCCCATTATTTTAGGACTTTTGCCTCATTTTTCGATTCTTTTTACTGAAAACACATCTCCTGGAGTGGAGCCGCAAGAAAACATTCGCATTCTTTTCCCTTTTCGCTTTCCTTGATGCGGATTGCCGCCCGCTCGGCCTCTCCTTTCCGGCGAAAAATACCGAAAATCGTCGAACCGCTACCGCTCATCATCGCCCTTGCGGCGCCATGCAGGACGAGCATGTCGCACAGGCTCTCAAGGCCCGGAAATCTTGGAAAAACGATTTCCTGTAAATCATTGCCGTATTCATACCGCCCGAGGCGCGCCGGGCCGCTTTGCCCTTCGAAATTCCGTCCTTCCCGGCCCAGTTTTTCACGAGACCAGCCATAGACGTCCTGCGTGGATAAAGCCACGGGCGGCTTGACCAGCAGGAACCAGCCGCTCTTCAAGGCTTCTTTCGCCTCGACCCGCTCGCCCCGCCCCCGGCACACCGCCGCCGGTCCATGGAGAAAAAACGGAACATCCGAACCGACCCGCGCGGCCACTTCGCAGAGCTCCGCCTTGCGCATCCCGAGGCTCCAGACCCTGTTCAGCGCCCAGAGCGCTCCCGCCGCGTTGCCGCTCCCCCC
>CAYTSP010000245.1:0-7385 GCA_964440505.1 uncultured Nitrospinaceae bacterium
TCAAGGGGGGGTAGGGGGGGGTGCATTTACGAGGTTTCCCTCTCAAGGGGGTTGTCTTTACCCTGTCAGGGAGTTTTTCAAAAGCCCGCAGGCCGGGCGATTTCTCATCCACGGGACGCATCCCACACCTTCGGGGAGGCCACCCAGATGGCGTCCATAAGCCGCACTCTCGCGAGATGGGCGGCGGGGCTTCGCTTCGGGGATCTGCCGGGCGCAGTCGTCGACCGCGCCAGGGGCGTCACCCTGCAAGCCATAAGTTCAGCTCTGCTGGGTTCTCAAACCGAAGACGGTCGAAGGGCCGTCGCCCTCATCACCGAGGAGGAAGCGGGTGTTCATCGCGGCGCGGCCATCATGGTGAGCGGAGCAAGGGCGACGAAAGGGGGCGCGGCGTTTGCGAACTCGGAAATGGCCCTGGCGGGCGGCAAGTGGGATACCTTCCGAATGCTCACCCACCCGGGAACCTCCATCATCCCCGCCGCCCTCGCTGCTGCGGAAACGCGAGAGGCCTCGGGCAAAGAGTTTCTGACGGGCGTCGCCGCGGGCTATGAAGTCATGGAGCGCCTGGCGTCCGACTTCATTCCCACGGTGATGTCGCGCGGTTTTCATGCGGGGCCCGTCTTCGGGATTTTCGGGGCGGCCGTCGCCGCCGGGAAGATCATGGGCTTAAGCGAGGAACAGTTGAACAGCGCAATTGCGCTCTGCGCGAGTCTCGCGAGTGGAAACCTCGAAGGCCCGCGCAGCGGAGGGCAGGCGCTGAGGGAAGGAGGCGCCGTGCGAAACGCCCTCCTCGCGGCGGACCTCGCCGAGCGGGGCCACATCGGCGGGGAGACGGTGCTGGAGGGTGAAGCCGGCTTCTACCACGCCTATACGGGAAACAACGAGGGCCGCCTGACCTACAGCTTTACGGGCGAGGCGAGAACGAGCCTGGATAAAATCACCGAGGGGCTTGGGGAGGAGTGGGTATTTCTCGAAACGCTGTTCCGCATCTATTCCACCTCGGGCTACAACTTGGCCCACATCGACGTGACGGCGGGCCTCTGCGAGGAGAACGACATCCGCATTGAGGAGGTCGAGCGCGTGGAGACGCTCGTCAACTGGCTGGAGACCCGATATCCCAGTCCCGCCTTCGCGAACCGCCGCGAGGACGCCGCGCCGCGCCCGGGCGGCACCCATTACTACGCGGCTTTCGGCGTCGTCGAGCGCGGCTATCCACTCCTGAACAAGCCCCCAGGCCAAGACGACCCGCCCGGGGTGCTCGAGATGATGGAGCGCGTGCGCATCGTCCCCTCCCGCGAGATGGGGCTTTTCGCTCCCAGGGTGAGCATCTTCACGAAAGAAAGAGGGGTCTTCACCAGACAGGCCACCGGGCGGGAGTTCATCTTCAATTTCGATGAGTTGGCAAACCGCATCGGGGGCATCGTTCCCGGCCTGCCGGTACCGGAGTCTCGCTTTCAGGAAATCATCGAAACCTGCCGCACCCTCGACGCGGAGGAGAAGGCGGAAAAACTCATCCGCCTCACCGTGGCCGAATAAGAGGCCGGCTCCCGGAAACGCCCTACCAGAGCCGCCCGGACGCCAGGGCCGCGCCCTCGGCGAGGGATGCCATCTTCATCCACACGATGCGGCGGTCCACCTGGACGCGGCCGGCGAAGGTGCCGAATCCGCAATCGACGCCGGCTATCACATTTTCGCGCCCCACCGCCTCGGCGTAGCTCACGATGCGGTCGGCCACCAGTTCGGGATGCTCCACGAAGTTCGACGTCGAATCGATCACGCCGGGGATGATGCTCTTGCCCTCCGGCAAGTCGACTTCGCGCCACACCTTCCATTCATGGCCGTGGCGCGGGTTCGCGCCGGGGAACGAGACGGCGCAGGGCGCGCCCTTGAGCACGATGTCGATGATGTCCTTGATCGGAACGTCCTCATGGTGCGGCCCCAGCGTGCTGCCCCAGCAGATGTGCATGCGCATGCGTTCGGGGGCGATGTTCCGCACCGCATGGTTCAGGGCTTCGACGTGCATCTCGATTTCCTTGCGAAAATCCGCGAGGCTCAAATCGCGAAACACGGTGTGGCGGCTGAGCGCCAGGTCGGGGCAGTCGAGTTGTAAGAGCAGGCCCGCATCCACAATCGCCTCGTATTCGCGGCGCATCACGTCCGCGAGCGCGAATATGTACTCCTCCTCGCTCGGGTAGTGGAGGTTCCTCAAATAGCGCGAAATCTGCCCCGGCGAGGGGGAGGTCATGAACGCCTCTTCCACGTCGGCGCGGCCGAGGACACTCTTCGCGCGCTCGATGTCCACTTGGGCGGCGGGCCAGTCCTTCCAGTCCACGGGGCCGGAACAGGCCGGGCGGTTCTGCAAGGGCGAGGCGAATTGAGAAAGTATCTCGGCGAGTTCGGGAAAACCCTCCTCGCCCGTGCCGAGCGGGGGCGAACTCGGCCCCTCGTATCCCGTCAGCCTGTGCTTGACGTGGGAGGTGTAATCGGGCCGGCCCTGCTCGCCGTCGTTGATGACGTCGATTCCCGCCGCCGCCTGTTTCTCCACGACGTCCTCTATCGCGCGCGCCACGGCGGCATCGAACGCGTCGGAATCCACTGCGCCCTCCTCCTGGGCCAGCAGCAAATCGACTACTTCCTGGGGACGCGGCAGGCTCCCCGTGTGGGTCGTGAGTATTCTCTCCGTGCTTCGCTTCATGGTTTGGCGCTCCCCTTTTTCCTTAAAAAAAACTCCCCGCGGCGTTTGCCCCGTTTTTTCTTCTCCACGGTCTCCTTTCGGATCTCGCAGAAGCCTTCGAGGCCGATCAAATCCTCTATTTCCCGTCGAGCGGCCTCGAAATCCTCATGCGTCCTGCCCGTGCAATCGCCCGCCTTGCACACCTTCCGGAGGGCTTTTTTCATGAAACCGGAACGAACGGCAGGATACAATACGGCTTCGATGCAGGCGACACAGCCATTTTGCAATATTGAAAGTTGAACTTGCAATCAGTGCCACATCGCACTTCTGCTGCCGCGCGCCGAATGAAAACGGAGGCTCAGGCGGGACCCGGTTTTCGAAAAAGGGAAGTCCGCTTCAGGAAAACGCTCACGAGATAGACCAAAGCCAGGGCCAGAAACACCAGGCTGATCGGCTTGCGGAAAAAGATGCCGGGGTCGCCGTCCGAGAGGATGAGCGACATCCTCGCGTTTTTCTCGAACACCGGACCCAGGATGATCGCCAGGAGCAGGGGCATGATCGGATAGTCGAATTTCTGCATGAAATAGCCGAGCAGACCGAAGCCGATCATCAGGAAAACGTCGAAAAAGCTGTTCTGGAGCGCGAACGCGCCGATGACGCAGAATACCGCGATGCTCGGGAAGAGAAGCCCCGGCGGCACGCGCAGCACCTGAACGAACAGGCGGATGCCCAGCAATGCGATGACGATGGTCAGGAACAGCGCGATGAAAAAGGACCCGAATATCGAGAACACGAAACCGCCGTGGCTCTCGAACAGGAGAGGTCCCGGCGCGAGCCCCTGGATGGTGAGCGCGCCGAGCATCACGGCGGTGACGGGGTCGCCGGGGATTCCCAGCGTGAGCATCGGGATCATCGCGCCGCCCGTCATGGCGCTGTTGGCGGCCTCGGGTGCTGATACGCCCTCGAGCTTTCCCTTCCCGAACGACTCGGGCTCGGGCGAGCGGCGCTGCGCCGTGTTGTAGCTCAGCACGGCGGCGACGGCGCTCCCCGTACCCGGCAGCAACCCGATGGTGGTCCCGATGAGGGAGGATTGCGCGAGCGTCTTCCAGAGGCCGGCCAGGGTTCCCGGCGATGGCAGCAGGTCGCGCAGGCGCGTGGAGAAATCCGGCAGGGAGACGGCGGAGCCGCGCATGCCCGAGATGATTTCGGGCACGGCGAAAAGCCCTATCATCACCGGCAGGAAAGAAACCCCCTGCTGAATCTGCACCACGGAGAACGTGAAGCGCGGTATGGAGTCGATGGGGTCCATGCCCACGGTAGAGAAGCTCAGACCCAGTACGCCCGAAATAAGCGCCTTGCTCATCGAGGTCTGGGCGAACCCGCAGATGAGGCAAAGACCCAGCAGGACCAGCGACGCCAGTTCCGGCGCGCCGAAGTTCAATGCGAATTCCGCCAACTGGGGCGCTATGGTCACCAGGCAGGCGAGGCTGAACAGCCCGCCCAGAAAACTCGAGAAAAAGGCCACGCCCAGCGCGACCCCGGCCCGGCCTTTCCGGGCGAGCGGGTGTCCGTCCAGGCTCGTGACGATAGCGGCGGGATTGCCGGGAATGTTGAGCAGGATGGCCGAGATGCTTCCCCCCGTCATCCCGCCGACGAAAACGCCTACAAGGAGGCTCATCGACGTGACGCTCGCCATGTGAAAGGTGAAAGGCAGCAGGAGAATGATGCCCATGCTCACCGTAAGTCCCGGAATGGCCGCGAAAACGATGCCCATGAAACTTCCCAGAACGGCGAACAAAAAAGGCTTCCACGCCAAAGCCTGGACGATGCCCTCCACCAGGAGATCCATCTTTAGAAGAGCCAGTCCTGGGGCAGGGGAACTTTTAGCACATGGTGAAAGACGTAGTTCACCACAAAGGCGAAGATGACGACGTAGGGGATGATGATTTTCCAGGAGCGGACCCCGCTCCACCAGAAACAGATGGCGAGAAACAGGGCGACCGCGGGCGTAAAGCCGGTGTATTGCATCAAGAGCGCGAAGCCCGCCAGCAGGAGGCAGAGGATCAGGGCGTCGAGCGCGCTCTTGCGCTCGATGACGACGCGCTCTTTATCCCGGCGCGCTCCGAGGTTGCCCGTCGCGATTTCAACCAGCGTCAGGACGATAAGCAGCGATGCCCAGAGCCAGGGGACAAAAGAAGGCCCCAGGGGACCTTCTTCTCCCGGCCCCTGGGGCAACTCCAGAATAATCGAACCATACCAGACGTAAAAAACCACCAGGAGGATCGGAACGGCGAGGCGTCCGACGTGCTGCCTGATTTTTTTACTCTCCTCCGTCATGAACGCCAGTTCCCTTGTGGCTTCTCGTCCTCGGTACGGATCAGAAGGTTATTTCTTCATCTTTTTCTTCTTCTTGTCCAGACCCAAGGATACGACGATATCCTTGATCAGGGCGTTCTGCTTGGCTACGAAGGCCGGGAACTTGTCCGGGCCCATGTAGGAGACCAGGAAACCTCTCTTCTCGGCGGTAGCCAGGACTTTCGGATCCTTGGCAGCCGCAGAGAAAGCCTTGTGGAGCGCTTGAACCGCTTCTTTGGGCGTTCCCTTGGGAACGTGCAGCCCCCGGAACTGATAGAAACCGACGTCCCAGCCATGCTCACTGAACAGGGGTACCTTGGGGTACGCCGGATGGCGCTTCGGGAAAGAAACGGCCAGCATGCGGACTTTGCCCGACTTGTGCAGGGCCAGCACCTCGGGTGGGTGGACGGAGATCGCATCGACCTCGCCGCCGAGCAGGCTGGGCACCCGGCGTGCGCCGAGAGGAACGTGTCGGAACTTGAAGCCCGCCTTTTGTGAGAGTGCGGAAGCCGTGAGCCTGGTGAAGCTGCCCGAACCCGCGCTTCCGATCTTGAGCGTCTTCGACTTGGCCGCCTTCACGAGATCGGGAAGCGATTTATACGGGGAATCGGCCCGGACGACGATGGCGGTTCCCTCGAACACCAGGCGGGAAACGTAATCCCAGGCGCGGTAGTCATAGGGCAGGCGTCCCATGGTCGTGCCAGTGAGGATCGAGGCCGAAAGCCAGCCGATTTTGTAGCCGTCGTTCGGCGCGGTCTTGACGTAGGCGAAACCGATGGTCCCGCCCGCTCCCGGGCGGTTCACGGCGACGATGGGCTGGCCGAGCACCTTCTCGGCCGCTTTCGCCACGGTGCGGCCGGAAATATCCGCAGCACCGCCGGGTTTGAAGGTGATGGTCATCTCGACGGGCTTCGTCGGATAGGCCGCCGAGGCAGGTACAACCGACACCGCCGCGACCACGAAGGCGAGTGCGAAAACCAGCAACAACTTCTTCATGGTGATTCCTCCTTGAAATGCGCTAGAAGTGCGTTGAGTAAATTCTCGAAATTCATGGCGCCGTTTTAATCTCGATTCCAGGAATGCCATCTCGAAAGACCGATGCAGACGCTTTTCACCTGGGTGTATTCGCGCAGCGCCTCTTCGCCATGCTCCCTGCCGATGCCGCTTTTCTTCGTGCCGCCAAAAGGAATCTCGGAGCCGTAGCGATAGGTGTTGATGAACACGTTTCCGCAATCGAGCTCCTGAGCGAGCCGATGCGCCCGGCGCAGGTCGCTCGTCCAGACGTAGCTCGCCAGCCCGAAGTCCGTGGCGTTGGCGTCCCTGACCGCATCGTCGAGAGAGTCGTATTCGTGCACGGTGAGAACGGGGCCGAAAATCTCCTCGCACGCCGCCTCCATTCCCTGGTTCACGCCCGTGAGCACCGTGGGCTGCATGAAGTTTCCGTCCGGCTGCCCTTCAGGCTTCGCGCGATCTCCCCCACAAGCGATGCTGGCTCCATCCCCCACTGCCGATTCGACGTAGCCGACGACGTCTGCGAGATGATCGGGAGAGATGAGCGGCCCCATATCGGTCTCTTCATCCATGGCGTCGCCGACGTTTATTCCCTCGACGCGCTCTTTAATCTTCTCGACGAACGTATCGTGGATGGAAGGCGGGAGGAACAGGCGGGTGCCTGCGAAACAGACCTCGCCCTGGCGGGCGAACACCTGGCTCATCACGCCGTCCGCCGCTTCGTCCAAATCGGCGTCCTCACAAACGATGATGGGACCCTTGCCGCCAAGCTCCGCCAGCACCGGGGTCACGTTCTGCGCGGCGAGCCCGAGGACTTCCAGGCCGCCCTCGGTGCCGCCCGTGAAGACGATTTTTCTGATATCGGGATGGCCCACGATCTTGGCACCCGTCGAGCGTCCCGAACCCGCGACGATGTTGATCACCCCCGGCGGGAACCCGGCTTCTTCGACCAGTTTTCCGAAATACAGCACCGAGGCCAAGGCGACGGCGGAGGGCTTGACCACCACCGTGTTGCCGCAGGCAAGAGCGGCGGCCAGCCCCCGGGACATGAGCTTGAGCGGGGTGTTCCAGGGAACGATGATGGCCACGACGCCCAAGGGCTCTCTTGTCGAATACATGAGGCGATCGTTCATGAGAGGCAGTGCGCTGCCTTCCACCTTGCCGGCCCATCCGGCGAAATACTCGAAATGCCGCGCGGAGGAGGCGGATTCCAAACGGCTCTCCTTGATGGGGATGCCCGTGTTGATGGCTTCCAGCCTCGCGAGGGTTTCCGCGTGCTCGCGCATCAGGCCAGCGAGTTTCGTAATCAATTTTCCGCGCTCGAGTGCGGGCATCTTCTTCCAGGACG
>CAYTSP010000246.1:0-10831 GCA_964440505.1 uncultured Nitrospinaceae bacterium
GAATCGGGGTTTTGTACGTCCACTTCCACGATGAGCTGGCGCGAACTCGGGTCCACGCTCGGGAAAATCCGCGTCAGCTTCCCCGAGAACGTGCGCTCCCGGTAGGCGTCGAGTTCGACCCGCGCGCCCTGGCCTATCTCGATGAGCGGCAGATCCAGCTCACTCACGCGCACCCGGGCGCGCAGCGTGTCCGTCTGGGCGATGGTGAACAGATGCGCCCGGTTCACCGCCAGGTCACCGGGTTCGATTCTTCTCTCGGTGACGACGCCGGGTATCGGTGCGCGGACGGTGAAGTATTCCAGTTCCACCTTGAGCCGCCTCACGCGCTGCAGACGCTGGCTCACCTGCGCTCGCGCCATTGCCAGATCCTCGGCGCGCGCGCCGATTCTCACCAGCTTGAGCCTCTCCTTCGCAGCGCTTACGCGGGCGGCGTCCTCGGCGAGGCGCGCCCTGCGCTCGGCCACGTTCGCACGCGCGCGATTCGCCTCCGTCGTCACCTTGCGCCACTCCTGCGCGCTGATGACGCCTGTTTTGTGTAAAGCGCCCAGCGAGAGCGCGTTGGCCTCCGTCTCTTCCTGTCTGGCGAGGGCGGAGGTGATTTCCGCTTCGCTCCGCTTGCGCGTCGCCTCCGCCTGGGTGACCGCGGCTGCAGCCGCCGCGATTTCCTCGGGGCGGCTCCCGGCTTTCAGTTTTTCGAGGTTCGCCCGCGCGGCGGTGAGTTCGCTCTCGGCCAGCTTCAGGTCAATCCGCTTGATGGTGGAATCAAGCCGCGCCAGGATTTGCCCCTTCTCGACGCGCACCCCCTCGCGAGCCAGGACTCCCTGCGCCTGGCCTTCGGCGCGGGACATGAGCTTGACCTCGCTTCTGGCCAGAAGGGTCCCCGTGGCCGCCACGCGCCTGCCCAGACGGCCCACCGCGACTTTTTGCACCTGCACCGTGACAATGCGGTTTCTGCGCCCCCTGGGACGTCCCGCGTAGGCGCAGGTGAACTCACCCGCAACGAAGAACACCATGATGAGCACAGCGGCCGTTCTTGCAGACATCTTCTCGCGGCTCCCGAAAGAGAAACCCGGCGGCGAACCATTCACGCGACGGATATTATAACGCGACGCAAACGATCTTATCACAAGCCACGGGTGTTCTCTTTTGGACGCCGGGCGGTTCCTGCGGGAAGAGTTGTTGCCTGGCCGGCTGTAATGTGGAAAGCCGTTGCTCCTCAAAAAGACGACAGCCATTCATCTCCGGGCATGATGCGCCGCATGAATTCATCGAACATGGGCACGGTGAAATCCGTATCGCCGTGGCTCGGACTCCAGACCATCCCTTTGTTGATTAACTGGCTGCGGATGGGAGCCAGAGAGGTTACCCGGCGGTTCATTTCCCTGGCGACCTCACCCGAACGATGCGGCCCCGCACCGAGCTCGGCCATCGCTCGCAGATACTTTTTCTCCATCGGGGCCAGCCTGTCGAACCTGACCAAAAAGAAACTCTGATCCAGGGCGGCGATGACTTGCCGGGTGGCGATTTCGACATCGGAAACCGTGATGGGAGAACTATCGGCGACATCCCACACGTGCTTGCCCCATTCCTGAAGAAAGTAGGGATAGCATCGCGTTTTCGAAACGATCTCTTCAAGGGCGCGGGATTCTATCTCCACGCCTTCATTTCTGGCGGGTTTGTCTAGCGCGAGCTTGGCGTCTTCGGATTAGAGCGGTCCAACCTCGACAAACTCGAAAAGCCGTTCGGCGTAGGATTTCGCCTTTCCCATGCGGCCTCGCACCTGCGGCAGCCCCGCCCCCAGCATGGTCACGGGAAGCCGCCGCTGGGATACCCGGTGCAACGCGATGATCAAGGCCTCCAGTTGCTCTTCCGGCACGTACTGGATCTCATCGAAGAAAAACGCCACGCAGGTAGCATCCGCATGGGCGGCGGCGCCGACGGCCTCGAACAATTCCTGCAAGTCGCTTTCGAGGTTTCCATTGTCCGCCAGTCCGGGTTCGGGGCTGACATCCAAACCCACTTCTATGTCCCGGTATGTCACTTTCAAGGCCTTCACGAATCCCGCGAGTCCTCTCAAGGCTCTTTGCGCCAGTTCTTTCGCCGCACGCCTACGCGAGAGTTTCAGCAAAGCCGTATACAATCGAGGCGCCAAAATAGAGGGCAACGATTGGCTTTCGGGTACTTCTATCGACAGAACGTAGATACCGCTCGCCTCGGCCTGCTCCCGAATGAGATTCAACAGGACGGTTTTGCCGACCCCTCGCAACCCGACCAGCATGTAGCTTTTGGTCGATCGTCCGATTCTGGTCCGCTCCAAGGCGATTCGCGCGGATTCACGAATCGCATGCCGGCCGGCCAACTCTGGCGGCTGAGTCCCCGCTCCAGGCGCATATGGGTTTCGTATCGGATCCATAACAGAGGAGTTTATATCAAAATTAGCTTATTTACAATTATTTTATAAAATAGCTAATTTCATTATAATTGGGAAAAACCGTTGCCGAAGTTGTGTGCTTTGGGGAGATATCCACTTGGGGATCTATTCCAAGAAGATGAGTATCGAGTCCGGTTCTTCTCAGGATTTTATAACAAAATTAGTGAATTTATGATTTTTTTATAATATAACTAATTCCACTATAATCGGGCAACATCGATGAACAAGGGCTTAATTCCGTTCGTTTGCAGCGCAAAGCGAAGCTGAGAATCCAGCTTTTAGGGGATTTATGGGAACGCCAAAGCACCGCACTTCTACGCCCGTCGGTATTCAATAAGCAACGAGGTCTCAATCCAGATTGCGGAGCCACCCGGCGATCGCGCGGCCGATCTCATCCGGAGAATCCTCCTGGATGAAGTGAATCCCCGGTACGGTGACTTCTGTCTGGTCCGGCCAGGTGCGGCAGAATTCGCGCTGCTCGCCTACGAGGATGGCGCCGGGTTCGGCATTGACGAACAGCTTGGGAACAGATGACTCGCGAAGCCAGGCGGCGTAACTGCCGACAATCTCGGTTACATCCGAAGGCTCGCCCTCGATGGGTATCTCGCGCGGCCATGTGAGGGTCGGTCGGCGGCCCTCTCCGGGTTCTGAGAAAGGACGCCGGTACTCGGCCATCTCCTCCTCGCCGAGCTCTCGTTTGATCGAACCCGGCAGCACGCGCTCGACGAAGACGTTTTTCTCGAGAATCATCGACTCTCCACTCTCCGAGCGAAACCCCTGGAAGACCCGCCGCGACGCTTCGGGCCATTGCGCCCAGGTGAGCGGCTGCACGATGGCTTCCATATAGGCCAGCCCCTTCACGGCGTCCCGGCGCCGGTTGGCCCAGTCGAAGCCCAGTGCCGAGCCCCAGTCGTGCATGACGAGCGTGACGCCCTCGACGACGCCTAAAGCCTCCAGAAGCGCGTCGAAATAGCGGCGATGCTCTATGAAGCGGTAACTGCCCGGGCCGCCGTCTTCCAGCTTGTCGGAATCACCCATGCCGATCAGGTCGGGTGCAATGCATCGGCCCAGTGAAGCGAGGTGAGGGATAACCCCGCGCCAAAGGTAAGAGGAGGTCGGGTTACCGTGCAGAAAGACGATTGCGTCGCCCTCGCCGGTCTCGACGTAGGCCATCTTGCGGCCGAGCACTTCCATGTGTTTCTTCTCAGGCCATGGCACAGCCAACCTCCTTGTTTCTGTCCATGCGGGTTATCTTCAGGCTGGCGAGGAACGCGCAGGCGCACGTCACAAGAGCGTCTTCTGTTGCAGCGACCGAGTGGTTGTGTATCGAAGAATGCCGAAAGACTAGCCGCCGATGGCGCTCATGGTGCGCTCGGGCTGGACGAACTCCTCCTGGCCGATGAGGTGGCCCGGCGTCTTGGTGAGCACCACCTCGGCGAGCCAGGCCTTTATCTCCTCGTCCGGCGCACCGCCCCGGAGCAGCTTCTTGGCGTCGTGCTCGATCGTGGAGAACAGGCAGGTCCGCACCATGCCGTCCGCCGTGAGGCGGATGCGGTTGCAGTCCTGGCAGAAAGGCCGCGTGACCGAGGCGATAACGCCCACTTCGCCCTTGCCGTCCTTGTAGCGGTAGCGCGTCGCAGGGTCGGAGGGATGGCCGCTGACGAGTTCGAGTTCGCCCTCGACGGAGAGGCCTTCCAGTATCTCCTCCGCCGTCAGCACCTTCTCGTGCGACCAGGTGCGGTCCGCATCGAGCGGCATGTATTCGATGAAGCGCACGATGTGGCCCGTCTCGCGCGACCACCTGGCGAAGCGCGGCAATTCCTCCTCGCTCAGTCCCTTGACCGCCACCGCGTTGATCTTGATGGGCGAAAAGCCCGCTTCCGCCGCCGCCTCGATGCCCTCCATCACCTGGCCGAACACATCGCGGCGCGTCATGAAAAGAAATTTGCCCGCGTCCATGGAATCGAGGCTGATGTTCACGCGCCTCAAGCCCGCCGCGTAGAGATCCTTCGCCATTTTCGGGAGGAAGACGCCGTTGGTCGTCAGAGCCAGGTCCATCCCGGGCTGGACTTCCACCATCTGCTCGACGAGGTGATGGATATCCTTTCGAAGGAGCGGCTCGCCGCCTGTCAGGTGATAGCTCGTGAAGCCCAGTTCGGTGGTGATGCGCACGACGCGGGTGATCTCCTCGTAATTGAGAACCTCCTCGTGCGGCAGCCACGTCATGCCCTCTTCGGGCATGCAGTAGAAACACCGGAAGTTGCACCTGTCCGTCACCGAGATTCTCAAGTCATCGTGCGCGCGCCCGTAGCGATCGAATAACGCCATTTCCTCAAGCCTTTTCTCTAGGGTGCGGCCATCACCTGGCCGGTCAACGCCGTATTATACCCCCCTAAAGCCTCCACGGCATCCCGAAAAGCCTTATCGTTCAAAATATCCATCACCTTGCCTATCGCGGACGTCTCCCAGTGTTCTTTGGGCACGATGAAATCGAACCGCTCGCGCTCCAGCGGGATGAAATCGAGGTTCAGCATCCTGGCGGCGGCGAAAATCCCCAAACCGCAATCCGCACGCCCCGCCGCCACCGCCATGGCCACCGCCATGTGCGTGGTCTCCACCCGCTCATAGCCCCGTATGTCGCCTGGCGAGAGGCCCTCGCGCGCCATCAGGTGATCGAGCAGCACCCGCGTGCCCGCCCCGCTCTGTCGGTTGACGATGGCGACATCCTCACGGCTCAGAACGGCTATCTCCGTGATCTCCTTGGGGTTCCCCCTTGGCGTCAGGATGCCCTGTTCCCTTTGCACGAAATTCACCACCACGACCTCGCGTCCCTTGAGATAGCGATCGATGTAGTACCAGTTGTACTCCCCGGTTTCCGGATCGAGCAGGTGGCTGCCCGCGATGTGCGCCTCCCCGTCGCGCACGGCGATGAGGCCCGCCAGCGAACCCACCGCCGAGGCGGAAAGACGCGCGTCATGGTGGCGCGCTCTCAACTCGTCCGCCAGCAGGTCGAGCGCGTTGTCGTGGCTGCCCGCCATGAGCAGGTTGCCCCGGATATCGGCGAGCGGCCTCAAGAGCTCGACCGTGACCTCCTCACCCGTCTCGACCCCCTCCGAGTGGGCGGGTACGCGCACCACGCCGTCCGCCTCCACGAGCGAACTGATGACGCTGGCCCCGCGCTTGGCGGGCAGGCAGACCATCCGCTCGCCCACCTGTCCGAGCTTCACGCGCAAAAATTCCTCCATCCCCAATCTCGAGGCGCTCTTCCGATTCATGAAGGCTTTTATCCGCTCCTCCTCTCCGGGGGCCGCGCCCGCCATGTGCGCCATGAGCGGACGCACGAACTCCTGAAGCGCCAGCACCGCCGAGACGGGATAACCCGGAATCCCGAGCACGGGCTTGCGCGCGCCCGATTCCGACGCACAAACGCCCAGGATGGTGGGCTTTCCGGGGAAGATGGCCACGCCGTGTACGAGGAGTTCGCCCAGTTTTTCCACGACGGCGGCCGTGTGATCCTCACGCCCCGCGGATGAACCCGCGTTCACCAGAACGACGTCGGCGCTCTCGAGCGCATCCCGAACCGCAGTCTCGATGGCCTCGAACCTGTCTTCCAGAATCGGACCCGGCAGCGCCTCTCCCCCCCACTCGGCGATGAAGGCCGACAAAACGCTCGAATTGAACTCCACCAGATCGCCGGGCTTCAATTCGGCGCCCGCTTCCACGAGTTCGTCCCCGGTGGGGATGATGGCGACCCGCGGCCGACGACGCACCCGCACCCGGGTGATGCCCGCCGCGAGCAGCGCGCCCAGATCGTAGGGCCTCAAAGTATGCCCCGCCGTAAGGATGAGCTGGCCCTCGACGACGTCTTCTCCCGCCACGCGCACGTTCTGCCAGGGGGAGAGCGCGGCCTCGATGCAGATGGCGCCGGGACTCGCCTCGTGCACGTGTTCGATCATGACGACGCAATCCATCCCCTCGGGCATCGGGTCGCCCGTATCGAGGGGGAGGGCCTCCTCGCCCAGCATAAACTCCTTGGGGCTTACGGGCGTCGCGCCGGAAGTTTCCGCCGAGGCGAGGGCGTACCCGTCCATGGCGGCGGCGTGAAAGTGCGGGCTGGAAATCCGCGCGTAGGCCGCGCGCGACGTCACGCGCCCGAGCGCTTCCGGGGTCGGAATTTCCTCTTCACCCAGGCGGAAGCCGCCCACTTTCTCCAGAAGACGCGAGAGCGCCTCTTCGCGCGGGATGTTTTCGAGATAGATTTTCCGGCCCCCCCGGGCCAGGGGCAAATCGTTCATTCGTCATTCCTGATTGATGAGAAAACAGCTTACAGCCGTGCTCAATACAGATGCACGCGCACCTGCGCTCCCTCGCGCAGCCCCTCTGCTTCGAGCGGGATCGTGATGTAGCCGTCCGCTTTCGTCATGGTGGATATCATCGCGGAATTGCCCATGAGGGGATGGGCGACGCGCCCGCTCTCTCCCTCTTCCAGCGCGACGCGGACCAAATCCTCGCGCCCGGGAGCGGAGGCCACGTTCCTCGACAGGGTGGCTGCAAGACCTTGCCTCTCCATATCGGTACGGGCGACCTCGCCGCTCAACTGCCTGATGACGGGCCTTACGAAAGCGTGAAAGATCATGAGCGCAGAAACCGGATGCCCCGGAATTCCGATGACGGCCTTATCTTCGCCATCTCTCTCAATCCGCCCGATGATGGTCGGCTTGCCGGGCTTGATCGATATGCCGTGCACCAGAACGCCCGGCTCGCCCAGTGAATCGATGGCTTCGACCGTGTAATCGCGAAGGCCCATGGAGCTTCCGCCGGAGATGAGCACGACATCCGCGTGACGGATTGCCTGTTCCAGGCGTTCTTTAATGACCGCGAGATCATCAGGCAGAATATCTTCGGTCTCGGGCTCGCCGCCCGCCTCGAGCACCCCCGCCGCGAGGGAGAAGCGATTGATGTCGCGCACCTGGCCCGCGCGGGGCGTCTCGCGCGGGTCGATGAGTTCATCGCCCGTGGGCAGTATCGCTACCCGGGGGCGGCGGTGGACTTCTATCGACGTGACCCCCACGCCCGCGAGCGCGCCCACGTCCTGGCTTCTCAAGCGCGCGCCCGCTCCAAGAATCAACTCGTCTTTTTTGAGATCATCGCCTACGCCAAGGACGTTCTCGCCCACGGCGGCGGGTCGCCTGACCTCCAGAGTCTCCGGGTCGGGAGCGGTAGTGAACTCCTCCATCACCACCGCGTCGGCGCCTTCCGGCACCATGCCGCCCGTCAGGATGCGCGCCGCCTCGCCACGGCCCACCGAAAAGCCGGGCGCCGCTCCCATGGGCACCTGACCGACTACGTCGAGATATGCTGGAATGGCCTCGCTCGCGCCAAAGGAATCCGCAGCTTTAAGCGCGTAGCCGTCCATCGTGGCGCGCGGGAAATCGGGCAGGTCTACGGGCGAGCGAACATCTTCGGCCAGGACGCGGCCCACGGCGCCAAAAGATGAAAGACGCTCCGTCCCCAAAGCGCGGAAACCCCGAAGCGCCTCTTTCGCTTCTTCGGGGGATACGACCTTGAAGAATTCCATCGGACCTCTCCGTCTTCAAAATGAAAAAACCAACCGCTGCGCGCGCAGGGCTGGCCGCAAAATTCGGAGTCGTTCAGGGGAGTTCGCCCGGCATCCCCTGCGAGGCGAAAGACCGCGCTGACCCCCACGGCCTGTTTCCCGCAACGATGTAAAGGCGCGGCTGCGTAATCGCCTTCCATGAGAAACGACCAGCCGCGACGAGGAGCGCCAAGCCTCGAAACTCAGGCGCGGACAGCGGCGAGCCGGCTTTTAGCCCTTCTCGCCCTCTCCGGCGGCGGACGCCTCTTTCTTCTCGGGCAGTTCCGGCTCGTCGCTCATCCCCTTCTTGAAGCTCTTGATTCCGCGAGCGAGGCCCGAGCCGATCTCGGGCAGACGCTTCGCGCCGAAGACCAGCACGCATATCGCGAGGATGACCAGAAGCTCGGGAATGCCCATATTCATCGGAAACATCGAAAAACTCCTATGGACGAACGATCAAGAAGCCGCGTCCGCGTAAACCTGCGTCGCGGCTCCGACACCATCTCCAGACTTTTCAATATACCCCAATTTCGAGAAAATTACCTCAAGCGCCGAGAGAAGGTAGACCACGTTCGCCTGGGTGGCGCCGTGGCCCATCATCCCGACCCGCCATATCTTGCCTGCCACCGCGCCCAATCCGCCGCCGATCTCGATGTTGAAATCGCCCAGCAGGCTCTTGCGAACGGCGCCGTCGTCCATCCCGTCTTTCAGAGTGATGGTATTGAGCGTGGGCGTTCGCGCGCCCTCCCGGGCGAACATGGAAAGACCGAGCGCCTCAACGCCCGCCTGGAGCGCCCTGCTCGCCAGGGCGTGCCTCGCAAAGCGGGCTTCCAAACCCTCATCGAAGATGATGCGCAGCGCTTCCCTGATCGCGTAGTTCATCGAGATGGGGCCCGTGTGGTGATAGACGCGCTCGTTGCCCCAGTATTTCTCCACCATGCTCACGTCGAAATACCAGCTCGTGACCTTGGATTTACGCTCGCGCACCTTGCCGAGCGCACGCTCGCTGAAGGTGATGGGCGCAACGCCCGGCGGACAGGCCAGGCACTTCTGCGTGCCGCTGTAGGCGACCTCCACCCCCCATTTGTCCAGTTCCACGGGAACGCCGCCCAGAGAGGTGACGCAATCGAGCAGCAAGAGCGCGCCGTGCTCGCGGCACATCGCGCCGATTTCCTCCATCGGCTGGAGCACGCCCGTGCTGGTCTCGGCGTGGACGAGCCCCACCATCACGGCGTCGGGATTTGCGTCGAGGGCGGCCTTCACGTCGTGGGGGTCGATGGGCTGCCCCCAGGGGGCCTCCACCGTGACGACCTCCGCCCCGTAGCGCGCGGCCACGTCGCTCATGCGTCCGCCGAACACGCCGTTCACGCAGATGACGGCCTTATCGCCCGGCTCGATGATGTTGCACACCGACGCCTCCATCGCAGCGCTGCCCGTGCCCGATACGGGGAACGTCACCTGGTTCTCCGTGTTGAACAGATCGCGCAGCATCGACTGGCAGTCATCCATCACCGCCAGAAAATCGGGGTCCAGATGGCCCACCACGTGGGTGCTCATGGCTTTCAGGATTCTCGGGTGAACCGGGCTGGGCCCCGGCCCCAGCAACAAACGCAGATGCGGATTCAGCTCTTCAGACAAGACTTATCCCTCGCTCGAATCAGGTGTTTGGAATGGATGAGAAGCCTCTGACCCTCTCACTCGGCCCCTCGTTCCGAAATACGACCGCGAGATACTACCACACGCCCCAAACACCGCAAAGGGGTGGGGGGTGAAAGGGGCGGCGCTGTTTCGCTCAAATTAGGAGGCTTGGCAGGTGCGATTCGGAGAAAGAGTTGACAAGCATCCTAACGAGAACCCAATATGGGGCTGGGTAACCGGCATACAATCTGGAAGAAAAGAACCATGACAAAATTCGAGATGGCGGCTCTTTTTCTGCAACAATCAATGCTTTTGGCGCAACACCCCATCGTATGGGTGGCTGGCGCAATCTATTTTGCGGGATGCGCGCTCATCGGCGTTGAGTTCTGGATCATTCGGCGAGAGTTGAACGCGCGGGACAAAGCGCTGGATATACTCATGAAACAAGCGGTAGACAGAGGCAAGGCGCTGGATGCGCTCATCGAGCGAACGAGCAAGTAGAACCAATAATATCGACCGACCGAAAAATCAGGTGATCGCCTCGCCCTACTCCCCGTCCAACGCGATGTTGTCGTAATCGGGAATCGCGCCCATGCCCTTCTTGGCGGCCATGGATTTGCGCTCGTATTCCATCACGAGTTCCCCGCGCTGGTTGTAGGCGCGCGTCTTGATGGTGACGATCCCGCGGTCGGGCCTGCTCTTCGATTCGCGCTTGTCGAGAATCTCCGATTCCGAGTAGAGGGTATCGCCCGCGAAGACGGGGGCGGGCATCTTGATGTAGGTCCACTCCAGGTTCGCCACCGAGCGGTAGGAAGTGTCGGTGACCGTCATGCCGGCCACGACGGCCAGCGTGAGGGCGGAGTTCACGAGCGGCTTTCCGAACTGGGTCTTGGACGCGTAGTGGGCGTCGAAATGAATCGGGTGGGTGTTGTTCGTCAGCAGGGTGAACCAGGTGTTGTCCGATTCGAGTATGGTGCGGCCCGGCCTGTGCTTGATGACCTCGCCCACCACGAAATCCTCGAACCAGCGTCCCATCTGAAAATCAGGCATTTTCATTCTCCTCGTTATCCGCCCCTTCGGGGACTGTTGAAAAAGACTCCCCCCTTGAGGGGGAGTCAGCGAGGTAAGGGCATTAGCCCGCAAGCGAGCTGGTGGGGGGACATACC
>CAYTSP010000247.1:0-13771 GCA_964440505.1 uncultured Nitrospinaceae bacterium
TTTCCACCGAACTCGTGAACATCTTGAGGCGCGAATTGCTCGGCGGCCTGGAGAGCCGCACTTGGTAGCGGAAGACGACGTCGTTCGCTCTCTCGGCATTGGGCCTGGCCAGAGCGTCGCGGCGGTCGGCGGAGGCGGAAAGACGAGCCTGCTGACGGCCATCGCCAGGCGGTTTCATGCGCAAAGCGGAAAACCGGCGATTCTCACGACGACGACGAAGATTTTCGCGCCGCTCCCCGAGGAAGGGCTCGGGCTCGCCCTGGGCGACGTCGAGACGCTCTCCCAAAACCTCCGCCCCTACATGGACGCATGCGGCGTCTCGTGGTTCGCCCGCTGCCGCGAGGGGATAGCGCCGGTTCCGGGCCGGGAGAGCGAGCGGCGCATGAAGCTGAGCGGCTTCTCGCCCCAAGAAATCGAACGCTTGAAGCTCGGCGACGCCCTCACGCTCATCGAGGCGGACGGCGCGAGAAGACTGCCCATCAAGGCTCCCGGCCCCGGTGAACCCGTATTGCCGAAACATATCGACGCCTTGCTGGGCGTCGTGGGACTCGACGCGGTGGGCGCGCCATTGAGGGAATCGCACGTCTTCCGCCCCGAAGCGCTCGCGCGAATCTGCGGCCTGGGAGCGGGTGAGGAGATAACGGCCCAAGCCGTCGGTAGGTTGTGCGCGCATCCTGATGGTCTTTTTCACAAGGCGGAGGCAGGCGCCCGCAAGTGGATCGTCATCAACAAGGCGGATCTGGAAACCTCGCTGGAAAAACTGGAAAAAACGGCCTATACTATATGGAAGTTGGCCGGAAAGCCTCATGGCCCGGCGGACGGCATCCTCTTCACATCTTGTAAGAACAACGAATGTGAAGTATTCATACGGATCATACCGGATGCATAACAACTGCAATTCCATGTAAGCGGAGCAAAGAATGAGCAAGGACGTTTTCAGGGAAATGGCAAAACTCAAGGGAGACGGCCAGAGCGGCGCCCTCGCCACCGTCGTGGCCCGCAAGGGGTCCGCGCCCATGAGCGGCGATGCGAAGATGCTCGTGCGCGAGGACGGCAGCACGGAAGGCACCGTCGGGGGCGGTTGCCTCGAGGCCGAGGTGTGGGAAACCGCGATGAGCGTCCTCGAGACGGGCGAACCCGAAAAGCTCCGTTTCGACCTCACCCAGCAGGAAGCCGAGGACAGCGGCCACATCTGCGGCGGCGTGGTGGAGATACTCGTGGAGCCGTTCCAGGCGTTTCAGGCGGAGTTGCTCGATGAGATCAACCGCATCAGAAACCAGGGCGGAAGTGCTGCGCTGGCGACCATCGTTCAGCCGGGCGATCTCGACGTCCCGACGACGGAAGCCAGAAAAATGCTCTTCCGGCGCGACGGCAGCGCCGTGGGCGAGATTCCCAACTACTCGACGGAGATATGGGCCGAGAGTACGCAAATCATCCGCAACGGCAGCCCCACGCTTCTGCAGTTCAACACGGACGCCGCACGGGCAGGCGGGAAAAGATCCACGCTCGAAGAAGCGACCGAAATTTTTGTCGAACCCATATCCGGCCAGCCCCTCGTCTATATCTTCGGCGGCGGGCACGTCTCATTCTGCGTCGCGCAAGCGGCCTATCTCGCCGGCTTCCGGGTCTCGATCGTCGAGGACAGGCCCTCGTTCGCCAACAAGGAGCGCTTCCCGATGGCGGAGTCGTTCTTCGTCGGGGAATTCCCCGATATTTTCGAGAAAATCCCGGTTGATGAGTCCGACTATCTGGCCATCATTACCCGGGGCCATTCGAACGACGAGGTCGTCCTCGAATGGGCGATGGAGACGCCCGCGCGCTATATCGGGATGATTGGCTCCAAAAGCAAGGTGCTGCTCACCTACCGCCACCTTCAGGACAAGGGATACGACAGAGGCGAACTCATCGAGCGCGTCCACGCGCCCATAGGTCTCGACATCGGCGCCGACACGCCGGGCGAGATCGGGGTGGCCATCGTCGCCGAGCTCATCCGCCACCGCCGCCGGGGCGAGGCGCAGAGCGAGGGCACGGGCAGCAAAAGGGTTCAACTCAAAAGAAAATCCTAAAGTTTCTCGCCGCAACCGGCCCGTACGAGGGGGCCGCATTCCACTATTCCCGGGACCCGAAGCGAGCATATCGCAAGAGTCATGGGTTATCTCCGCAGGCTCATCGGCGCAGCAACGGACTTCCTCATCCCTCCGAAATGCTTGCTGTGTTCGGCTTCCATGAAGATCGGCGACCCCCATGCGATATGCGCACTTTGCACGGATGCTTTCGAGCGCTTCGAGCCCCCCTGGTGCCCCAGGTGCGGCAATCCTTTCCACTCCTTGAGCACCCTCGCTCATTCCCCGGCCCACGTCTGCGCGGATTGTCTGGAAAGCGGGCATCACTACGACTTGGCCCGCGCCATCGGCGCGTATGAGGACTCGCTGCGCGAAGCGGTCCACCTCTTCAAGTTCCAGGGCTTCACGAAGCTGGCTCGCGAATTTGCGCCTCATCTCGCCGAACTCGCGGCGGAGGAGCTAGGAGTGGATGAAAACGCCCAAAATGTATTGGTGACGCACGTGCCCATCGACCCCGACCACTGGAGAACCAGGGGCTTCGATCAGGCGATGCTGCTCTCCCTCATGACGGCGGAATGCCTGGGCAAACCCCACGCGGACCTCCTCGAGCGCGCGAAGAAAACCCGCTCGCAGACGGGACTTTCCGCGCGGGAGCGACGCCGGAACATGCGGGGCGTATTCCGGATTCGGCCCAAGGGGGTGCTTCATGAGCTCGAAGCGGCCACGTGCATCCTGATCGACGACGTCGTCACGACCGGCTCGACCGCCTCGGCCTGCGCCCGCGAACTCAAAAAAGCAGGCGCCGAAGCGGTGCACCTGCTCACCATCTGCAAGTCGTGAGGGCGGGCGCCTTTGTAGGGGCAGATCGCGACCTATCCCTACGGGTTGGAGCATCAACAAGTCACGATGCAAACAACAAATTCAACAAAATATGAGCCAAACCATAAAACAATTTCGTTTATAACAAAATAGTTGACAACAAATTTGTTGTATGATTAAATTCAACAGATTTGTTGTATAGGGAAAATGTAATCGAGGAAAAAGCATGAGATCATCTACTGGCCGCTGGGTAAGCGGTGACGACTTCTTTAATCGGGAATCCGAGTTGCGGATACTGGAAGCAAAAGTGTGCGACCACAACCATGTGTTGTTGACCGGGCAACGACGTATGGGAAAGACCAGCATTCTCAGAGAACTCGGTCAGCGTCTCGCGGCCCAGGATTGGGTATTCCTCTTCACCGATGTCGAGGGCGCGACCTGCCCTGAGGAAGTAATCGCCGAAATCGCTCGATCTGCACATCCGGTTCGTGCACTCTCGTCGCGTTTCGTCACTTGGGCAGGACGCTTCATTAGCGACAACATTGAAGAGATCAACGCAGTTGATTTTGGTGTGAAGATACGCGCCGGTCTGGATGCCGGTAGCTGGAAACGCCACGGCGAGCAACTATTTCGTAGTTGCTATGAATATGACAAGCCAATTCTTCTAGTTATTGACGAGTTACCAATTTTTCTGAAACGGATGCTCCACAATGACGGCGATGCCCGGCGGGTGGACGAGTTCATGAGTTGGCTGCGAGGCGTGCTTCAAGCGCTAGGAGATGATTCTCCTGTCCTCATATTGTCGGGCAGCATCGGGCTGGAACCTCTTATGCGCAGGCTCGGCCTGCCCGACCGCATCAACCACCTTTACCCTTTCCGTCTGGGTCCGTGGAGCCGCGACACCTCTATCGGGTGTTTCGAACATCTCTCGGAGAGTTACGAAATATCCGTCGAAGCCGGGGTGGCGGAAGCAGTCTACGAAGCTCTGGGAATCGGCATACCTCACCATATACAGTCTTTCTTTGCGCGTTCGCGGGATTTCACCATGATGCAGGGGCGGGATCGAGTGACTGTGGAAGACGTTGGCGAAGTCTATCGCAACGCGCTTCTGGGAGCTTCAGGACAAAACGATCTCGTGCACTACGAAACGCGCCTGAAAGAAGGCCTCGAGGATGAGAACTACTCCATCGCCATGGAGATTCTGGCCGAGTCAGCGACTCAGGAGATGTTCACGCCCGCTGCGCGACAGTGTCTCGAACGTTTGTATTCCACGGTGGTAGACGATGCGCCCGGCCGCATCGCCGACACTATAGAAGTCCTCGTATACGACGGCTACCTGGAATCCGGCGATGGCGGCTATCGTTTTCCGTCTCGCTTGCTCAAGGATTGGTGGTCGGCGCGCTTCCGGGATCATCACACGCCCCTCGAAAAACGCCGCCCCGAGGACAAACCACCATTGAGGACCCAATGAGCGAAACGTCCAACAGGCAAATCCGCAAGTTCAATCCGGGCACATTTCAGTCGGATGAGGAGTTGATGGAGCAATTCGTCGTCCGAAACCGCGAACACGAAATCGCCCTCGAAGTGCTCCGCGCGAATATCGACTCCCCATCTTGTCAGCACGTTCTGGTAATCGCCCCACGCGGTCGGGGGAAAACCATGCTTTTGGCCCGCGCCGCAGCGGAAATCCGCGTAAATGACGACCTCGCCCGATGCCTTCTGCCTGTCCGTTTCATGGAAGAGAGCCAGGAGATTTTCCATATGGGCGACTTCTGGCTGGAGGCGCTGTTTCACCTGGCCAGAGAGAGCGCCCCTCACGATTCCGAACTCGCACAAGAACTGCGAACTACACACGCCGACCTGTCCGCTCACTGGGGAGATCGCTCGCTCGAGGATCGCGCCCGCGCCGCCGTTTTGGGAGCAGCGGATCGGCTGGATAAAAAACTCGTGCTCATGGTCGAGAACCTACAATCCATTTGCGAGAGCGTGGATGCGGATTTCGGCTGGAAGCTTCGCGGGGCGTTGCAGTCTGAACCCAAGATTATTCTGCTCGCCTCCGCCACCAGCCGCTTCGAGGGTCTGGACGAAGCAGAGCAGCCGTTCTTCGAACTGTTTCGAAACATCTGCCTGGAACCGCTGACCACTGAAGAGTGCCGTCTCCTGTGGCAGGCGGTGAGTGGGGACGAAGTGAGCGGGCGCGAGATCAGGCCGCTTCAGATACTGACCGGAGGCAGCCCTCGCCTGCTCGTTATCGTCGCCGGATTCGCACGCCATCACTCCTTGCGCCAATTGATGGAAGAGTTAGTGACGCTTATTGACGAGCACACCGAGTATTTCCGAAGCCATCTGGAAGTTCTGGCCAAAACCGAACGCCGCGTCTATCTCGCAGTCATCGACCTATGGCGGCCATCGAGCACCGCCGAAATCGCCGCGCGCGCACGCATGGACGTTCGAGCCGTATCGACCATGCTCGGGCGGCTCGTCGAACGGGGCGCGGTAATTGTGGAAGGAAGCGGCAGGAAGCGACTGTACGCCGCCGCTGAACGTCTCTACAGCATCTACTACAAACTACGTCGTGAACGAGACGAGGCGGCCATTGTGGAGAACCTGATCCGCTTCATGGTGGTGTTCTACGACGAAGAGGAACAGGCGGAGATGATTCATGGATTGATTTGGGAAGCGATGGAATCAACGACCATTAGAGAGGGTCTTGACAGAGCAGCGGCCAAGATCCCGGAATTCGATCGCCTGTATTCCAACATTACGCTGGGAAGCTTGGTGGATTCAGGGTCTTCGCAATTGAGTGCCATAAACGGTGGATGGGAGCACCTTCTACAAGGGATTACTGCAGCACTTAATAAGGGAGAATTTAAAAAAGTTCTTAAGACTGCAAATCGCTTGGGGCGACTCTTTCAAGGGATCGCTTCAGTAATCACAGAGAGTGAACTGGGGAAACATATTATGACCGCAAATCGCGTATTGGCTCCCTATGCCACACTGTTTTCTCAATTTCTACAACCACTTGACGCCGTTCTGCTAAATGTGAAGGCAAATGCGCACCGAAAGTGCGGTGAGTTCGATGAAGCCATCGCAGCATATGAAAATGTAATTGTCCGCTATGGAGACAGCAACATAGCGGAGATACAGCAGTATGTCGCTATGGCGTTATTTCGTAAAGGAAGTACACTAGAAGAACTCGGCAATTTCGGAGCGTCAATTATGGCCTGTGAAGAAGTCGTCAAACGTTTTGGTGACAGCGACGAGCCGGAAATCCAATGGTGGGTCGCTTCGGCGTTAATCAACAAAAGCATAAAACAAACTCAAACCGGTGACGCGGATGCAGTTCTGAACACATGCGCTGAACTCGAACGAAGACTCGTTAATTTTGATAGAGAAATGAAACACTGGTTCGTATGGCGGACTATGTGTGTGCGCACAAAAGCGCTACTCCTGAAAGAAAATTTGCAGGATGCCATGGACGCATTCGGTTCCGCATATGCCGCGTTACCAACCAACACCGAATTTACGATGCCTGAGATGCTAAAACTTATAGCCGACTTGATTGCAGCAGGAGCATCATCACATGAACTTCTCGAAATCCTCACGAGTGATGAAGCAAAATCCAGCGCTTTAACGCCCCTCATTGTCGCACTGCGCCAGCATACCGGTGAGACGGTTCGCGCACCGGCGGAAGTGCTCGAAGTGGCTGCGGATATCCTTGAGCGCATCAAGGAACAAGCGGCGAAGGGCATTTCCGGGGCTTCCCGACCACTTGAATAAAGCCTCGTGGATAAATCCCGATAGCCTTCCCCCTCACCTCTTTCCAGCCATCCTCGCCGCGAGGAGGAGGGCATCCGCCATGCTGGAGGGGTCGGCAATACCCTGCCCTGCGATGGGGTAGCCCGTCCCGTGCTCGACCGAGGTCCTGACGATGGGCAGGCCCAGCGTCACGTTGACGCCGCGCACGCTCGCCTGCCCCCGGGAGTCGAAGCGAAAGCACATCAGCTTGCCCGGAATGTGGCCCTGATCGTGATACATGGCCACGACGCCGCTGTAGTAGCCGCCCCGCAACTTCCCGAAAATCGTGTCCGGCGGCTCGGGGCCGTGCGCGTCGACGCCCATCTCCCTTAAATCCGCGACCGCGGGCGCGATTTCCTCGACCTCCTCTTTCCCGAACAAGCCACCCTCGCCCGCGTGGGGATTGAGGCCCGCTATGCCGATTCTGGGAATTTTCCTATCGAGCAGGCGCAGGGCGTCATCCAGAACGCGCGCCACGTATACGATCCTCTTCCTCTTGACGTGCCTGAGCGCGACTCTCAGGGGACAATGGGTGGACAGGTGCGCGATGCGAATCCCCCGGTGCGCCAGCATCATCACGGGCCGCCCCCCGCCGCACAGATCGGCGAGCATCTCGGTATGACCGGGGTAGTCGTACCCACCGGCTTGTAAGGATTCCTTGTTGATCGGCGCCGTCGCTATGGCGTCCGCCCGGCCCGAGCGCGCCATCGAGACTGCCCTTTCGATGTACTCGCCGGCCGCCGCGCCCAGTTCGGGAAGGATTTTTCCGAAAACGCGGTGCTCGGGGGCCACGTTTTTTAGATCGACCACGGGCGTGAGCGCCGGGTCCTGGTATTGCAGGAGCCTGCTTTCATCCGTCACTCGCGCCAGCCGCGCGGGAATCTTCATCCGCCGGGCATGTTTCCTGAGCACGGCCATGTCACCCACGATGATGGGGGTGCACTTTTTCCGAACGCGCGCCTCCTCTGCGGCTTTGAGACAAACTTCGGGCCCCACCCCCGCCGGGTCTCCCATGGTCATCGCGATTACGGGTCGTCGCTTCAACGCGGCTCCCTTTCCTTCTCGGCGCAAAACGTGCGGAGAACTCATGCCGTCCGAAAAAGCCCGAGCATATCACTTCGGGCAGGTTATCATATCCCCGACATTTTCGATTCGATAAGTATTTCACCCGGAACTCTTGACTTCGGCGTTATGCGGCGCAGAAGATGGCCCCTCGGCAGATAAGAATAAGCAATTCTATTCGAGAGGAAAATCCTTGAACGAGAAGGGCGCAAGCGCAGGCAAAACGGTCCGGAAACTTCACGAACTCGGCTTCACGCACGCTCTCATGATCCCCGACAGCGAGAGCCGTCTTCTATACGAAGCCCTGGGAAACGACCCCGAGATCGACCTGATCACCCCCTGCCGGGAGGGAGAATCCGTCGCCATCGCGGCTGGGCTCTGGACGGGCGGGCTCAAGCCGTTGCTCGTGATTCAGAACACGGGCCTGATGGAGGCGGGAGACTCCCTGAGAGGCTGCGGCGTCGGCCCCAAGGTGCCCCTGCGCATGATGGTCGGCTGGCGGGGATACGGCGGCGCCATGGCCGGGAAGCTGCCGATCGATTCGGCCTATACCTTCACAGAACCGCTGCTCGGGGCGTGGAGAATCCCGACTTGGCGCCTCATGTCGGACGATGACCTGGGAACGCTCGAGCTGATGGACCAGACGGCGGCGGAAACTTCGTATCCGGCGGCCGTGATCACCGGCTACGGCTTCAAACCTTGAGAGGCGATACACCTTGATTGAGCGCATGGAACTGTTCCGCGCGGTGGCGGAGCAAAGAACGAACGAGATCGTGGTGATGACCATGACGGCTACTCTCCAGTGGCCGCTGGTCTCGGACAGCGAGCTTGATTTCGATTTTCTCGCCTTCGGCATGGGGCACGCCGCCGATTTCGGCTTGGGATTAGCCATCGCCCGGCCCGAGCGAAAAACCATCGTCTGGAAGGGCGACGGGGGGATGCTGATGAGCCTGGGCTCGCTGGTGACGCTGTCCAGGTATGCGCCTGAAAACCTGGTGGTCTTCCTGCTCGAGAACAGGAGCTACGAGATGGTGGGCGGACAGGAACTCCCCCCTCGGGCCGATTTCGTCGAACTGGCGCTCGCCTCGGGCTTCGCGGGCGGCGGCGCGACGGGAAACGGCAAGGTGGAGCGCATCGATTCTCTCGAAACGTTTCAGGACGCCCTGCCCCGCATACTCACCGAGGCGGGCCCCCATTTCATCGTATTGCCGGTCACGAACAGGGAGAAGCTCCCGCCGGTGAACCATTCGGATCATGCGGGGAGAATTCGGACTTTGAGAAAGGCCCTGAACGTATCATAAGCCCCCCACAGGGCCTCACTTGTGCACCAGCACCCTCTCCAGTTCGTCGAGCGAGACGATTTCCGCATCGATTTCATGCGGTACGCGTTCTTTTTTCTGCCCGAAACGATTGACCCAGACGACGCGGTATCCGAAATGAGAAGCGCCCGCGACGTCCCAGCCGTTCGATGAGAAAAAGCAGATTCTTTCGGCGGGGACGCCGAGCCGGTCCACCGCCAGTTGATAGACCGATGGATGCACCTTGAATATCCCCACGCTCTCTACGGACAGGATTTCTTCGAGATACTCCTCGATTCCGGCGTTCTTCACTGCGCTATCTAACATTTCAGGTGAACCGTTCGAGAGAATCGCGGCCCGCGCACCATCTTCGCGCAACTTTGCGAGCACGCCCTTCACCTCGGGATACGCGCTCAGTTGCTTGTAGAGCATCATGAGTTCTTCGCGAAGGCCCGGGTTCTCCATCCCCAGCGTATCCATGGCGAAATCGAGCGCATCGCCGGTCACCTGCCAGAAATCCGCGTGAGACCCCATCAGGCTTCTCAGCCAGGTGTATTCAATCTGTTTGGTCCGCCAGAGCGAGGAGAGCGCCTGCCACTGCTCGCCCAGTTCGGATTGTTTTTCCGCCGCCGCCGCGGTCACGTCGAACAGCGTACCGTAGGCGTCGAACAGACACAGGTCGATTTCACGATCACCCAGCAGGAGCATCTCATCCACCTCCTCAAAATGCGGTTGTTCTCCTAGGGCACCAGATTTATCTTGCCCAGAAATTTTCCGCTCAGAAGAACCTTGTGCGATTCATTCGCTTGCTCCAGCGGCAGTTCCCGCCCGATATGAGGCCTGATGGCTCCTCCTTCCAGCAAGGGGACCAGACGCCTCAGGATGCCAGGCACGAGGGGATTCAGATTGCCTGAGGAGAGCGCCAGAATCCTGGCGTCACGGCCCATGGCCGCAGGCAGGGGAATCGTCACATCCGGGCCTTTGCCCGTCCCCGTTCCTACGATGACGATCCGGCCGTTGACGGCGTTGAGCTTGAGGTCCGAGGGCAGATTATCACAACCGATGTTTTCAACGACGACATCGACGCCTCGGCCCGAAGTGAGCTCCATCACGCGCTCGGGCACGTCTTCCTCGCGGTAGTTGATGGCCGCCTCGGCGCCCGCCGCAAGGCAAAAATCCGCCTTTTCCTTTGAACTCACGGTCGTGAACACCCGGCAGCCTATCGCGCGGGCGAGCTGGATCGCCAGATAGCCCACGCCGCCGGCTCCCCCCTGCACGAGCACGCAGTCGCCCGGAGCCGCCTCTCCCTTCACGACCAGGGCGTTCCAGGCCGTAAGCAGCGGGATGGGCAGCGCGGCCCCTTCCGCATAGGAGAACGAATCCGGCAGCTTTCCCGTCGAAGCTGCGGGCAGGAGCCCTTTTTCGGCATACGCCCCGGTGGAGGCGCGGCCCCACACCCGATCGCCCGGCGCGAACGCCTCGACGCCATCTCCCACCGCCTCCACCTCTCCCGCGACGTCCGTGCCGCAGGTATAGGGCAGCGTCATCGCTCCCGCGCGCGGATGATTTCCCGAGCGTATGGCGACTTCCAGGGGATTCACCCCGGCAGCCGCTATCCGCACCAGCATCTCGCCCGGCCCGGGCGCCGGCTCCGCCACCTCATCCAGCTCCATGGGATGCTCGAGCCCGAACCGCGTCACTCGTACAGCTTTCATCTCTTTCTCCTTTTACGCCTCGTCACGCAGCTACGGGACCAGGACGACCTTGCCCAGGAATTGACCCTCAAGAACGTAATCATGCGCCTCGTTCGCTTCTTCGAAACTCGACGCCTTGTCGACGTTGACCCGGAACGCGCCCTCGCGCAGCAAGGGGATGAAGCGGCGCACCAGCTCCGGCATTTTCGGAAACAGATTCACCACGGCCAGGCCCAGCACCACGGCGTCTTTCGTCATGACCGCCGGAACCCGGAATTCCGCTCCCGGGCCCTTGCCCGTGCCCGTACCGATGACGATGATTTTCCCGTCCACGCGGATGGCGTCCAGGTCCTTGTCGAAATTATCGCAGGCGCAAAGCTCGACGACGACGTCGACGCCGCGCCCGCCGGTGAGCTCCATGCAACGCTCGGCGAAATCCTCCTCGCGGTAGTTGATCGTCTCGTCCGCGCCCATCTCCTTGCAGAACTTCGCCTTCGCATCGGAACTCACCGTCGCGAAAACGCGGCACCCCAGGCGCTTGGCGAGCTGAATCGCCGCCATGCCGACGCCGCCCGCGCCGCCTTGCACCAGCACCGTCTCGCCGGGGCCCGCCCCCGCCTTGATGACGAGCGCGTTCCAGGCCGTGTAGAACGCCACCGTGATGCAGGCGCCCTCTTCATAGGAGTAGGCCTCGGGCAGTTCCGCCGCGGCGGCGGCGACAAGCCGCACGTTCTCGGCGTAGCTTCCGCCGACGGCGCGGCCATACACCCGCTGTCCGATCCGCCAGTCCTCCACGCCCTCGCCCAGGGCGATGATTTCTCCCGCCGCCTCGGCTCCGGGAATATAAGGCGGCGTAACCAGTTTGGCGTAGGGGTGCTTGGCGGCCCTTATCGCCAGGTCCACCGGGTTCACGCCGACTGCGCCGGCTTTGATCAACACCTCGCCGGGCCCTGGCCTCGCGTCTTCCACCTCGTCCACCCGCATGGGAACATCCATGTTGAATTGATGCACGCGCACTGCTTTCATCAGAATTTTCACTCCTCAATTTTGAGAAAAAGTCCGGAAATTATCGAACGATGAATAGAATCCGCCTCCAAATCTCATCAGAGCATCCAAGAAAAACCTAATACTCATCCGTCCAGCTCCTGCGGCGCTTCTCGCCGGCGTCACACGGCGGGGCCACCCTCGATACCGAGACAGGGGTCGCCTCAGGCCCCCGCAGGCCATGCGCCTGTTGTTGCTCCTCCCCCGCCGGCAAGCCGACGATCTCCAGAATCAGTTTTCTCCTGATGGCGCGCCCGAAAGACTTGAAATCATCCGCGACCACCAGGAAAGCGCGCCTGCCCCCGATGACGCATTTCCTGTAATACAAATCCAGGTTCGGCATCGGCATTCTTCCCCAGGGACTCGGCCGGTTGTTCACGATGGGGAGTCCGTTTATCGTCACGCCGGCCCGTATCGCCCTGTCCCGCGCATTCGTCACGTACTCCCCGCTGTTGTTCGGCCCGTCACCGGAAATGTCGATTACCCGACGCTCACTCGAGAACCCGTTGTTCTCGAACAGCGGCAGCGCGAAATCGATTGCGCCGCTTATCGACGTGTAGGGGCCCACCCCTATCGGCGCCTGAGAGAGCAGGTAAGCGAACGCCTCGGCGCTCGCGCCGTCGTGAATCTTTCTCCAGCCCACGACGACTCTCTGAAAATCGAAGCCCGCCCACTCCATATAGGTGACCGCGATGCTCTTGTGCCTTCCCGATTGAATGGCGCGCAAAACGGACGGGGAGCGAAAAGCGTTCACATACCCCATCCGCTGGAGTCTCCCCTCCACCTCGTCCACGCTGCCTGAGACATCGACCGCCAGGACGAGCTCCAGATCCACGCTGACCGGGGCGGAGGACGCAAGACCCGCACCCAGAGAAATCGCTAAAATGCTCAGGAAACCCGCCAGGCCGACCCGCACTCTCGAATAGCGCATCATTTCCCTTTCAGAACACCGGCTGCGGATTCCAGTTCCAGACGAATCTGCTCCATCAGGGAGGAATACATGTGCTTTTCGGTCAGCAGCTCCCTGGTTTCCTCCTCCACTTCTTCCTGCTCCCCCAATGCGTAATCACAACGAATCACCCGCCATTTCGAAAATGCCCGGTACAGGCTCGAAATCTCGTCTTCCGGCTGTTCCAGCCGGGACAGCAGTTTCACATATTCCGTCCGCGCGCGCGGGTAATCCTCCGCGATGAAAAAGCTTTCCGCGTATGCAACCTCGTACAAGGCGTTCTTCGGGTAGCGCGCGCGCAGGTACTCGACGTCTCCTCTCGCCTCTTTGAATTTCTTCGCCCGGTAGAGCGCCCAGATGAGGGCCAGCCGCGCCGTGTTGGATATCCAGTCTTTGCCGTCCACCGCGCGCCGCAGATAGGCCCTGCCCTTCGCGCTCGTATCGCCGGTGAAGAAACGGAACATTCTCACCCAGCTCTCGGTGCTGCCCCTGATGTGGTAAACCCCCAGCCCGTAGTAGGCGTCGTGAATTTCCGGATCCAGTTCGAGCGCTTTTTCGAGATGATTCTGCATCGCGCCGGCCCTCAGGAACGCGGTGAGATAGCTGCTGTTATCGAGCGCATCGACGATGCGCATGCCCTCCGTCAGGCCGGCGAGGAGGAGCGCTCTCGTGTCTTCGGGGTTTTTCTCCAGCAAGGCTTCTGAGAGGGCCATCGCCTTTTCGGCATTTTCGCGCCAGGTCTCCTGATAGGCCTTGCGCCGGATATGCCCTTTCAGGATATGGAAAACGGACGCCTTGAAGAAATATCCCTCGGGACGCCCGGGCGCGGACGCTATCACCCGGTCAAACGTATCGGTGGCGGCTGAATAATCGCCCGCTGCGACCTCCTCAAGCCCTGAGTCAATCGATTTCCCGTCCAGGGGCGCGCCTTGAGACAGGCTCGCCCAAGCCGAGAAAACGACGAAAAGAATGGAAATGATATGCTTCAGCAACAAGAACCTCACTCCCCCCTTGAGGGTCGGGCATCCCGAGGGGAATGCCCGA
>CAYTSP010000248.1:0-3761 GCA_964440505.1 uncultured Nitrospinaceae bacterium
TAAAACAGCCGAATGGGCGTCAGAGTGAACGTACAAATCAGGACAATCATACACGCAAATCCCCAAAAACGCCTCTTGCGCGTCAGAGGCTCCCACTCGTCCATGAGCGGCGGATGCCGCCTGCCCAGGGCGAGCACCATCACGCTCCAGAAAATCCAGCCGGGCCACCAGTATCCCATCACCAGAAGAACGAGGCCGATAATGAGGGATATCTTCGCGTGCCACCCCCCGAGAAGCGTGTAGACGACGTGTCCTCCGTCGAGCTGTCCGGCGGGGATGAGATTGAGCGACGTCACCAGCAATCCGCACCAGCCCGCAAAGGCCACCGGATGGAGCAAAATGGTCTGGCCCTTTGGGATAGGGCCATGCACCAGCCACGCGAGGCCGTCGAACAATAGAGGGGTCCCCAGCCCGATGCCGGGCGAACTCCCCCCCGGCGCGAGCCCGGACATCATCAACCCGACGATGAGGGCCGGAACCGCAGCGGCCAGACCGGCCAGCGGCCCCGCCACGGCCACGTCCATCAGGGCGTTCCGGTTCAGAATCCCGCCGCGTATGCGGATGACCGCGCCGAACGTCCCCAGCAGCGAGGGCGCCGGCAGGAAATAGGGCAACGACGCGTCGACCCCCCACCTTCGGCTCGCGACGTAATGGCCCATCTCGTGCGCGCCGAGGATCAGGAGCAGCGTCAGCGAATAGGGCAGGCCAACCAGAAGAGCCGATGGCCGCGAGAAGACGGCGTCCGGCGCGACGCCGCGCTGGAGCGCGCCCGCCAGCAGGGTGGAAACAGCGGTCAGAACGAACATCAACGCGGGAATCCCAACAACTCTCCAGGCGGGGAGCCGCCTCCCGGCGGCGCTCCCGAAACCGGCGGCGGGGCCTGGGGGCGAGAATGGTTCCGTATGAGGCCCGAGACGGCCCACCCGCTCATCCCATCCTTGTTCTTCGCGCGGGGCCGCATGAGGATAGCGGCCGCCCGGCCCGAGGCCTCCTGTTTGTCCGTTCAATGGCTGCATCCACGGCGGGTGAGGACAAGAAATCGCGCATCGCGGGGATTCTAACCCAACCCGCACGCTTCACGCACCTTGACACCCCGCGCCTCAATTCCTACTCTCGCGTGTGTGGCACTCCGCCGGCGAGAAAGAAAATGCACAACGCCATCTTGAAATTCATGCTCACAGCCTCCCTCACCGCATTGCTCGTCACAGGATGCCAGCCGGGTCCGGGTCCACAGACCACGCCCGGACCCGCCGCGCGCCCCCCCGCTCCCGAAGCGAAGGCCAAAACCCCGCCAGCGCCCGAGCCCGCCGCGCGGAAGGCGCTGGCCGAAGGCTCCGGAAGCTGGTCGGCCCCCACACCTGCGGCGCCCCGGACGCCGCTGAGCGCTCTGAGAGCGAATTTCGAGAAGAATCCGGCTGCCCGCGACGCCGACAAGACGCTGCTCGACATCGCAAAACACCAGCTCGCGCGCGGGGAACTCGAAACCGCGGCGCAAAGACTCGAACAACTCCAGGAGAAGTTTCCCCTCTCCCCCCTGTATCCGGAGAGCGTGTTTTATCGCGGCCTCGCCCTCCAGGCTTCCGGGCGGGACGATGAAGCGTGGATTTCCCTGAGAAGCAGCCTGAGCAAGGAGACCAGCCCCGAACGACGCGCCTTGCTCGAAGCCTCTCTCGGTGACGTGTATGAACAGCGCGGCGAGCCCTTCTCCGCCCTGCTCTCCTACGCGCGCGCCTTGAGGAGCGACCGGGAAATTTTCGGGAAGAAGATTCTCATCGAGCACATCGAGGCGCTGGCGGGAGAAATCGAGTTCCACAGGCTTCGCTCGGCGGCCGGGCGCTTCGCCGGTACGCCTGCGGGTATGTATCTGCAAGCGGCCCTAGCGGATCGCGCAGGGCAGGAGAAACCCTCCCAATCCGCGCGGGATGATTCGCCCCCCAAAAAGCCGGCGGAAGAGCCGGGCGCGCCTTCGCCCGTGATCGGACGCGTGGGGATCATGCTCCCGCTGTCGGGCGCCGCCGGCGCCGCAGGCGGGCGCGTATATGAGGGGATTCAACTGGCGCTTCGGCACAGCCTGGCCAAATATCCGCGTCTTCGTATCCAACTCGCGGTTCGCGATACGAAAAGCACGGCCGGGTCCGCGGGCGACGCGGCGGAAGTGGCCGCCGAACTGATCGAAAAAGAAAAGGCGCTCGCCCTCATCGGCCCGCTCCTCACCCAAGCGGCGGAAGGCGCAGCCCAAGTCGCGAACCGCCTGAAAACCCCCATGCTCACGCCGTTTGCGGTCCGGATGCGCATGAACCCCGATTTCGCCTGGGTATTCCGCAATTCGATCACGAACCGCCTCCAGGCCCAGGGCCTCGCCGCCTACGCCATCCAGCACCTGGGGGTGCGGCGCTTCGCCGTCCTCTATCCGGCGGAGCGAGACGGGATAGAGCTGACCGACGCCTTCACCCAGGCGGTGGAGAACCTGGGAGGCGAGATCGTCAAAATCATTTCGTTTCCGGATAAAGCCACCGACTTCAGGGCGCAGATGCTCGCGCTCGGCGGCATGGACGATCGCCAATTGAACAGGAGGAAACGCTCGCTGGGTCTCGGCAGGTCGGACCCGTATCAAATCCCGCTGAACTTCGAGGCGCTCTTCGTGCCCGTCCGCCACGAGGAGGCGGTGCTCATCGCGCCGCAGGTCCTCTTCTACAACATGCGCGCGCTCAGGCTCCTGGGCGGCAGCGGATGGAACAACCCCCGCCTGCTCGAACACGGGGAGCGCTACGTGGAGGGCGCGGTGTTCGTGGACGGGTTTTTCCCAGATTCGGAGGAGCCGATGGTCGCGCGTTTCGTGAGGGAATTCAGAGAGATTTTCGGGAAGACGCCGGACATCTTCTCGGCGCTTGGCTACGACGCGGCGCAAATCATCTTCGCGGCCCTCGCAGGGGGCGCCAGGACGCGCGAGGACTTGAGGCGGCATCTCACCGCCCTCCGGGGTTTCGAAGGCGTCATGGGGCTGACGGACATGGGGCCGGACAACGACGCGCAGCGCCAGTTGTTCGTGCTGTCGGTCGAGAAGAAGAAAATCCTCCACCTTCAGATGATCGCGCCGCACAGGACGTTCGCCGGAGGCGCGCCGATAGGCGAGAACGCGCGGTTTTCCCCTGCGCCACCCCCGACGCAATGAGGGGAAACGGATAACCTCCCGGCCTGTCCAGACTCCCCCTTGAAGGGGCTGTTGACAAAGCCTTTTTCGCTCGAAATTCCCCCACCACCACCAGCAGTGCGGCGGCAAGCTTCGCGGAACCGCTGACGCCCTCATCCTGAGTAGGCGCGTAAGCGCCGTATCGAAGGATGGGGATCGCATCTCTCCGGCGGGCGCGAACTTCGCCCTTCGATACGCGGCTTCGCCGCTACTCAGGGTGAGGCAGAGCGGCGGGCTGTGCGGGACCAGGAGGAGGGATTGCGCACCTACTCGGGATGAGGGTGGGGCGCTCCCCCCGGCGCTGAACCCCCCGACGCAATAAGGGGAAGAGGAAGCCGGAACATCCGGGGACTGTTGAACAACCCCCGGGAAGCAATTTTAAGTTGCGCGCACGCTTTTGATTTCACTCCCCCCTTGAGGGGTTGTTGAAAAAGCCCCCTGACAGGGAGAAGGCATCCCCTTGAGAGGGAATCCCCATAAAACCAACCCCCCCTACCCCCCCTTGTCAGGGGGGCAAGAAAAAGCAAAACCCCTCTATCCGGCGGAGGCGCATCGCCTTTTTATACCCCCC
>CAYTSP010000249.1:0-16106 GCA_964440505.1 uncultured Nitrospinaceae bacterium
AAATGAAGCGGCATCCATCTTCTAAGTCCAAAAAAATTCTCGCGAGGGAGAGCGCATGAATAGCGGAAACGGCTCGGACCTGTTCCTGGAAACACTCATCGACGAGGGTGTCGATTGCATGTTCGGCAACCCGGGCACCACCGAACTGCCTCTCATGGACGCGCTGGTGAACGAGAGCAGGCTCGACTACATCCTCTGCCTCCAGGAGTCCGTCACGATCGGCGCAGCCGAAGGCTACGCATACGCCACTGGCGGCGTGGGCGTGGTGAACCTCCACGTGGCGCCGGGTCTCGGCAACGCCATGGGCATGCTCTACAACATCAAGCGGGCCGGCACGCCCCTGATCGTCACGGCGGGCAACCAGGGCCAGCGCGGCCAACTCTCCGAACCCGTGCTCTGGGACGATCTGCCGCGCATGGCGGATCCGCTCACCAAGTGGTCCTACGAGGTGCGCCGGGTGGAGGATCTGGAGCAAAGCGTCCGCCGGGCGATCAAATACGCGCTCACGCCGCCCACGGGCCCGGTTTTCCTCTCGCTTCCCGGCGACGTCATGCTCGCCGAGACGGGAGGCCTTACGGGCCGCCCCACACGGCTTTCGAGCGCGTTTCCCGCGCCGGCCGAATCCATCGAGCGCGCGGCGCAGATGCTCGCCGAAGCCGAGAACCCCTACATCGTCACCGGCTCGCGCGTCACCCGCTCGGGCGCGGTGGGCGAAGTCACCAGGCTCGCGGAGCGCATCGGGGCGAAGGTGTTCTCGGACAATCGCCCGAACTCCCTCTCGGTCTCCCTCACCCATCCCCTGTACGCGGGAGAACTCCTGAACACGATCGAGCCGCTGCTGGACCAGATAGAAGACGCGGACGTCGTGTTCTTCATCGGCACGGAGACCTACACCTTCTCCTTCCCGCCGGAGGGTCCGCTGGCGCCGCGCAGCGCGCGAATCATTCATCTGGACCTGGACCCCTGGGAGATCGGCAAGAACTTCCCCGTCGACGTCGCCATGCTGGGAGACCCCAAGACCACGCTCGTCGGACTCACCGAGTCGGTGGAGAAGAAAATGGGTGAGGCGGGCCTTCAAAGCGCAAGCGAGCGCCGCGCATGGATCGAGAAGGAACTGGCGGCGTCGAGAAGAGAGGTCGCCCCAAAAGCAGGCGAGGACGGCGGCCCCCTGACGAAAGAGACCTTCCAGGCCGCATTCGGGGAGGTACTGCCTCAAGGGACGGCGCTGGTGGATGAATCCCTCACCATGGGGCACGGGGGCGGCCTCAAGAGCGCGGTCGCAGGCAAGATAGATTCCATCTTCGGCATGAAGGGAGGCGGCATCGGTCTCGGGCTGCCCAGCGCGCTGGGCGTCAAGAAGGCTTTGCCCGATACGCCCGTGGTCTGCCTCTCGGGAGACGGCTCCGCGATGTACGCCATTCAGGCGCTCTGGAGCGCCGCGAAATACGATCTGGACGCGGTGTTCGTGATTCTGAACAACAAGAGCTACCGGATTCTCAAGGAGCGAGTCTTGAGGCTCGACGGCAAAACGCAGGAGCACCGGCAATTCGTCGCCATGGATTTCAAGGAGCCCGAACTCGATTTCATCCAGATGGCCGGGTCCATGGGCGTGAGCGCGACACAGGCGAAGACGCCTGCCGAACTCAAAGAGGCCATGGAAAAAGGACTGGCAAGCGGGAAACCGTATTTAATCGACGCCCACATCGAATACGAACGTCTGGAGAACTGAACAGGCTCAGACCACCCCCATCTTCTCGCCATAGGCTTCGAGGGCCTGCTCGAAACAGGCGAGCGGCGCGCGAACGACGCCTGCGCCCACCTGGCCGACGCCGGGTTCTTTATGCGCAATGCCTGTGTTGATGACGGGCGTAACGCCCAGCTTCACCACCTTGGTGATGTCAATGCCTGAGGGAACCCCCTGAAAATCGAGGGCGGGAATCGTCCACTCGGGATTTCGGCCCTGGGTGATCTCATACATGGCGCGCGAGTAATTCAGCGCGTCGGCGGCGCTCCCCGCTCCCACGAACCCGACGACGGCGGGTGCTGCGGCCATGGCGAATCCCCCCAGCCCCATCGTCTCGATGATCGTGGAATCGCCCATGTCCGGATTGGCGTCGTCCTCACCGAAGCCGGGGAAATAGAGACCCTCGGGCATCTCGACCGGCGCCGTGAACCACGCATCCCCCGTCGCGCTGACCCGGATGCCGAAATCCGTTCCGTTGCGGCACATCGCCGTGACGATGCTCGACGCCTCGATGCCGCGCACCGGGTCCATCACCGCCTTGCCCACAGCCATCGCAACGTTCAGGAAAAACTGATCGTTGCCGCCGATAAACGACAGTACCTCCTCCAGCGCTTTGCTCTCCCTCACGACGCGCGCCAGCGCGGGCGCCGCCTCGCGCATGAAGAGGCTCGTGCAGGCCACGTTGCGCTGGTGCATCTCGTCCCCCATCGAAAGCCCCCGCGCGATGATGCTCTTGAGCGGCAGCCCTCCGGTGATTCCAAGGGCGTCTGAGAGCGCGGGCGCCAGGCGCTCCGCCAGCCAGCGCAGCCGGTTCAGCACCTCCTCGTCGTTCCCGCCGAAGCGCATCACTTTTCCCAGGCCTTCGTTCAGGGTGCAAAACGCCCGGTTCCCGAATTTTCTGTTCTCCACGATCATCACCGGCATCGAGCGCGTGGTGATGCCCGTCATGGGGCCGACGGCGTCGAAATGATGGTTCGGGTGGAAGGCGATTCCGCCCGAGTCGGCGAGCGCCTCGCCCGAGGCCAAGTCATCCGCCCAGCCTTCCAGGACGGCCGCTCCCGCAACCGCCCCGCGCAGGGGGCCGCACATCCGCTCCCACTCGATCGGGGGGCCAGCATGAAGGAGAACGCCCTCCTCCAGACCCGGAATGACCTCGCCTGCCGGGCGCACGTCCACCAGGACAGGCTCCGCCTCGGTGATCCGACTTAGCGCCTCCGTGTTCGCGTCCGAGATCACGCCCATCAATTCGCCTCCCGCCAGGTCGTCTCCGCGACGTTCTCCACGACGATGCGACCGCCTTTCACCACGAACCGCTTCTCGGGCTGATCGATGAGAATGTCGTCGTAATTTAGCGAATCGAGAACCACGAAATCGGCCGCGCAGCCCACTTGCAGACCGTAGCCCTCCTCCACCCCCAATGCCTTGGCGCCATTGGTCGTGAAAAGTCCGGGAACCACCGCCCTGTCCGATGCGCCGCTCATCTGGAGCGCATGGGCGAGGAGAAGGCCGATTTCGAGCAAGTCGCCGCGTCCCGAGGGCGTAAAGGCGTTGCGGATGTTGTTCGATGAAATGGCGACGTTGACGCCCGCGCTCAACAGTTCCTTGACGGGGGCGAGGCTCCTGAAGCGAGGCGGCTCCTCCCCCCTTCCGCCCAGGAACAGGTCCGTCGCCGGCAAGGGCAGGACGGAGATATCCGCTTCGAGAATTTTCTCGATGATTCGCGCGGCATCATCCTGTGACATAGCGCCCAGGGAGGTGAGATGGCCGACGGCCACCCGGCCCTGCAAGCCGGCGGCCATCGCGCGGGCGGCGACGGATTCGATATTCCTCACCCGGGGGTCGTCCGCGAAATCGAGATGAAAGTCCAGCCCGCAGCCGAACGCCTCGGCCATCCCGAAAACGATGTCCAGGTGCCGCTCGGCGTCCAGATCGTTGTACGGGATTCCGCCCACCAGGTCCCCGCCCATCCGCATGGCCTCGCGCATCAAATCCTCCGTTCCCGGCTGCTGCTCGATGCCCTCCTGCGGAAATATAACCAACTGAAAATCCGCAAGGCCCGCGTATTTCTCCTTGAGCGCCAGGGCGACTTCCACTCCCTTGAGGCCGACGATGGGGTCGACCTCCACCTGGGCGCGAAACCACGTGGCGCCGTGCCGGATGCACATGCGCAGCGCGCGTTCGGCGCGCTCCATGATGTCTTGTTTCGTGACGCTTTTCTTGAGCGCCAGCGTGATGGAGATGGCGTCTTCGAGCGTGCCGGAAAGATTGGGCTCGCGCTCTTCCAGAAACGCCTTGTCCAGATGAATGTGGCTCTCCACGAACGCCGGCAGCACGACGCGGCCGCCCAAATCGACCTCCTCGCAGGCGGCCTCGTTCTCAATCCCCGGCGAAATTTTCGAAAACCGGCCCCCGGCGACGCACAGATCCACCAATGGGCCGCCCGGGTCGCTTCTGGCGTTCCTGAAAATTCTTTCGTCTGGAATATCAGCACACATGACCATTTAACCGGAATGATATATCAACTTAACAAAATCGAAACGCGCTTCGTTCATCGTCATGAAATGGCAAAACCTGACATGCGAACTCTAACTTTCCGCGCAGGTTTTTGCCAGCGAAAATAGCGGAAGCGGGAAAAACCCCGCTTCCCGTCAGCTTGACCCACACCCTGAATCGTGGACATAATGAAGCACTCGGAACCATATATCATCTCGGTTCTCACGGGACTTGACGACCCGGCGCCGGGCATCGGGGGACTTGTTTCAGGCGCATCGTCCCCGGACGAGAGAGAGACTTGCATGACCACTCTGAGTTTCACGAACATCCTCGTTCTGAGCTATAACTCCCTCTCCTACGCCGCGATTCTGTTTCTCCTAGCGAGCGGGCTTTCGCTCATCTTCGGCGTGATGCGCATCGTGAACCTCGCGCACGCCGCTTTTTTCCTCTTCGCCGGCTATCTCGCCCTCGAGTTCTACAACATCATTTTCGGCTCCCTGAGCCTGATGCCCCGAATCATCCAACTCGTCTCTTGGACAGCGCTCTATTTCGCCTGGCGGGGACTGAACGTTTACATCGCTCCCAGACACGCAGCACTTGCGCTGCTTCTCGCCTACATTGTAATGGAAGCCTTGTGCAGCCTGATATGGGGCTTCAGATTCTTCGAGCTCTTCTTCCCGCACGTGCCCGTCAAACCCGTGGACAGGATCAATTTCCCGGGCATGATGGCCGCCATCGTCGTCGCCCTCGCCATTGCGGCATTGTGCGGGATGTTCATCGAGCGCTTTTTCCTGCGCCGACTCGGCCAGGACACGCTCTCCCAGGTTCTGGTGACCATCGGCTTCGCATTCATCCTGCAAGACGGCTCGCTCTACACCTGGGGCGGGGACAACTTTATGCTCAAACAGCCCTGGCCCTTGAACTTCAGCGCCGTCGTCTGGGGCCTCTCGCTGCCCCAGTACCGCGCCTTCATGATCGTCATCGCCGTCGTCGTGGCCGCGGGCCTGTTCCTGGGGATAGAGCGCACCCGCCTCGGCGCCATCATGCGCGCGGCGGTGGACGACCCCGAGATGGCGCGCGGCATCGGCATCAACACCAACGTCGTACAAATGGCGATATTCGCCATCGGAGCGCTGCTGGCCGCCACGGGCGGCGTGGTGGGCGGCGCGTTCTTCGGCGTCTACCCGGGGCTCGATTTCGAGATACTTCCCTACGCGTTCGCCGTCGTGATCATCGGGGGACTCGGCAGCCTGGGCGGCGCCGTCCTCGGCAGCATCGTGGTCGGCTTCATCGAGAACTTCGGGACCGCGCTGTTTCCCGAACTCTCCTATTTCGCGCTCTTCGCGCCCATGGCCATCATTCTGGCGATCAAGCCGACCGGCCTGTTCGGAAAGGGTTAAGCCTTGGTGGAGAACCTGGCGGAGAAAAGAAGGGTGATCATCGTGCTGGGCGTCTTCATCGCGCTGGGCGTCGTCACGCCGTTTCTCGACCTTTTCATGCAGAGCCTGGTGACGGAGATCCTCGTATTCGGCATCCTGGCCATGAGCCTGGACCTCCTGCTGGGATTCACCGGACTGGCCTCACTGGGACACGCCGCTTATTTCGGCGTCGCCTCCTACACCACGGCCATCATCATGACGAAAGAAGACTGGACGTGGACCTTCGCCGCCTTCCAGTGGGCGGACTCGCTGGGGCTGGGCCTTTTCTACATCTTCATCTTCGGGCTCGTCGTGGCCCTTGCCTTCGCCGCATTCTTCGGTTTTCTGGCCATACGCGCTGTGGGGGTGTACTTCCTGATGATCACCCTCTCGCTCGCCATGGTCATCTGGGGCCTGGCGTACCGCTGGAGCGCCGTGACGGAAGGAGACAACGGCATCAACGTGCTGGGGAGACCGTCCCTGTTCGGCATATCGCTGGAGTCGGAAATTCCGTTCTTCTACTTCACGCTCGCGGTGTTCCTCATCTGCCTGGGCCTGATGTACATGTTCGTGAAAAGCCCCTTTGGAAAAACGCTGGTCGGCATTAGAGAGCGCGAGGAGCGCATGCAAATGCTCGGCTACAACATCTGGCTCCACAAATACCTCGCGTTCATCATCGCTGGCGTTTTCAGCGGCGTCTCGGGCGTCTTGTGGACACTGTTCAACCTTTTCGTGAGTCCGCCGGACATCGAACTCATCACCTCGGCCGAAGCGCTTTTCATGGTGGCGCTGGGCGGTCCCGCCACGCTGGTCGGCCCGGTGATCGGCTCGGCCATCATCCGGTCGCTGCAACAATTCATCAGCATCTACGTGGAACGCTGGCCGCTGATTCTGGGCGCCATCTACATCATCACCATCATGTTGGGACGCCTCTACGGCGTCGAGGGAATTCTTGGATTGTTCGGCAAGTTTCGAAAACCCGCCACACCGTCTGAATCCCCGTAGGGTTGAGGGCGGCGCGGCACCCCGTCTCTTCGTCGAGACGAAATGAGGGAGGAAAAAACATGAAACGGAAATTCATCACCATCATCGCAGCACTCGGCATCGCCTTTTCCGCCGGATTCGGCACTGCCCAGGCCGCCGAGGTGCGCATCGGGTTCATCGCGCCGATGACGGGCATCTTCGCCCAGATCGGCAAGGACATGAGCAACGGCTTCAAGATGTACCTGGAGCACACGAAGAACAAGATGGGTCCCCTGGACGTCAAGTTCATCCTCGAGGACTCGACCGGCAAGCCGGCCGTGAACGTGCGCAAGGCGCTCAAGCTCATCAAGCGCGACAAGGTGCACATGTTCATCGGCGGCCTGCTCGCCAGCACCGGGTATGCGCTCGCGCCGGTATCCAACCGCTTCAAGGTGCCCTACATCTCGCCCGTGCCGGCGGCGGACGACCTCACCCAGCGCAAGCTCTTCAAGCACTTCCTGCGCAGCGGCTTCACGAGCAGCCAGAACAGCCATCCTCTCGCCGAGTGGGCCTACGACCAGGGCTACCGCAACGTGGTCACCATCGGTGCGGACTACGCGTTCGGCTACGAGACCGTGGGCGGCTTCCACAAGGCCTTCGAGGCGCGCGGCGGCAAGATCGTCAAGAAGATCTGGGCGAAGCTCGGCACGAAGGACTTCGGTCCTTATCTGCCGCAGATACCCAAGGACGCCGACGCCATCTTCACCCTGATGGTCGGCCCCATGTCCCTGGCCTTCCCGAAGCAGTTCCGCGCCGCGGGATTCAAGATGCCGATGCTCGGCGGCGTGACGAGCGCGGACGAGTTCATCCTGCCCAGCATGGGCGATGAGGCGCTCGGCTACGTGACGGCCTCGCAGTACAGCGCCGCTCTCACGACGGACAAGAACAAGGCGTTCGTCAAGGAGTATCAGCAGCGCTACGGGAAGATGGCCTCCTACTACTCGGAGTCCTGCTACACCACGGGCCAGTGGGTGGACCTCACGCTCAAGAAGATCGGCTACAAGCCGGAGAACACCGATGCGTTCCTCGAAGCGTTCAAGACCATCCGGATCAACGCCATCAGGGGGCCGGTGTATCTGGACGCTTACGGAAACCCGGTGCACAACAGCTACATCCGCCGGGTGACCCGCGTGAAGGGCGATCGCCTGGGTCTGGGCGTCAAGTCGAACTCGCTCTGGAACCTCGTGATCAAGACCTACCCCGCCGTGGGCCAGTTCTGGAAGTGGCCGGCGAAGGAATTCCTGAAAGACCCCGTGTACAGCAAGAAGTTCCCGCCGTGCCCGCATTGTAAGTAAGGGCGACTTTTTCCGCCGTCCGGGCCTCTGAGGCTCGGGCGGCGGATTCGCGCCGGACCTTCCAAAGGAGCTATCGGGTTTTGACGAACGGGAAACAGGGGCTGGAGCTTGAGAGCGTCACCAAGCATTTCGGCGGCCTTCACGCCGTAGAGGACGTGAACCTGCGCCTGAACCTCGGCGAGCGGCGGGGAATCCTGGGGCCGAACGGAGCCGGGAAGACCACGCTGTTTCACCTGATTACGGGCGTGCTTCCACTCACCTCGGGCCGCATCCGCCTTTTCGGGCAGGACGTCTCGGGGTGGCCCACCCACAAGCGCGTGGCTTTGGGGATGGCGCGCACCTTCCAGATCACCAGCCTGTTTCCCAAGCTCACCGTGCTCGAGAACGTCCTCCTCGCCGTGCAGGGCCTGCGGAAGATGAAGATGGTGATGCTCAAGCCCCTTTCCAGGTATAGGGACGTGTACGACAAAGCCGAAAAACTGCTCAGCGACGTGAATTTCTGGCATTTGCGGGACCAGGAAGTCCGCAATCTCTCCCACGGAGAACAGCGCCAGCTCGAGATCGTCCTGGCGCTGGCGAGCGACCCCAAGGTGTTGCTTCTCGACGAACCCTCCGCCGGCCTGGCCACGGGAGAATCCCACGAGATGGCCGATTTCCTGAAATCACTCGATCCCGGAATCGCCATTCTCCTGATCGAACACGACCTCGACGTCATATTCGAGGTCGTCTCCCACATCAGCGTTCTGCACTACGGAGAGGTTCTCGCCGAGGGACCCAGCGACGACATCCGCAACGACCCCAAGGTGCAGGAAATCTACCTCGGAAAGGCGGAATGACGTGTCGACCCTTCTGAACGTGAACGACATCCATACCTACTACGGCGATTCCTACGTCCTGCAGGGCTTGAGCATTCACGTCGACGAGGGAGAGACGCTGGGCATTCTCGGCAGAAACGGCATGGGCAAGACGACGCTGATCAACTCGATCATGGGTTTCGTGCCGCCGAGGCGCGGCGCCATCCATTTCCGGGGGGAGGACATCACCACTGTGAGCAGCTTCGACATCTCCAAAATGGGAATCGGCCTCTGCCCGCAGGGAAGGCGCGTGTTCCCGACGCTCTCGGTGCGCGAAAACCTGCTGGTGGCGCAACAGGAGCACGACATGGGCTACCGCTGGGATTTCAAGGAAGTGTACGAACTCTTCCCCCGCCTGGGCGAGCGCGCCAGCCAGCGGGCGGGTTCGCTCTCGGGCGGCGAGCAGCAGATGCTGGCCGTGGGCCGCGCCCTGATGACCAACCCGAGCTGCCTCATCATGGATGAACCCTCCGAGGGGCTCGCGCCCATGATCATCCAGGACATCGGGAACGCCATCCAGTCGCTCAAGGCCGAAGGCCTCGCCGTCGTGCTCGTCGAGCAGAACGCCGCCTTCGCCGTCAAGACGGTGGACAGGGTCTGCGTCATCGCGAACGGGAAGGTCGTCCATGAATCCTTGCCGCAGGAGTTGTGGGCGAACGAGGAAGTCAGAAAAACCCATCTCGGAATCGGCTGAAAAACCCTCGCGCAACAGAATCCATTCGTAGTATTCTTCGAACAACAGTAACGGAAAGTGAAACTGCGAGCGGAGAGACGCTTCAGGGAGGATGTTTCCCGGGTTTCACTCAAGGAGATGAGTCCGGACCCCGGCGCACCTCTCCCCATCACCTGCAGAAAACCCGGTCTGGCGATATTGCCGGGGGCCGGAAATGACGAACCTGCCGCCGCTCCCGACCATGACGCCAAGGCGATAACTCTCATGCTGTTGGACCGTTATATCAACGCCGTTCTCCGCTATCGATGGCTGGTCGTCGCGCTTGCCACGCTGGTCACGCTGATCACGGTAGCGGGTGTTCGCTTCATCGGCGTCACGAACGACTACCGCATCATGTTCAGCGAAGAAAATCCACAGTACGCCGATTTCAAGACGCTCGAGAACATTTTTTCCACATCCAACATGGCGTTCATCGCCATCGCGCCCCGAGGGGGTTCGGTGTTCACCCGTGAGGCGCTCGACGCGCTGGAGGAATTGACGGAAGCCGCGTGGCAAACACCCCATTCCAGACGGGTCGACTCACTTACGAACTACACCCATAGCTGGGCGAAGGGAGATGAACTGATCGTCGAGCCGCTAATCGATAACGCGCGCTCGCTGAGCGATGCCGACCTCGCGCGAATCAGGAAAATCGCGCTCGAGTCGCGCGATCTGCCCGGTCGTCTGGTCTCCCGGAAGGGGCATGTGGCCGGGCTGGCGATCACTTTCGTCCTGCCTGAGGACATGGACGCTGCGGTGGTCTCGATCAACGACTACCTGAACGCCCTTTTGAAGAAAGCCAGCGCAAGACACCCGGAGGTCGCCTATTACCTGAGCGGTGACGTGATCAGTAACCGCACTTTCTCCGTGGCGACTTACAATGATTTCGTCTTCCTGGCTCCACTCGTGTTCGTCATGATCGTCGTCATCAGCACGCTTCTCTTGCGCTCGTTTCTCGGCACGTTTTCCATCATTGTCGTGATCGGGTTCGTCATCTTCAACACGATGGGGATTGCGGGCTGGCTCGGCACGGTGTTCAGCCCCGTGAACGCCGGCGTACCGACCATCGTCATGGCGACATGCGTCGCCCACTCAATCCACATCATCACGACCACCCTGCTGGGCATGGGCCATGGGCTGGACAAGGACAAGGCGATTGCCGAATCGCTTCGGACCAACGCCTGGCCGGTGTTTCTGACTTCGATCACGACCGCAATCGGATTCCTGAGCCTGAACTCCTCGGATTCGCCTCCCGCCCGTATTCTGGGGAATCTCGTGGCGCTCGGCGTGCTGTGGGCTTTCGTCTACTCGATGACCCTGCTGCCGGCAATGCTGTCGCTTGTGCCCTTGCGCGGGCGCCGAATCCCCTCCGATAAATCCCCGTTCTTCGAACGCCTGGGCGATTTCGTGGTCAATCGCCGCGCGTTTCTTCTCTGTTGCGTCGCTGTTCTGACGGCTGTTCTCATCACCGGTATTCCCCGAAACGAACTGACCGACAGATGGGCGCACTATTTCGACGAGCGCTACCGGTTCCGCCGCGATTCGGATTTTATCTTTGATAACCTGAACAGCATGAATATCCTGGAATACGCGCTGAAAGCGGGGCGCGAAGGCGGCATCACCGATCCCGAATACCTGAAAAAAGTCGAAGCCTTCGCCAACTGGTACCGGGAGCAGCCGGAAGTGAGCCACGTCCAGGCTTTTTCGGACATCATGAAGCGCCTCAACAAGAACATGCACGGCGACGACCCGTCCTACTACAGACTCCCGGATGATCCCAAGCTCGCCGCGCAATATCTGCTGCTGTATGAGTTTTCCCTTCCCTTCGGCATGGACCTCAACGACCGCATCGACGTCGCCAAATCCACGACGCGAATGAGCGTCATGGTTCGCAGCCGCTCCTCCAGGGACCAGCGCGAACTCGACGAGCGCGCCAAAGCCTGGCTCCGCGCCAACATCCCCGAATTCGCAACCGAAGCGTCGGGCATCACCATGATATTCGCGCATCTATCAATCAGAAACATCCACAGCATGCTGCGCGGCACGTTTATCGCCATGCTCCTCATCTCTTTCCTGCTGATCCTGGTTTTCAAAAGCGTGCGCCTGGGGCTCATCAGCCTCGTGCCCAACTTCATCCCCGCCGCCATGACCTTCGGCCTGTGGGGCTACTTGGTCGGCCAGGTGGACTTTGCCGGCTCGTTGATGACCGCCATCGCATTCGGAATCATCGTGGACGATACAATTCACTTCATGAGCCGATATCTGAAAGCCCGCCGGATGGGCTTCCCCGCGCCCGAGGCCGTGCGCGCCGCCTTTCGAATCGTGGGCCAGGCGCTATGGACTACGACGGCCGTTTTGTCACTCAGCTTCATGGTGTTCGCCACATCGGGGTTCCATGGGAGCAGGACGCTCGGTATGATGGTGGCGATAACACTCGTTTTCGCGCTCCTCGCCGATTTCCTGCTTCTGCCGACACTGTTGATGGCTCTCGACCGGAAGAAGTGACGGGTTGGCTCCGTTGACCCTTTGAGCAACGGGCTAAAAACGCGAGTGAATCCTTGACGGAGGGATTCCTGACGGACGGTGAAGTCGATAAAACCCGCCAGGCTCAGGCTGAAAAACCTCTTGCGCGGGTGAAGGGATTTGATGGTATATTGAAGAGAATGTGAAGATATAGTTAAGGAAGGCGACACAATTTATTGTAAGCGGGCATAACGACGTTTCTATATCTTTGAGAACTTATACTACGTACTTTTATCCGCAAGATGTGAATGAATAGACTAATATGACTATTGTATATTGGCTAGATTCATTCTTCGTTTCACCGGAGATTCGTGGAAGCCGCTGAATGAACTTTTGAGGAGACATTGCGGCGATGCAGATACCATCCGCCTACGTTGAAGGCTACGAGCAAAAGGCGCGTCTTCACGATCAGGAACTGGCGGACCTCTACATCCGGCACACCACAATCGGCGACCCCGTTCTCGACCCGATAATGGAGGAGATATCCTCCATCCCCGCCTACGACCTGCACGCGTTCATCGAGGCGGGCATCGAAGGGCATGACGGCGTTCTGCGGGAAGCGCCGCAACCTCTGCGCGATTTCTTCTGGAATTTCGAAGAGCCTTCATGGCTCGACCACGAAGCCTTCAAGCCGGGGGTCCGCTGCTTCAACGTCAACGTCGACCTCATGCTCGTCGCATTCGTGACGGGGGTGCTGGTGGAGGGCTTTTCGACGCTCATCGCCAAGTCCTTCAACACGACCGGACGGGTGGCGGCGACCCCGAGGCGCCTCATGCAGAACAACCGCCAGTTGATGGAGATATTCTACCCGGGCGGGCTGCAAAGAAACGGCGACGGCTGGAAGCTCTCAACGCGCGTCCGGTTCGTGCACGCGCGCATCAGGAGCCTGCTGGCGAAATCAGGCGATTGGGACTTTGAGACCTGGGGCACGCCGCTGAGCGCGGCGAACCTGGGATTGGCCATCGCCATCTTCTCGATGCAGCTGCTCAGATACTCGAAACATGTGGGAACGAGCTTCAGCATCGAGGAGCAGGAGAGCGTTCTCGCCGTCTGGCGCTACTCGGGCTACCTCATGGGAATCCCCGAAACCATCCTCTACACCGACGGGGCGGACGCGGAGAGAAAACACGACATCGCCTATATGTGCGAGCCGCCGCCCGGCGAAGATTCGGTAGCCATGGCGAACGCGCTGATCAACGCCATTGCGCCGGTTGCGGGCGTAACGGAACCGAAGGAACAGGAAGATTTGACGGATCTGGCCTACCGCCTTTCCACGGCGTTGATAGGACAGAAACTCGCGGGTCAGTTCGGGTATCCAAAGCACTCCCGCCTGTCCACGATGCTGACGCTTTACAGTTTCCGGACGAAACAACGCCTCCTGCGCTTTCTGCACAGCAAGCAAATCGTCAAATCCCAGAATTTTTCGCAGCTTCTCCAGATTTCGGTGTACGACGAGGGCGGCATCAGCTACCGGATGCCCGACTGCGTCAAAGCGTCGGAATCGAGCAAGTGGTAAGCTGCCCTGTGACATGGCGCACTCCGAACAGCCGGTCCACGCCCGGCCCGTGACGAGGAGGCGATAACTCCCGTGCAACTGGATCGATACATCGACGCCGTTCTGCGCCGGCGGTGGCTGGTCGTCGCGCTGGCCGTGTTGATCCTGCTTATCACGGGAGCGGGCGGACGCTTCATCAAGACCACGAACGACTACCGAATCATGTTCGGCGAAGACAACCCCCAGCTCGCCGCCTTCCGGGCGCTGGAGAAAACCTTCTCCACATCCGACACCGCGCTCATCGCCGTCGCGCCCAAAGGCGGTTCGGTGTTCACCAAAGAGGCGCTCGGCGCAATCGAGGAGCTGACCGAAGCCGGGTGGAAGACGCCGCATTCGAGCCGGGTCGACTCCCTCACGAACTACAACCACAGCCGGGCGGAGGGGGACGACCTGATCGTCGAGCCGCTCGTAGACGACGCGAGCGCGCTTACAGACACTGACGTCGCGAGAATCCGGAAAGTCGCGCTCAGCGCCTCGGAAATCGCCGGACGCCTCGTCTCCAATGACGGGCGCGTGGGCGGGCTGGCGATCACTTTCATCCTGCCTGACGACCTCGACGCCGCGGTGATCAAGATATCTGATTACCTGAACGCACTCCTCGAGAAGGCCCGCGCGAAATACCCGGACATCTCCTTCTATCTGACCGGCGACGTCATCATGCACCGCGCCTTCGCCGACGTCACGAAAGAAGAGCTGGAAACGCTCATGCCGCTCGTGTTTCTCATGATCATCATCACCACCGCGCTCCTTCTGCGCTCGGTGCTGGGCACGCTGGCCATCGTCATCTCCATCGTATTCATCCTGATGAACACCCTGGGTGTCGCGGGCTGGCTCGGGGCGGTGTTCAGCCCCACCAATTCCGGCGTGCCGATCATCATCATGGCGATCTCCGTCGCGAACTCGGTTCACATCGTCACGGCCACCCTGCTGGGCATGGGGCGCGGGCTCGACAAGAACGCGTCGATCGCCGAATCGCTACGGAACAACGCCTGGCCGGTGTTCCTGACCTCGCTCACGACAGCCATCGGGTTCCTGAGCCTGAACACGTCTGATTCGCCGCCCTTTCACGTCCTGGGCAACCTCGTGGCGCTCGGCGTGCTGTTCTCCTTCGTCTACGCCATGACGCTGCTGCCGGCGCTGCTCTCGATTCTTCCGCTGCGTGCGCGCCGGATATCTCCTGAAAAATCTTCATTTTTCGATCGATTCGGCGACTTCGTCGTAAACCGCCGCGTATATCTGCTCGCGTTCGTCGCCATTATGGCGTTCGTTCTCCTCAGCGGCATTCCCCGCAACGAGCTGACCGAGCGGTGGGCGCACTACTTCGACGAGCGTTACCAGTTCCGGCGCGATACGGATTTCGTATTCGAGAACCTGACCGGCCTGGATTCGCTGGAATACTCGCTCAAGTCGGGGCGCGAAGGCGGCATCACCGACCCTGAATACCTGAAGAAAGTCGAGGCCTTCGCCGAATGGTGCCGGAAGCAGCCGAAAGTGAGCCACGTGCGGGCGTTTTCGGACATCATGAAGCGCCTGAACAAGAACATGCACGGCGACGATCCGGCCTTCTACAAAATTCCCGAGGACCCCAAGCTCGCCGCGCAATATCTGCTGCTCTACGAGTTCTCGCTCCCCTTCGGCATGGACCTCAACAACCGCATCGACGTCGCGAAATCGACAACGCGCATGACCGTCGTGATCCGCAGCCTCTCCTCCAAGGACCAGCGCGATTTCGACGAGCACGCGCAGATCTGGCTCCGCGCCAACATACCCGAGTTCGCGGCCGAGGCGTCGGGCATCACCATGGTCTTCGCGCACCTCACGCTCCGGAACATTCACAGCATGCTGCGCGGCACGATCATCGCCATGGCCCTCATCTCGCTCATTCTGATCCTGGTCTTCAAGAACGTGCGCATCGGCCTCATCAGCCTCTTGCCCAACTTCATCCCCGCCGCCATGACCTTCGGCCTGTGGGGCCATCTGGTCGGCCGCGTGGGCCTCGCCGGCTCCGTGATGACCGCCATCGCCTTCGGGATCATCGTGGACGACACGATTCACTTCCTGAGCAAGTATCTGAGATTTCGCCGCGAGGGCCTCCCCGCGACCGAAGCCGTGCGCTCCGTCTTTCACACCGTGGGCCATGCGCTGTGGACGACGACCGCGGTATTATCACTGGGTTTTCTGGTGTTCGCCTCATCGGGATTCGAGGTCAGCTGGGCGCTCGGCCTGATGGTGGCGATCACGATCGTCTTCGCGCTGCTGGCCGATTTCCTGCTCCTGCCGCCCCTGCTGATGCTTCTCGACCGCAAGGATTGATGAGCGGGGTTGTCTCTCCCGCCTGACCGTCAAGGATCTGTAGGGGCCGCACGTGGGGTTGTTGAAAAACCCGCCTCGCTCGTCATTCCCCACCCTGAAAACGAACCCCCCCTACCCCCCCTTAACAGGGGGGTATAAAAAGGCGATGTCTCCCGCCGGGATGCGCCCCGTCGGGT
>CAYTSP010000250.1:0-3450 GCA_964440505.1 uncultured Nitrospinaceae bacterium
TCTCCCAGCCGTTCTGCTCGCCCTTCAGGTAGTAGTCGAAAAAGCGCTTCTGGAGCTCCATGCCGTATTCGAGATAGAACCACTCCTCGTGCCTGCCCGGATGGCCTTCGAGCCACTTCTCCTCGGACGCCGCCTGGGTGAAGGCCTCGAAGTTGCCGCGCGGATGCAGGCCGAAGCCCGCCCAGCTAGCCGGGCTCAGGAAGGGGACCTTCACCTTCGACCAGTCGGGCGAGCGGGAACGGTACCAGTCGTCGTCCATCTCGCGCGCGAGGAAGTTGGCGAGGGTGTCGGCGCGGTTGTCCTTCAGTTCCTGCTTGGAAAGCGTCGCCGGGCCCGTGGAGCGCGTCTCCATCCAGTGGTCGCGCGGCCCCTTGGGGTTTCCGTGCTGCACCGCCTCGACCTGGCGCGGATACCAGATTTCCATGAACTTGTTATGGAGAATGCCCCCGTGCCGGGCCCAGTCGCGGTAATGGTCGGCCGCGCCCTCCCAGGGGATCATGGCCGTCAGGTGCTTGGGCTGGAGCGCCGCGACCTGCCACTGGTTGATGGCGTAGTAGGAGACGCCGTTCAGGCCCACCTTGCCGTTCGACCACTTCTGCCGCCCCGCCCACTCGATGGCGATGGCGAAGTCCTTGGTCTCGCGCGGGGAGAAGATGTCGAGATAGCCGGGCGAGCGGCCGGCGCCGCGCGAATCGAGGCGCACGCAGGCGTAGCCCCAGGGCACCCATATCTCGGGGTCCACCGTCTCCCAGGTGAGCCAGCGGTGCTGGGAACCCTCCAGGATGTCGGGGTGCATCTTCACCAGCGAATCCCAGAGCGGCTTGTAGTGTTCCTGGTACTTGACGCCCTTGCCGTAGGGGCCGCCGGCCATCACGACGGGCACCTTCGCCTTGGTGTCGGGCCGGAATACGTCGACCCTGAGCACCACCCCGTCATCCATCTCGACGGGCAGATCACGTTCGATAATCATACGCACCTCCTGAGTTTGAGAATGAGGCCCGCGGCTCCCGGTGGGGGGCCGCCCGCTCTTTCCGACTTTCCATGAGTAGAATGTGCGGAAATTATGCGTGAACGCCGCGCGTTTTTCAATTTGGAGACTTTATGTCTTTTGCGTTCTCTCTCTTCGGGAGTCTGGTGCAAGGAGGGGAGAAGCATCCCGCCCGGATGGTTTCGGGGCCCCGGGCCGTTTCCCCGCGCGCGGGGAGCGGCTATATTCGGTGAAGCAGTCGCTCGCATCCCGCCGCCGGGACGGAGTTCCCCTTGATCGCATACATCGACGAAATCGATCGCCGCATCTCGGGCTGGATGAACCGCTACGGGCGGTTGTTCCTGCGGATATCGCTCGCCGTCGTCTTCATCTGGTTCGGCATCCTGAAGCCCCTGGGCCTGAGCGCCGCGGCGGAACTCGTGCGCCGCACGGTCTACTGGCTGCCGCCCGATTTCTTCATCCCCCTGCTCGGCTGGTGGGAGGTGGCGATTGGGGTGGGGCTGCTCTTCCGCCCGCTCATCCGCGTCGCGCTTTTCCTGCTCTTCCTGCAGATGCCGGGGACGGTTCTGCCGCTGTTCCTGCTGCCCGAGGTCTGCTTCACGCAGATTCCCTTCGCCCCCACGCTCGAGGGACAATACATCATCAAGAACCTCATCCTGCTGAGCGCGGCCATCGCCGTGGGCGGCACGGTGCGGGAGGAGGGTGTGCGTCCGCTTATCTGATGTTTCGGTGGCAGTAGTTTTTGTAGGGACAGGCCCCTGTGCCTGTCCTGTTTGCGTCCGAAAACAAGGGACAACCACGGGGCTTGTCCCTACGGGTAATACAGGCAATGTGGAAGGAAATTTCGGTTTCGCAGGGGTGGTTTTTGCCGTCATTCCGGCGCATGCCGGAATCCAGCGACTTTGTCTTTTCGCCTTTTGTTTTTTGTCTTTTCGGCCTAATCGGATAGGGAATGTATTGCCGCAACTTACCCGCCTCATCGGTTCTGGATTCCGGCATGCGCCGGAATGACGATCTAAGGCAATATCGCTTTTCTCAACAGAAGGAGTAATCTCGAATCTCATGTTCTCTATCTTTGATTCTCGCTCGGCTTCTACTCCCGGCAGAATACATATAAGACTTACAGTATCCGGCAATATGCCGTGCATTGTAGAAAGACCAAGGAGACGAGACATGCTGAACTTCCATGATTCTGCCGCCGCGCAGGAGCGCGCCCGGAACACGATTGCCGAGCACGAGCGCACGCTCCTCTCAGCGGAGGACCGCGCCGTGGTTCTCGACGCCCTCGATGCGCCCGCAGAGCCGACCGAGGCGTTGCGCGAGGCGATGGTTCTGCACGAAGCGCGGGTGGCGCGTGGCGGCTGAGGTGCCCCCATGACTTTCCTTGCCCTCTCGCTGGTACTGACCGCGGCTTTTTGTCACGCCACCTGGAACCTGCTGGTCAAGCGCATCAACGGCGGGCCGGAACTCGTCTGGCTGTTTTCCGTTTTCTCGGTCCTGATCTACCTGCCGATCGTGGCGGGCGTTTATTTTATAGAACGCCCCCCCATGGAGTGGCGCGAGATCGGGTTCTACGTCGGAAGCGCCGCACTGCACATGGCCTATTTCCTGCTCCTCCAGCAGGGCTACCGCAGGGGCGATCTGTCCCTGGTCTACCCGGTTGCGCGGGCCACCGGCCCGTTCCTCTCGACCCTGTTCGCCGTCTCCGTTCTGGGCGAGAATCTGACGGTCCAGATCGCCGCCGGCGGCCTGGCGATCATCGTCGGCATCGTGTTCCTGACCGGCGGCTTCGACTGGACCTCCACGCGGCGCGTGAGTTCGCTGTTGTTCGGGGTTTCCACCGGCGTGCTCATCGGGAGCTATACGGTCTGGGACGCCTATGCGGTGAGCGCGCTCGCCATCCCGCCGCTGCTGCTCGATTACGCGTCGAACCTTGCGCGCGCCTTGTTCCTGGCGCCCTACGCCGTAACGCGCAGGCAGGTCGTCGTGAAGCATTGGCGCGAACACAAGCTCGCGGTGCTCGGAATCGCCGTGTTCACCCCGCTTGCGTATATGCTGGTGCTGACGGCGCTCGTCTTCACGCCGATCGTCTACGTCGCGCCTGGGCGCGAGGTGAGCGTCCTGCTCACAGTGGCGATGGGGTCGGTCCTGCTGGGCGAGGGCGAGTTGCGCAGGCGCGTGGGCTGGGCCTGTCTGATCCTCCTGGGCATGGTGATGCTGGCGCTGGGCTAGCCCTGAACGGCGCGTTCTGTCGCTTGAGAGGGCTTTCTATCGTTGCCGTCTCGTCCGCTGAGAATCTTCATCAGTATCGATACGATTCGCATGGCTTGCATCTGAAGCAGGAGTATCTCACCTGGGGGAATCGACCCCGACCGATGAGGGCTGTTGAAAATCCCTCGTCGAGGGACATCGCCTTTAGCGGGAAGACCGCTTTCGTGCGCGTCCGCTCCCCTCGTTAGAAG
>CAYTSP010000251.1:0-15706 GCA_964440505.1 uncultured Nitrospinaceae bacterium
GGACGCCGGTCATCCAGGTGGGCCGGCGGGCGAGGCGGGGGCGCTCTTCCACCGGGACCGCCTCGTGCGCGTAGGGGCAGTGGCGGCAGCCGCTGCCGCAGCAACTCCCGCGCCTGCGCAGGCCGACCTCGGTGAAGACGCGCCATCCCGTCCCAGGGTCGACGTAGAACTCCTCGCCGGCGCGGCATGCGCGCTCATGGAGAATCGCCCAATTATCCTTGTTCATCACTCGTTCCGGTGGGTATCAGGCCGCACGCGCTTCGAGACGCTCCCATCCGCCGCCCTCGTGGCCGAAGGCGAAGGCACCGGGATGTAGAATCTCCGCCAGTATCTCTGCGGATTCGACCAGCCTCGGCCCCGGTCGGTTGAAGAACTGGTTGCCGTCCGTGACGAACACTTCTCCCCGTTGCACGGCTTCGAGACGCGCCCACTCCGCTCTCCCGGTGAGCGCCGCCAACTCGCGGCGCGAGCGCGCGATGTCGAAACCACAGGGCATGAGCACGACCGCCTCGGGCTTGGCCTCCTCCAGCGCGGCCCATTCGAGCCAGGCGGAGTGTTCGCCGGCGACGCCCAGGACGTCTTCCCCGCCCGCGATCTCCACGAGTTCGGGCACCCAGTTGCCCGCCGCCATCAGAGGATCGTACCACTCGATGCAGGCCACTCGCGGCCTGCGGCCTATCTCCTGTGCACGCGCGGCGATGGCGTCGAGTCGTCCCTGCAACTCCCCGAGCAGCGCTTCACCGCGTTCGCACACTCCCAGCGCGTCAGCCACCGAGGCGATGTCCCGCCAGACATCTCCCAGCGCATTGGGTTCGAGCGAGAGAACATCGGGCTTCGAGCGCACCAGTTCGCGGACGGCCGCTTCGACATCCTGAAGACTCACCGCGCACAACTCGCACTGGGATTGCGTGACCACCAGGTCCGGCGCCAGTTCGTCGAGCAGGGCGGTGTCGACGTCGTAGACCGAGACGGCATCTTGGAGCACCGCCTTCACGCGCTCGTCAATCTCGCGGCTCGTGCCGTTCGGGTCGAATTTGGGCGCTGTGCAGTAGGGCAAATCGGCAATTCCGGCGGGATAGTCGCACTCGTGCGAGCGGCCCACGAGGCGCTCGCCGCACCCCAGGGCGTGGATGATCTCCGTGCTGCTCGGCAGGAGCGAAACGACGCGGTGCAAGAACCCGCCCTCCATTTACGATGAAGTTTGACCTCACGAATCCTAGCACACCATGAGCGCTTATGCCGTCGCTCGTTTGTCATCACTTCACCATAAAGTGCAAGGAGAAGTGCGGAATCAGGTTTATTCAGGGCCATTCAGAAACGGTTCCAGTTCAAGACTTCATTCCGTCGCGCACGCACCTCTCCACTTCCCGCGCTGCCCGCAGCAAGGCGGCGATGAGTTCCTCGCCCACATCCAGGACGCCCTCGTACTCGGCGAGGTTGCGCTTGCGGTGAGCGTTGTCCAGCACGCGCCACTGCGCCTGCGGCAGATCGACGGTGTGCTGGAGGCATTGAAAAACCAGATAGCGCGAATCGGAGCGATAGCCTCGCAGGCGCAACGCGGCGAGCGCCAGCGCATGGGCGGCGTTGTAGGCGAGATCGAAACGGCTCTCCAGGCTCAGTTCTTCGCGCCCGGCGTCGTTCAGGCGGTGAACACCCGAGCGGACCAAACCCTCGATTTCCACATCGGCAGGCGGCTCGTTCTTGAGCCGGCCGATGCGCACCAGATTATCGAGTTGCGGGTGCGTCACCTTCGTCTCCGATGAGAATGACGCGCTCACCGGCCAGCACGTTCGCCAGAAAAGGGTTTCCAGCGGCTCTGCGTTCGTCGAACTCCGCCGACGTATAAAGCGTGGGGCTGATCCGGCGCGCGAGGCTGGCTTCCATCGGCGAGAGGGCGGCGTAGAGCTCTTCCAGCATCACGCCGTCGGCGACGACGAGCAGGTCGACGTCGCTGCCCGCCGTATCGGTCCCCTCGACGACCGACCCGTACACCAGGGCGAGCCTGATGCGGCCTGCGAGCGGCTCCAGCGCCCGCCGGATCGGCTCCGCCAGGGCGAGCGTTTTACGAACGATGCCGCTCACCTCCTCGAACACCGGACAATCCGGGTTGGCCTGATAATGCTTCTGCCTGCCGAGGGGGGTGACGCTCACCAGCCCGCTGGATGCGAAACGCTTGAGTTCACGCTGCACGGCCCCCGAGCCGGAACCCGTCAACCGGATTAACTCACTCGCGAAAAAACTCCGGTCGGGCTGGCCGTAAAGCAGCGTCAGGAGCCGCTGCTGGGTGGTGGTGAACAGCGCATCCGCGAGCCCTGTGGTTTCGGCGTCGGGCCCTGGCGCCTTACGGCGGGTCATGCGCGGGAGATGTGGCGAAGCCATATTACCCATAATGGGAATTATAATACCCTATATGGGTAACATGCAAGCAAAGATTCAAAGCACGGCGGAGTATGAGTGAAAATCTTGTGAAAGAAAAAATCCTCGAGATTCCGCATTCCAGGGCGCATCGCTCCTCAAGCCGCCTCGATGTCCGTCTGGGCGAAGTCCTCGCCCTTGAACAGCAGCGGCTCGTCCATCAGGTCGGCGAGCGCATAGGCGAAGCAATCGCCGAAATTCAGCGACGCCGGGTGATTTCCCCTGCCGAAGCGCCGCCAGGCGCGCCGGGCCGCTTCCAAATGCTCCAGCCCAATGGGCACCAATTCGATTTCGGCGTCCCTCAGGAACAAATCGAGTTCGTGCCCCGCCGCCTCACCGCCGCGACCTTCCAGGACGATAGAAGTTTCCAGCACATTGGCGACCGACATGCGGGGGCGCGCGGCCGAGGCGATTGCCTTCTCGTAGCGTTCCGCGTCCTCCTCACGGTAGAGAACGGCGAGGAGCGCCGAACTGTCGACGATCACCTGGGCAATCCCCGTTCGTCATAGAGCGCCTCCCCATGCTCGGCGGCGGACGGCCCCGGCTCCAGGAGTTTCGCACAGCGCTCCGCGATTTTGCGCAGTTTCTGAGCGCGAACGTCTGCGTCACGCAGCCTTTTCTCGCGTTCGATACGCTCACGCAGAGCCACCGTAATCGCGCCGGTCATCGTCTCGCCGGTCAGGCGGGCCAACTCGCCGGCGAGCCGGCAGGTTTCCTCATTTTTGATGTTGAGACCCATCGCTCACTCCCAGGGTAGAAAGGAACTCAGGTCTTCTACCCTATATCAAATCGGTGGCATGCGCAACGACACGGCGGCGGAGAAGTAATTGCGCAAGACCGGAGACCTGCGCGCGTCGATTCGCCCCTCCCCCCTTGCCGGGTCGCCTCCCCTCTGCTAGTTTTTGGGCAAATCCATTCAATCTTTTCACGCTTCAGGAGGACGTGCGCGATGGCGGAATTCACCGTAGCCAAGTTCAAGGACGTGTCCGAGGGTCTGCAGGAGGGTCAATTCGCCGTGGGCGAGCGGGCGAAGGCGAGCGGTCTGGCGGACCTGGATCCCATCTACAGAGATTTGCTGGACAAGCCGATCACGGTAACGCTGGGCCTCATCGGCCCTGACGGACGCGTGAACATGACGCCCATGTGGTTCGACTACGAGGGCGACACCATTCTGGTGAACACCGCCTCGCACCGGCCCAAGTGCGGGTGGATACGGAACAACCCGCAGCTCACGATCCTCCTCGTGAACCCCGAAAACCCCTACCACTGGATGAGCATCAAGTGCACGGTGGTGAACGAGATACACGAAGACGATCCGGGCGGCGAGCGGGCGACGGAGCAGCTCGACCGCATCTGGACGAAATACACGGGCGCGGACCCGCCCTACGCGCTCAGGGACCCCGCGATAGACGAGAAGCGCGTGCTCTTCGAGTGCCGCGTGGACCGGGTGGCCACGTTCGGTAAGCCAGCGTAAGGGGAGTTGTTGAGAAACCCCTCGTCGGAGGGCATCACTGTTGCCCCCTAGCAAGGAGGGAAAACCAACCCCCCTGTCCCCCTTAACAGGGGGTAAAATCAAAGCCCCCCTGACAAAGGGGGTTGGGGGGTTACGTAGGGACAAGTCGCGACCTGTCCCTACAGAACATCGCGCCCTGCGCAGGGCCATCCGATGAACCCGCTTTTCCTCTCCGAGGGGCTTGCCCCCGCCGTCATTCCGGCGCACGCCGGAATCCAGGGACTTTGGTTTTGGCTTTATTGTTTTTGTCTTGTTGTTTTTTGGGCTGTCCAGCGCTGTAGCCTTCCTTGTCGGCTCTGGATTCCGGCGTGCGCCGGAATGACGATCAAAGGCCGCTTCCGCGAATGAAGGATTTCCATGATGGGGCTTTTTCAAAAAGCCCCATCAATCGGCAAACCCTCCCTCAACAGTCGGGTTCGACCTACCAGACGCAGCCGCGCGCGGCCACGGGGATCACGGCTTCCAGCACGCCCTCCTCCATTCCGCCGCGAACGCCGTGGTAGACGTCGTAGAGGTTGATGGTCGGGTCGCAGTGGCTGGGTTGGAACAGGAGCGTCTCGCCGATTTCGGGCCGCCTCGAAGCCGGGGAGAGTTCGAGCACGCCGTGCTCATCGGACGCCCGCGCGTGCACGGCGCCCTCGAGTTCGAGACAGGGCGCCAGCCCGCTGTCCGAGGAGAGCGCCTTGTGGCCGGCGTCCATCACGACATGGCCGGGACCAGGCGCGCTCACCACGGTCGTCAGCACGAACAGGCTGGGCTGGAAGTCGTCATAGATATCCGAATCCTCGCCGCCGATGCTGCGGTAGTGGGAATCCATGAAGAGATAGCTGCCCGCCTGAAGCTCGTTCAGCACGCCCGATTCCGCGTCCCAGCGCCATGAACCCGTGCCGCCGCCGCTCCTGATCTCCAGCGGAAGCCCGGCGGCCTTGAACGCCGCCACGGTCTCGCGCATCCGCGCCGTAGCGTCCGCGTAGACGTCGCGCCGCTCGGCGAAGCCGTCCACGTGCTGGGCTTTGCCCTGATAGGCCTGAATCCCCTTGAGTTCGAGTCCTCTCGCCGCCTCCACGCGCCGGGCCAGTTCCACCGCCGGGGCGCCCGGCGCCACGCCGCAGCGGCCCTGGCCCACGTCCACGTCGATGAGCACGCCGATTTCCACTCCCGCCGCCGTCACCGCCTCTGCGAGCATCGCCACACCCTGGGGGTGATCCACGACCACCATCAGGTTCGCATGGCGCGCGAGCGCGGCCAGGCGCCTGAGCTTCGAGACGGCCGTGACCTCGCTGCTCACGAGCACGTTCTCGACCCCGCCCTCCACCATCACCTCGGCCTCGCTCACCTTCTGGCAGCACACGCCCACGGCGCCGAGCGCTATTTGCTTTTGCGCGAGCCAGGGGCTCTTGTGCGTCTTGGCGTGGGCGCGGAGGCTCACGCCCGTTCCCTCCAGGCGCTTCGCCATCAGGGCGAGGTTCTCCTCCATGACGTCGAGGTCAACGAGCAGGGCGGGCGTTTCGATTTCGCGCACCGGCGTTCCGATGCTCTGGGTAGGGGGCATGAAAAATCCTCTTGCAGGAGAAATCATTATTTTTGCTCATGAGAACATTTACCAGAGAATATCACCTGAATGACGCGGCGGGAACCGGCTTGCCCGCCGCCCCTTCATGGCGCATGATGGATTTTCATGATTTCTCGCGATTTTCCCACTCGCACCTGGAGGGTTTATCTTCATGCGCACCAAGGCCGACGATCTCCTCGAAGGCGCCATCGACATTCACGCCCACATCTTTCCCCAGGTATTCGTAGAGGAACCCGGGCGCGTGCTGGACCATGAATGGGCCGAACTCGCGCGCGACGTCGGCATGCGCGGCTTCGTGATGAAGAGCCACCTTTGGCCCACCATCGCCCAGGCCCGGATTCTGAACGAGGTCTATCCGGGCGTCACGGCCTTCGGCGCCATCACGCTCAACGCCAACGTGGGTGGGCTTTCGCCCTTCGCGGCGGAAAGCGCGGCGCGCCTCGGCGTCAAGGTCATCTGGATGCCCACCTACTCCGCGGCGAACGACATCGCCGTCGGCGCCTACAGCAAGCGCATCGCGGAAGCCTACAGGCAGCCCCCGCCCGCGCAGGGCCTGACCGTTCTGGACGGAAACGGCGCGATATGCCCCGAGGCGGACGCCATTCTCGAAATCGCCCGCGACGCGGACGTGGCCGTGGCCACGGGCCATCTCTCCGCGGAGGAGGGCGTCGCCCTGGCGAGGCGCGCGAAGGAAATCGGGGTCAAGAAATTCATCTTCACGCACCCGATCATCTTCATCATCGACGCGAGCGAGGGGCAGCTTCGCGAGGTGGCGGATCTGGGCTACATCGTCGAGTTCACGTGGATATCGGCTTTCCCCATGTGGCGCGACCTGGACCCGGTGAAAGTGGCCGAAACCGCGCGCGCCCTCGGCCCCGAGCGATGCGTGATGAGCACCGACGCGCAACTCGACTTGAACCCCCCGCCGACGGAAATGCTGCGCATGTTCATCGCCACGATGCTGCGCCTGGGGTTCGAGGACGAGGAGATTCGCTGGATGGTGCAGCGAAACCCCGCCAGGCTGATGGGCCTCGAAGAATAAAAAGTACCCACGTAAAACACCGCAACAGATGATGCGGGAGGCGGTGCTGCGTTCTTACCTGCCAACCCTTAATTTTTTTCTTGACACTCCTGGATGATTCCTCTCAGAATCTTAATGTTGCGACGCCGCCTTCGTTGATGACATTTCGACAGGTGCTTGAGGCGGGGAAACAATTTCCATGAACCAGAAAGATTCCATTCTCATCGTCGAGGATGAGAAGAATATCGCATCGCTCATCGACAAGTCCTTACGCCGAGAAGGTTTCCACACCGTCATTGCTCACGACGGGGAGCGGGCCCTGCAACTGGCGCGCGAGTGGACGCCCGTTTTCGTCGTGCTCGATCTGATGCTCCCGAAAATGAGCGGGTGGGAGGTTTGCAGGCGGCTCCGAGAAGAGTCCGAAGTTCCCATCCTGATGCTCACGGCCAAGGAGGCAGAGATCGACAGGCTTTCCGGCTTCTCGCTCGGCGCTGATGATTACGTCGTCAAGCCCTTCAGCCCGAGAGAACTCGTCGAGCGCGTCAAGGCCATCCTCAGGCGCACCAAGAACGCGCCCATGCTCCGGAAGGCGAAACTCTCTTTCGGCAACCTCGTTCTGGAGCCCGAAAAACACAAACTCACCCGAAACGGCGAACCCATAGCGCTCACCCCTTCGGAATACAGGCTGCTCCTGACGCTCATGAGCGCACCCGGGCGCGTTTTTTCCCGCCACGAACTACTCACCAGGCTCTACCATACTTCGGACGCCGTAGTCGCTCGCGTTGTGGATGTCCACATCGGAAAACTTCGGCAAAAAATCGAGTGCAACCCAGCCAATCCCCATCTCATCCTCACAGTGCGCGGCGTGGGATATCGTTTTGCAGAAACGGAAGAACAAGGAGGTCATTAGCATGAAGAGTCGCCTGCTCTGGAAACTCCTGGCCATCAACCTTCCGGTCATCGCGCTGGTCATTCTGGTTGTCTGGCTGTCGATCGATTTCCTCGCCGCCGATTACTTCGCCGCCCTGATGCGCAAATACAACATATCGCCCACGGTAATACACCAGATGTTCCTGGACGCCGTGCATCGCTACATCGTCAACGCGAGCATACTCGCCATGATCATGGCCGTCGCCTTGAGTTTCTTCCTCACCCGAAGGGTGTTGCGCCCGCTGTACGCGATGGCGGAAGTATCCCGGAAAGTATCACTGGGCGATTTCACCGCGCGCGCGGATATTTCATCGAAAGACGAGGTCGGCCAGTTCGGGATGATGTTCAACCAGATGGCCGAAAATCTGGAAAAAATCGAAAACTTGAGAAAAACCATGCTGGTGGATGTCGCCCATGAGCTGAGAACCCCGCTCACCACGGTGCGAGGCTACATCGAAGGCCTGGCCGATGGCGTCATTCCGCCCGCCAAAGAGACGTTCTCCATGTTGAAGGATGAAATCTTGCGTCTCATGCGCCTGGTCCAGGAATTTCATCAACTCACCCGCGCCGAGGCCGCAAAGGTCTATCTGCGGCGAGAGGAAACTGATTTGCCGCACTTGGTCGAGCGCGTTATCAAACTCTATCGGCACGACTTCGAATCCAGGAATATCGGGGTGAACGTGGATTTCGGCGGCGGATTGCGTGCAGTGCAGGCGGACCGGGATAAAATCGTCCAGGCTTTGGGGAACATCGTCCAGAACGCATGTCGGTACACGCCCGAGCAAGGGGAGTTCCGCGTCCGGGCGGAGCAGCAAAAGAACGGGATAAAGATCATATTTTCAAATACCTGCAAGGATTTCCCGGGGGAGAAGGAAGATGTCGGACTCATCTTCGAGAGGTTCTACCGCACGGAAAAATCGCATTCGCGCGAAAGCGGGGGAGCGGGCATCGGACTGGCGATAGTGAAGGCTCTCATCGAGGCGCATGGAGGTGAAGTAGGCGCCTGGTATGGCGAAGGCGTCATCCACGTCTGGTTCAGCCTGCCGGGCTGATATCATTGTTGACGTTTTTTCATCAACTCGACGCATCTTTTTGATATGCTTTTCGAGGCGCGCTTGTATAATGGAATGCGGCGGTCATCAAAAACAGCCGCCGGCCCGACGCATCTCCCCGGCGAATCGAATGCCCGAAGAGCCGAGAACACCCGAATAAGGAACAAAGCCATGCCAAACCTCCACAAAACGCTCATGATTCTCCTTGCGGCATCCTTGCTCCCCCTCGCATCGAGTAGCGTGAACGCCGCCGAGCCGACCGTCATCACCCTCACACAGACGGGATGCCAGTTCACCGAACCCGAGGGCAAGGACCATGGCTTCAAGACCATGGGGTCGGCCGACTGCAAGGCCGTCAACTCCAAAAGCGGGAAAGAGCGCCTCGCCGACTCTAAAACCATCACGCTGAAACCCGGCAAGTATATTTTCCGGGTGACGAACAAGAACGTGCCCTATCAACTCGGGTTTTATCTGAGGGGCGCAGGGGCCGGACGCCTCACGCTGCCGAAGGTCTCGGGGGGCGGTCTCGTCAAGGGGAAATCGAGGGATTACCACATCACGCTCAAAGCGGGCGATTACTATTATTCATGCCCCCTGAACCCGACGCCCGACTACAGCCTGAAGGTGGCGAACTAGACTTATCCGGGGCTGTTGAAAAATTCTTCCCCGCCCGGAATGACGGCGACGGGATACCGCCTTGCCGGAGGGAGTGTAGGGGTCGCATACATGCGACCCATGTTGTGAAGGCGAAAAGGCAGGGCCGCATATATGCGGCCCCTACACAAGGGGGTGACCCTTCGCAGATCGCTGAACGCCGGAATGACGAACAAAACCATACCACCACTTAGGGACAGGGGGTTGCCTTTCCATTCGAGAAGGGCTTCTCCTCTACCCCCTGAAAAGGGAACTTTCTCAACAACCCCGATGAATTTCGATTTGGACACAACCCGGGCTTTGCGCACATCCGGAATCCGCCGACTCCGTTCTGATTCGGATGAGAAGCCGACAGAAAAGTCCCGAACGCGCTAGAGCCGCGCGCTCACCTTATTCTATAATTGCGCATTCGCCTGAATATAGACGTGAACGATACACCCATCTATGAAAAACCCGATGGAGAAACCTTCTTGAACCTTGAAAATTCTCCCACCGTCTGCGTACTGGGGTTCGGCATGGCGGGCAGGCCCATCGCCCGGGGGCTGGCGGAAGCCGGCGCGGCGCAGGTGCGCGCCTGGAAAAGACCGCCCTGGCGACCGGAGCACCTCGACGCTTCCACCCACCCGGCCATCAGGATGACGCAGTCCATCGAAGAGGCGCTCGAGGGTGCCGACCTCGTACTCTCGCTCGTCACCACGGAAAGCGCGCTGGATACAGCGCGCAGCGCCTCCCCCTTCATCCGGGATGCCGTCTACGTGGATTTGAATACCACGACGCCCGAGGTGAAGAAAGAGATCGGCCGCCTCATCGAGGCGGGCGGAGGCAGGCCGATTGACGGGGCGATATGCGATCCCGCGGAAGTTTACGGCCACAAGGTCGTCACGTTGATCTCGGGACCCGAAGCCAGGCGCCTGAGCAAGGCCATGGCGCGCTACGGGATGCAGCTTCAGGTGCTCAGCGAGCGCGTGGGTGACGCCTCCGCCCTCAAGGTCGTGCGCAGCGTGTTCACCAAGGGGCTGATGATGACTTTTCTGGAAGCCATCGAGGCGGCGAGGCGCTGCGGGCTCGTGGATGAACTCCTCGGGTCCATCGCCGGCACCGTGGAGGGACTCCCCTTACGGGATCTGGCCCTGAGCCTGGCGGGCACGAGCCTCATCGCCGCCGAAAGACGCGCGCAGGAAATGGAAGGCGTCGTCTCGACCCTCGAATCGCTGGGGATGGACTCGCACATCAGCGCCGCAGCGCTCGAAAAATTCCGCTGGCTCAAGGGGTTCGATTTCCACGAAGAACTCGGAGGTGTGCCGCCGGAATCGGTCGAAGCCATGCTTCTCGCGCTCGGGAAAATTTTCGACGCCTCCCCGAAGCCGGCAAGTTGAAAAACCCCGCCTGCAGGCGAAAGAATCTTGATTTTGTGCTTCTCTACCCTTGATTTTCAGGAGCGGCATCTGCTAGCATCGCTCATCGCTTGGGGTATCCAGGTGAACTTGAATCAAATAACCGCGAATCGCCAGGGGGCCGTTCCCTCGGGGTTCCAACCGGAAAATCTTTAATCTTTGTAGGAGGGAATCATCCATGACATTTGTCATCGGGGAGAAATGCCTGGGCGAGCGTTATGCGACGTGCGTGAGCGTCTGTCCCGTAGATTGTATGCACCCGGGCGAGTACAAGGGGGAGCCCTTCCTCATCATCGACCCCGAAGAATGCATCGACTGCGGCGTTTGTCAGCCGGAGTGCCCGATTGACGCCATCCTCGAGAGCGAAGACGACGATCCCGTATGGGCGGAAATCAACGCGGAGCTCACCGAGGAATTCAAGAACAACGAGCCGGTCGAGCCGCGCCCGGCGAACGACCCGCCGCGAAGAGCAGACAACACGTTGCGCTAGCACCACCCTGCTGATTCAAACACCGCGGCCAACCGGTCGCGGTGTTTTTTTTCTGCGCCCGGGCGCTTTTTCACAGACCCCACCCTCCGGAAACGGGGAACTCTGAGGGAATCATGGTCTTGAGTCCACCCGCAAAAGACGGCCCGCTCGTCGCCGTCGCCGGAACGCGCTTCGGCCCCCCCACGGTCGAGGAGGAGATACTCTCGCCTCTGGGTCCCCGCCTGCGTCTGGGCATGGGAGCGGACCCTGAATCCCTCGTCGAACTCTGCGCGGAGGCGGAAGGCGTTATCATCGGCGCAATCCCCAAGTTCACCGCCCGGGTCATCGGACAGCTGAAACATTGCAAGATACTCGCGCGCGGCGGCGTGGGGGTAGACAACATCGACCTTGAAGCCGCGCGGGAAAGAGGCATCCAGGTAACCTCGGTGCCCGATTACTGCGTCGATGAGGTTTCGGACCATGCCATGGCGCTCATCCTCTACTTCGCCCGAAAAATCGAGGGGGGAATCGCGGAAGTCGAAAAAGGCGGCTGGGGGATCGCCGCACTTCGGCCCATCGCCCCGCTTCGGGGCGCTACGCTGGGCGTGGTGGGAATCGGGAGAATCGGCGCAACCCTGGCCGGAAAGGCGCGCGCCTTCGGGATGCGCGTCATCGCGCACGATCCTTTCGCGCCCGAATCCGTTTTCGAGGAATTGGGCGCCGAGAACGCCGCGCTCTCCCGGATTTGGGAGGAATCCGACTACATCTCCCTGCATACGCCCCTGACGCCCGAGACGAGCGGCATGGTAAACGCCGAAGCGCTCGATCGCATGAAGACGGAAGCCGTTTTAATCAACGTGGCCCGCGGCGAACTCGTGGACGAGCGGGCGCTGGCCGATGCGCTCAAGAAAAACGGCATCCGGGGCGCGGGCCTCGACGTGCTCGAAGAGGAACCCCCGAGGCCGAATCACCCGCTGCTCGCCCTTCCCAACTGCCGCGTCACGCCGCACAGCGCGTGGTACAGCACGGCCGCCCTCGAGGACATGAGGCGAAAGGCGGCGGCGGACGTATTGCGCGTCCTGCGGGGGGAGGAGCCGCGCTATCCGGTGGGATGATTCGCCTTGCGAGGACGGCCGAACGGGTTATTTTGAGGAAGGGACAATCGCCCTCATAATTTCCCCTCCGAAACCACTCCCTCATGCTCGGGTTTTTCTGACTCCCCCCCTTGAGGGGGTTGTTGAAAAAGTCTGATGCGAGAGGATTTGCGTTTGTTGTAGGGACAGGTCGCGACCTGTCCCTACGGTAGGTGACGTTCTCTTTTCAGGATCCACGACGAATTTGGTTTTCGCTCGTCATTCCGGCGGTGGTCGATACCGACCGATGAGGGAGGAATCGAGCGAGCGAGAAGGGCTTTTTCAACAACCCCTCAAGGGAGGAGTGATTCTATCGTTTCCTTTCGAATCCGGAGCCCGGAATCCCATTTCCGAGTCATGTACATAGCTCCCTCACTTCTCAATCGGAAAACCGACGACGCTGCCCCACTCCGTCCATGAGCCGTCGTAGATTTTCACGTCTTCATAGCCCAGCAGATACCGCATGGCGAACCAGACCAGACTGGCCCGGTGGCTGAGGCGTCAGTAGAGGACGAGTTCTATCTCATCATCGGGCGCTGCGGCAGCAGCACCGAGAATCCGCGCAAGCTCCCCCTTGTCCTTATAGGTGTCGTCCTCGTTCAACAGTTCGCGGAAGAACAGGTGGGCCGCGCCCGGTATGCGCCCGGCGCGCTCGGCCCCGTGGTCGAAGCCCGGCGGCGGCATTACCCGCTCGCCCCTGTATTCCTCGGGCGAGCGCACGTCGAGCAGCACCCTGCCCGGCGCACCCAGCTTCTCGCGAATATCGTCCCTGCCAACGCTTAATATCTCGCCCCCGTCCGGCGCGGGGTGGGCGACAGGGGCGGCGCCCGGCGCGTCGGTCGAGACGGGCATCCCGTCGGCCATCCACCTTTTCTTCGCGCCGTCCAGGAGCTTCAGGTTCTGAAAACCCGCCATCTTCAGTACCCAGAACGCATAGGTGCCGAACTGCACCGGATCACCGTACAAGACGATTTCATCGTCCGGCCCGACCCCCATCCCGCCCAAACGCCCGGCCAGCGCCTCGGGCGCGGCGAACGCGCGGTCCGTCTCGTGCCAGAGCGCCCCTTTCCAGAACCACCAGTGCGCGCCCGGCACGTGGGCTTCGCGGTAGGAGGCGTCGTCGCTCGCGGAGGAAACCTCGATGACGTGGAGACCCGGATTTTCCAGGCGTTCTGCGAGCCACGCCGTCGAAACAAGGGCGGAACTATCGGTTTGCGTCATGTCTCATATCCTCACAAGAAAAAAGACCATAAAAAACGCGTCACGAAACTGGAATACCCGATTCCTTCTCCAGAATCACTCCCCTCGGGCGTCCCTCGATACGGCCCTTCGGGCCTACTCGGGATGAGGGTTGTTTTGCTAGAAACGGGAAGAGGCAACCACGTCTCACAAACCTCTCCTTTACCCAAGCAACCCGATCACCTCCCCCGGACCGGCGCGAACTCCCCTTTGTCTCCATTCTGATCAACGCGACCCCCCACCTCTCACCCTGAGTAGCCGCCGAAGTCAAACGCGACTGAGAAAGGAGCGTTTGTATCGAAGGGCGCCTGCCCGGAATGCGGGAGACGATCAATCCTGCAACTCGACCGCGCATGCGCCGACCCATCACGCTCCGCCATCCGAGCATCCGACTCCCGACAAAAATCACCCGTCGCACATGGGCGGCTTCTTTTGCCGGATGTCCGGCGTGGCTTCCTCGAACGCATGGGAGACCTGAAGCACGCGGGCCTCCTGCCAGGGCGGTCCCACGATCTGGATCGACACCGGCAGGCCGTCCGCGCTGAAGCCCGAAGGCGCCGCCATGACCGGGAAACCGAAGAGGTTGTAAGGGCCCGTCTGCGGTCTGCCGAGGCCCGTGAAGGAGAACTCCTTCCCGTTCACCGTGCCCGTCTCCGTCGCAACGGGCCCCGCGGGGCAGGGATAGCCGGGCGCCAGGAATATATCGATCTCATCGAACACTTTTTCCATTTCGCGGGTGAGCGTGCGCCGTTCTTTCATGGCGAGTGCGTACTCGGCCAGCGTCACGCGGCTCGAAATTTCCAGGCGCTCGCGGACGTCGTCGCCGAATTTTTCGGGATTGGAGTCGAACCGCTCGCGGTGAACCGACGCCAGTTCGGCGCTGGCGATGATGCGCCGCACCTCTCTCATTCTCTCCGCGTTCGGATAGCGCACATGGACGACCACGCCGCCCAGAGCCTTCATGGTCTCTATCGCATTCTCGAAGCCTTCCTGCACCGAAGCGTCGTTTTCCGGGAGATAGAGGTCCTCGCAGATTCCGAAGCGCATGCCCTGGACGCTCTCGCCTATCAGGGCGCAGAAATCTGGCGTTTCCCGGTCCCTGGAGCCTGGGTCCGCCGGGTCGTAGCCCGCCATGACCTGGAGCATGAGGCCGCAATCGCGCGCCGTTCGCGCGAGCGGGCCGGCGTGGTCGAGCGTCGTAGAGTTCGGGAAAATGCCGCGAAGGCTCACGCGCCCGTAGGTGGGCTTGAGGCCCATCGTCCCGCATGCGCTCGCTGGCCCCCGGATGGAGCCGCCCGTGTCGGTTCCCACCGCACCCGGACACATGAAGGCCGCGACCGCAGCGCCCGAGCCGCCGCTCGAACCGCCCGATACCCGCTCGGGATTCCAGGGGTTGCGCGCCGGGCCGTAGTGGGGGTTCACCGTGGTGGAGCCCGCCGCGAACTCGTGCGTGTTGCATTTGCCGACGATGACGGCGCCCGCTTCTTTCAGCTTCCTCACGCACACGGCATCCTCCGCCGGGACGTTATCCGGGAAGAAACTCGACCCCTGCGTCGTGAGGACGCCCGCGGTATCGATGATGTCCTTGATGCCGACCGGCACGCCGTGCAGAGGGCCGCGGTAGCGGCCGCCCTGAATCTCGTTCTCCGCCTTGGCCGCGTCCTCACGGGCATCGTCCGCGCATACGGTGATGAACGCGTTGAGTTCGGGGTTCAGGGCCTCGATTTGCCGCAAATGCGCGTCCACCACCTCGCGCGGGGAGATATTCTTCTGTTCGATCTGCTGGGCAAGCTCATATATTGAGAGAAAATTCAGTCCATCGGCGCTCATTTCCACCTCCGTTCCAACTGTGAGAATTTCATTCCGCTTCCACCTGTTTGATATAGCGCAAGCTTACCACGACGCGGCGGCTTTCGCCCTCACGGGAGGAGTTTCCCTCGTTCTTTCAATACCAGCCCGTAGGGGCGGTTCGCGGACCGTGGGACAACCCCGTGGAGGGGTTGTCACTACAATCCCATCACGTCAAACGCGAGTGAGAAAAAGGTTGGTGAAAAAGTCCACAGAAGGAAGGAGCTCGCTGAATTTCACTCCCCCCTTGAGGGGCGGTCGGGATTCCACCGTAGGGTCAGACATATATGTCTGACCCCCCGTGGCCGCCCGATTTCGGACAGGCACGGGGGCCTGTCCCTACAAACCCAACCTCCCTACCCCCCCTTGACAGAGGGGTAAAGGCGATGCCCACCGACGAGGGGATGTTGAAAAAGCCACAGAAGGAAGGAGCTCGTTGAATTTCACTCCCCCCTTGAGGGGAAG
>CAYTSP010000252.1:0-4215 GCA_964440505.1 uncultured Nitrospinaceae bacterium
CCCGAAAGGAGCGATACCGTGTCCCGCGTACCCATGCTTAATTCCGGCACCGACGACCCCGTCGTGAACCACCTCTTCGACCACGCGAGCGTCCTGCTGAACCGAATTCCCAATGCCTGGCGGGTGATGGCGAACCAGCCGTTCATCACGAAGTTCATGCTGCCGCTCACCTCCTCACTCCTGCGCCAGGGCCTTGGTTCGGCCCTGGACACGAAGACGAAGGAGCTCGCCATCATCAACACCAGCCGGCTCAACAACTGCGCCTACTGACTGGCGCACAACACGCCGGTTGGTCAATCGGTGGGCATCACGGAGGCTGATATAGCCGCTATCAGCGAGGGCGACTACGGCCCCTTCGCAGAGAAAGAGCGCGCCGTCCTGCTCTGGGCGGAACACGTCACGCTCAACACGGCCAGAGAAAGAGACGACGTATTCCAGGAAGTCAAAAAGCATTTCACGGACTCTGAAATCGTGGAACTCACCATGGTCATCACCTATTTCAACATGAGAAACAAGTTCAACGACGCGCTGGCGATTCCCATCGAGGCGCAAGAGGAGATCGACAGGAACAAGATCCGCCGCAAGAATCCCGACGATCTCAAGGCCTATCTCGAAGCCCTGCTCGCCGACTGGCCGGATGAATTCCCCGAGGCGGGAAGCGGCGCATGACGAAAACCCTCATCCGAAACGCAAGCGTCCTCTCGATGGACCCCGAGGTCGGGGAGATGGAATGCGGCGACGTCTTAATCGAGGATGAACGCATCTCCGCAGTGGGCGAAAATCTTCCGGAGACGGATGCGGAAACCATCGACGCCGGCGGCATGATCCTCATGCCCGGCCTCATCAACGCCCACATGCACACCTGGCAGACCGCGCTTCGCAGCCTGGGCGGAGACTGGGGCGGACGCAGCTATTTCGAGATAGCGCACGAGACCCTGGCCCCGCGCTATCGCCCCGAGGACGTCTACATCGCGACCCTCGTGGGCGCGTGGGCGCAGATGGACGCCGGAACGACGACGCTGTTCGACTGGTGCCACAACAACCCCACGCCCGAGCATACCGACGCAGGCATAGACGCTTTGGAGGAATCCGGCATCCGCGCCCTTTTCGGGCACGGGACGCCCAAGCCGAAACCAAAGGCGGGCGAGCCCCACTATTCGCAAATCCCGCATCCCGTAAGCGAGATCAAGCGGCTGCGGACGGGCCGCCTGGCCTCCGGTGACGCCCGCATCACCCTGGCGATGGCCATTCTGGGGGCCGACTACTCCCCCCTCGAAGTGGCGCTCCACGACATGCGCCTGGCGCGGGAATACGGGCTGCTGTCGAGCGCGCATATCTGGGGCGACGCGAGCAGGAAGGTGAAGGGCGGCTACCAGGCGCTGGCCGCAGAGGGCGTTCTCGGGCCCGATCACAACCTCGTGCACTGCAACTACGTGGACGATGAGGAGCTCAAAGTCATCATCGACTCGGGCGCCTCCATCACGGCCACACCCTCCGCCGAGATGCAGACGAACCGGGGCGAGGCCGTCTGCGGACGCGTGAGCGCACTGGGCGGCAGGCCGTCGCTCGGCGTGGACCTCGAGACCTACGTCAGCGGGAACATGCTCCACACGATGCGGCACGCTCTTCAAGTCCAGCGGATTTTCGACAACCGCCGCCTGGATGAGGGCATTTACCGCGCGCCCGCTCTTTCTTTTTCGGCGCGCGACGCGCTCGCGTGGGCCACCATCAACAACGCGCACGCGATGGGGGTGGCGGAGAGGGTCGGTTCGGTCACGCCGGGCAAGCAGGCCGACCTCATCCTCATCCGAAAGGACGACCTGAACACCGCGCCCGCAGGAGACGCGGCGCGAGCCGTCGTCTTCTACGCGGAGCGCTCGAACGTGGACACCGTCTTCATCGGGGGCAAGAAGGTGAAAACAGGAGGAAAGCTGCTCGTCGATTCAGGAAAAATCGACCGGGCGAAGGAGCGGCTTGCAGAATCAGCGCGCTGGATTACGGGAGCGGCTTGAAGCGGAGAGTAGCATCATTCCCGACCGCGGAAGAAGGATTGCGCAGGGGCGGACCTCCGCGTGCATCCTGAACACGAAGGTGCGGTCCGTGAGCAGGCCAAACGTTGGGAGACAGACACGGAGGCCGACCCTACGCAATGTTTATTTCTTCATGCTCATGCCCCGCTCTTCAAGGCGGGGGTTTGCTCGTTCTTCCTCCGAAGGAGCTTGAGAGCGCCTTCGATTGCCTCCGCAACTGGCACCGTAAAGTCGTTATCCGTCCAATAATCGGCGTGGGAAAAAGGATTCCAGAAAGTCAGAAGCCCGCCCACGTTGATCTCCCTATCTTCCACAATCCGATAACTCGGCCCCAGATGCCGGATGGGATAGCCCAGAACGTCGTCCGCATCGAAGAAATTGATCCACTTGACGGCCCGCTTGACCCCGTTTGAACTTGCGTCCGGGAAGTAATTCTCTATGTTCTCGGGAGGAAACTGGATGTTTTGCCGCTGGTTGTAGGCCAGGGCGAACAGCGGAATCGTGCTTCCGAAGGTGATTAGCCCGGCCAGCGTCTCCATTCGCTCGAATGGAGTCCCTTTTACCTTTCTTTTCTGTGCGTCCCAGATGTAATTGGACATAATGACGCTTCCCAGGGAGTGGGCAATGACAATCAGCGGCTTGTCATCATCCCCGAGTTGTTGACGAAGGTTTCTGAGGCTTGCGTGAATGGATTGATGAAATTGCCCATAATAATCCGTCCGACCGACATTTGAGGAGCCAACCCGCTGGTAGCCGACGGCATCACCCAGGGCGCTGATTACGAATCGACGCAGTTTCGTATAACTCATATTCGGGTTTTTCGATAGAGTTTTCCAAAGTTTGTCCTGCTCATCTTGGATGTCATCCGCCCAGTAGCCCGCTTCCCATGCGATGTCGCTTTCCTCGATGCTGACCGAATCGCCGAAGATGCGGTTGTGCAATTCCTCAATCATGGGATCAGCATAATCCGGCTTCTGATCACCCATTCCATGAACCGTCAAAACGCCTAATTTTTTCGGCATGGTGTTTTCCCTCTATTAGAAGATATCCACCAATGACCCGATTTTTCCCGTGAATTTGTGTATATGATTCCCCTATTTTGATTTTGAAAAGCCAAGACACTTGCCAACATTTTCAAAAATCATGTGAACACTTCTGTTTAAAGAATGCGGTTGTTTGTCCTGCTGTAAATTTACTATTGAAATTCGTTCATCCCGCATCTTCCCAAGTTCACACCACGGCTCAATTTTTATGTGACCCAGTGTAGAGGGTAGAAACCCTACTTTTTCCCCAAGTTCGCAGTGCTTATCCATTTTTCCCATCATTTTCTTCACAACATCTTCATATTTTTGCTCATTGTATTCTTGCTTTGTACCCAGATGTTCAAAAAGTGCTGCTACTCTCCCGACTCTTTGATTGGCAAGGCGGCAATTCTTAATGTCAGATAAAGAGCTTTCACCACCAAGCCTTCTAGACTTGCAAAAATTGTCTTTGGATTCCGAGGCTTTACCTTCCTTGGTTTCGGGGAAATCCTGTGAGCTAGCGAAACCAACCAATCTTATTGAAGGTCGAGACTCGTTTTCACATGACATTATTATGTTGTGAAAATCTTGCAACCAATTGAGTTGAGGGGGATTGAGAACGTACTCACCTGTATCAAATCCAGGAAACAAGTACCTGATTCCACTTCTTGTTTCACTTCCTGTCCTGTCAATGGTCACGAATCGAGTAACGGGAATTTCCGGGTGACGGGCAAATAGACGATCTATAACTTTCTTAGATTCACCTACTACCTCCTTGATCTCACCGTCTCTCGCGAGTGAATCCTCGGCGCTCTTCTTCACATCCGCCTGGGTCGCATCCACAGCCATCTTGATCTCGCCGTGTCTCTCGGTGGCAGCCTCAGCGCTCTTCTTCACATCCGCCTGGGTTGCATCCACCGCCATCTTGATCTCACCGTGTCTCTCGTCGACAGCCTCGGTGGTCTTTTTCACCGTTTCGTGGGTCGCATCCATCGCCATCTTGATCTCGCCGTGTTTCTCGTCGGCAACTTCTGCACTTATCTTCACGGTCTCGTGGGTCGCTGTCACTACCTCCTTGATCTCACCGTCTCTCGCGAGTGAATCCTCGGCGCTCTTCTTCACATCCGCCTGGGTCGCATCCACCACCTTCTTGATCTCACCTG
>CAYTSP010000253.1:0-2967 GCA_964440505.1 uncultured Nitrospinaceae bacterium
GCGATACCCAGGAGGCGTGCGGCGGCGCTCTTGTCGCCGCCCGTATGCCGGAGAGTCTCCAGAATGACCCGACGCTCGACTTCCGCGAGCGGGGTGCCGACTTCCAGGTTGATGAGCGGCGAGTCCGACGCCACCGACTGCTCCCCGTTCGTGGACTCGCCCCGGGCGATTTGCTGGGGGAGATCATCCACCGAGAGAATCTCTCCGCGGCTCAGCACCACGGCGCGCTCCACCATGTTTTCGAGTTCCCGCACGTTTCCCGGCCAATGGTAGTTCGACATCGCACCAAGCGCCTCGCGTGAAAACGCGAGAACGGGCCGGTTGTTCTTCGCGGCGAAGCGCTGGAGGAAATGTTCGGCGAGCAGCGGAATGTCGCTTCGCCGATCCCTCAAGGCGGGCATGTGGATGGTTATCACGTTCAGACGATAGTAGAGATCCTCGCGAAACCTCTTCTCGGCCACGGCGGTCTGCAAGTCCGAGTTGGTCGAAGCCACGATTCGCGCGTCCACCTTCAAAGTCTCCGTTCCGCCGACGCGCTCGAATTCTCCCTCCTGCAGGACGCGAAGAATCTTCGGCTGCAAAACGAGGGGCATGTCCCCGATTTCATCGAGAAACAGCGTGCCCTCGTGCGCGATCCTGAAGCGGCCCTCCTTGCGGCCCACGGCGCCCGTGAACGCCCCGCGCTCGTAGCCGAAGAGTTCGCTCTCGAGGAGCGATTCCGGAAGCGCCGCGCAGTTCACCTTCACCATCGCCTTGCCCGCCCTCTCGCTCCCCTCGTGCAGGGCGCTCGCCACCAATTCCTTGCCCGTCCCGCTCTCGCCGAGGATCAGGACCGTGGCGGAGGTGGGCGCGACCTGGCGAACCATCTCCTTCACCCGGCGAATCGAGGGATGGTCCCCCATCATGCCGGAGGTGTCTCTGAGGCTCTGAAGCTGCGCCCTCAAATCCGCGTTCTCGCGCATGAGGGCCTGTTTTTCGAGCGCCTTGTCTATCGCCTTCAAGACGACCACCCGCTCCAGAGGCTTGGTGAGAAAGTCATACGCCCCTTCGCGCATCGCCTCGACGGCCGACTCGATGCTCCCTGCGCCGGAGATGAGAATCACTTCCGTGTCGGGGCTTAAGCGCTTCACCTCCTTGAGCAAGCCGATGCCGTCCATCCCGGGCATTCTGAGATCGGTGATCACCAGATTCACGGGCTCGGCGCCGAACATCTCGGCGGCGGTTTCCGCGTCGTGCGCCATATCGACGTCGAATCCCTCCTTGGCGATCATCTTCTGAAGGGCTTCGCGGCTGCCGCGCTTGTCGTCCACCACCATCACGCGCGCCCCGGTGTGATCGCTCATGCTTTCGCCTCCTGCGCAACGGCGAGAGGGAGTTCGACGATGAAGGTGGCGCCCGTCCCCCCCTCGCTCTCGAAGCGGATGCTCCCGTTGTGCTCGGTGATGATTTGCCGGCTCAACACGAGGCCGAGGCCGGTTCCGTTCGCCTTCGTCGTGAAAAACGGCGTGAACAAAAAGGCCTGCTCCTCGAGGCTGATGCCCTTGCCGCTGTCCGATATCCGGATGGCGAGGTGTTGATTCTCCAGTTCGGTTTTCACAAGCAGGCGACCGCCGTCGGGCATCGCGTCGAAGCCGTTCAGGATGAGGTTCTGAATGGCGACGCGCATTTGCGTTTCATCCAGGACGACCTCGGGGACATCTCTCTCGAACTCCTTTTCGATCCGGATCTTCCTGCTCGCCGCCACTTCCGCGTGCAGGTCCAGCAAATCCACGAGCATCTCGTTGCAGTCGATAGGCGTCTTCTCCAGACTGGGCATCCGCACGAATTTGAGATAATCGGCCGTCACCTGGCTGAGGATATCCACTTCCGCCCTGACGGATTTGAGCAGCGTCCATGCCTCGGTGGTGTCCGACTCCTTGAATTGCGACAACTCATCGCCGAGCAATTCCGAGTTCAGGCTGATGGCCGAGAGGGGGTTGCGTATGGAATGCGCCACCTGTTCGCTCATCTTTCCGACGATCGAGAGCCTGTCGCGCTGGAGAACCTCTTTTTCGAGCGCCTTGCGCCCGGTCACGTCCTTCAAATACAAAATCACCTGAAGCGTCGCTCCCGAGGCGTCGAGAATCGGATAGGTATAGTATTCCATGTCCATCCGTCGCTCATCTTCCCACGAAATCGACTTTTCGATAAATCCCGGCTCGCCGGTCGCGAACGTATCGACCACGATGGAGCGTTCGACGAATGACTCCGGCACCGCGCCGAGCGGTGATATCTCCCATTTCTGATCCAGCAAATCGGAAGTCTCGCGCCCGAAGAGCCTTCCCATCGAGCGATTGAGCATCCGGATGCGGAAATCCCTGTCCAGAATGCCGATGGCGTCCGTGATGCCGTCGAACAGCGCCTGAAGCCGCCTGTTGCTCTCCAGAACCTGCTCGGACCAGTGGATTCTATCCTCGGCCCGTATGCGTCTGCGCTCGCGATCGAGTATCAGGAGAGCGGCCAGAATCAAGGCGATGAAACCGAAAGCCGTCAGGAGCAGACCCTTCCGGAACAAACGCCCGATCAATCCGACGAATTCGGTAGAGGGCGCCGTGAGGGCGAAAGTCCACTTCTCATGTCCGACGGGGAAGTTGCTGAAAGCCGTCAGGTAGCGCATGCGCTTTTCTTTCTTCCCGGGCCTCAAGTCGAGGTGCCAATCGAAACCATTCACTTCTTTCTTCATGCGCCCGGCGAGTTTTTTCAGCCTTTCATCCCCCAACTCGCGCGCGAGGGTGGACAATTGAACCCCTTCCAGCCGGGGGATGCCCGGAGGGAGGATGATTCTGCCCTCGCCGTCCACGAGCCACGCCCGCTCCCGGCCTCCCGATTGAACGGGCTCGACGAAGGCGCGCGCCAGATCCGTCATGGAAATCTGCGCGTAGAGCCAGTCGCTCTTTCGCTGCGCCTCCCCCCCCTCGGCCCCATGCC
>CAYTSP010000254.1:0-5249 GCA_964440505.1 uncultured Nitrospinaceae bacterium
GCGCATAGCCGGTGGTCAGGTTGAACACCTGCGCGGCGTCGTGGGCGAGACGCTCGTCGCAGGTGAAAAACGAGAGGTCGGTATAAATGCGCGCGGTGATCGGATGGTAATTGCCCGTGCCGAAATGCACGTAGCTGCGCAGATCCTCTCCCTCGCGCCGGACCACGCATGTAACCTTGGCGTGGGTCTTGAGCTTCATGAAGCCATAGACGACGTGGACGCCGGCGCGCTCGAGCGAACGGGAGAGCTTCAGGTTCGTCTCCTCGTCGAAGCGCGCCTTGAGCTCGACCAGCGCGGTGACCGATTTGCCCGATTCCGCCGCCGCGATAAGCGCCTTGACGATGGGCGACTCGTCGGTGGTGCGGTAGAGCGTCTGCTTGATCGCCAGCACGTTCGGGTCGGCCGCCGCCTGATCGAGAAACTGCACCACCACGTCGAAACTCTCATAGGGGTGGTGGACGATGATGTCCTTGTGGCGAATCGCCGCGAAGCAATCGTTGTCGTACTCGCGGATGCGTTCGGGAAAACGCGCCCGATAGGCCGGGAATATCAGGTCCGGCCGCCCGCAGTCGATCAACTCGCCGAGTTGCGCCATGCCGATCGTGCCGGTCAACTCCACGATGTCCTCGGGCTGCGCGTCGAACTCATCAACCACCAGTTCGCGCAGCGAGTCCGGCATGTCGGCGCTCAGGTTCAGGCGCACCACGCCGCCGAGCCGCCGCCTGCGCAGCATGGTCTCGAACAACAGGACGAGGTCTTCGGCCTCCTCTTCGTATTCGATGTCGCTGTCGCGGATGAGACGGAACACCCCACTGCCGACGATCCGGTAGCCCGGGAACAACTGATCGATGAACAGGCGCACGAGATTCTCAAGCGCGATGAAGCGAACCTCCTCTCCGGGAAGACGGGTGAAGCGGCGCACCTGATCGGGCAGGGGCACCAGCGCCCGCATCTTTCGCGTGCCCTCGATGGCTTCGAGCTCCAGGGCCAGGGAAAAACCGCGATTGGCGATGAAGGGAAACGGGTGCGCCGGGTCGATGGCGAGGGGCGTCAATACGGGAAATACCTGTTTCAGGAAATAGTCGCCCAGCCAGTCTGCATCTTCCGCATTCAGGTCATTCGCGGTCACCACCGAGATGCCGGCCCCGGCGAGTTCAACTTGCAAGCGCCGCCACACCGCCTCCTGCTCACGGATGAGCCGCGCGCTCTCCTGGGCGACTTCGGCCAACTGCTCGGCGGGCGTACGCCCATCGAGGCTTTTCTGGGTCACGCCGTTGGCCACCTGGCCCTTGAGACCCGCGAGGCGCACCATGAAGAATTCATCGAGGTTGCTCGCCGATATCGAGAGGAAGCGCAGCCGCTCCAATAGAGGGTGGCGGAGATTGCTCGCCTCGGCGAGCACGCGCCAGTTGAAGGAGAGCCAGGAAAGCTCGCGATTCAGATAGCGAAGGCGCGGCTCGAGGATCGGCTCTGCGGCGATGGCGGAGGATCCATTTTCTTCCAGGCGCGACATGCTTCACACCCCCTGTGAATGCCTCGTGAAACCTACCGGCTCAAGTCGACGCGAACCCGGACAGATTGTTCAAAGCAACCGCGGAAAGATTCGGCGACGCCGCCTCGAAGACGGCCGCATTTTAATCCGCGCGAATGCCGGAATGCAACGAAGCTAAAGTGGAAGAGAATTCAGGGGGGGCATGTAACCGGCGTGCATTTTCTTCCCCTTAAGTGCGGAGAACATCTCTACGGGCGCAGGCCGCTACGCAGCAAGGGCTTTTTCACCTACAATGCAGACGACACTACGGCGCTCGAAATCATGGCGATGGACGCGATGGACGCCATCCGTTGCAAGGCGCGCCTGCCTGCGGACCCGGCGCTTTTCCGCGCCGACCCGTACGCGCCCGAATCGGTACCGGAGTAGCGTCTTTATACCTGGGTTCCGCATGAATTTCGTTGCAACAAGACAGAAAACGGCCTGAAACGTTCTAGGGAGTGATAGATGCAAACGAGACCGAACGTCCTCTTGATCAATACCGACCACTGGTCCTCGCCCCTCCTGGGGGCGGCGGGCCACCCCTGCATCCTGACGCCGACGCTCGACACCTTCTGCAGGAACGGCGTGCGCTTCACGAACGCCTATTCCGAGCACCCGTTCTGCATACCGGCGAGGCGGACGCTGATGACCGGCGCGAGCGCCCGCGCCCACGGCGACCGCGTGTTCAGCCCGACCATGCTGATGCCCGACCACCTGCCGACGATGGCGCAGACGTTCCGCGACGCGGGCTATCAGGCCTACGCGGTCGGGAAGATCCACGTCTACCCCCAGCGCGACCGCATCGGCTTCGACGACGTCATCCTCGACGACGAAGGCCGCTCGATCTACAACGTCGCGGATGATTACGACATCTACCTGGGCGACATCGGCCACACGGGCCGCCAGTTCGATCACGGCATGGGGAACAACCAGTACACCTACCGGGCGTGGCATCTGCCGGAGGCGACGCACCCCACGAACTGGACCACCCGCATGATGGCGCGAATGATAAAGAGGCGCGACCCGAGGCGGCCGGCCTTCTGGTATCTCTCCTACCGCCATCCGCACCCGCCGCTCGTGCCGCTCCAGGCCTATCTGGACATCTACCGCGAGATTCCCATCGACGAGCCGTTCGTGGGCGAGTGGGCGCGCGAGCGCGGCGAACTCCCCTACAACGCGCAGGCCACCCAGTCGCGCGGCGACCTTTACGGCGCGGGGGCGGTTATCGACGCGCGCCGGGCGTTCTACGCGCTGTGCACCCACATCGAACACCAGATACGCATCATCATCGGCACCCTGCGCGAGGAGAGCCTCACCAACGACACCATCATCTGCTTCACCTCCGACCACGGCGACATGCTGGGCAACCACGGCATGTGGGCCAAGCGCGTCTTCTACGAGTATTCCGCCGGAATCCCGATGATCCTCGTGGGCCTGCCGGACGATGCGCGCGTCGGCGCGAACCGGGTCGACGACCGCCTCGTCGGCCTGCAGGACGTGATGCCCACCCTGCTCGACCTGTGCGGCATCGAGGTCCCCGAGACGGTGGAGGGCCTCTCGATGGTGGGGGACGTAAAGCGGGAATTTCTCTTCGGCGAGGCGGGCGAGGACGCGCATTCTTCGCGCATGGTGCACGACGGGCGCCACAAGCTCATCTACTATCCCGTCGGGCACTACTTCCAGCTCTTCGATTTGCAAGTTGACCCCCATGAAATGGTGGACCTTTTCTCGGACCCCGACTACGCCGACGTGCTATCCCGCTTGAGCGAAATCCTCGAGGGGCAGATGTACGGAAGCGACGAGAAATGGCTGGACGACGGGAAACTCGTCGGCGAGCCGGCCCGGCAGTTCCAGCCCGGCCCCGACCGCACGCTCTCCGCCATGCGCGGGGACCAGTGGCCCTTCCCGCCCGCCACCGAAGAAGGCTTCCTGGAATGGTTCCCGGAGACGAAGGGCGAGGAGGAGGGTCAGGAGGGTTGAGAATCCAGTCGTCGCCGCAAAGGGCACGCGGCAACCTCATACGGCGATAACTTCGTCCCTGACGAGATGCAACATCGCTGATTTGGGGTTGTTGAAAAAGCCCTGAAAACTTGATTCGGTTTCAGTTGTAGGGACAGGTCGCGACCTGTCCCTACGGTTGGCGGCGTTCTCTTCTCGGTACCCACGACGATTTCGTTTTGTTCGTCATTCCGGCGAAAGCCGGAATCCATTTGCGGGTGTGGGTGTATATACGGCGGCGTTTCATTCTCCGCCGATGCGCGGAAATCATGAGGAAAAGCGAAAGGCGTAAAAATGGATTCCGGCTTTCGCCGGAATGACGGCAGTGGCCAATTACAAGCGGGGGGGCTTTTTCAACACCCCCACTCCGGGCGCGTCTTCTTCACCGAAATGGCAAAGCACCGCATCCCGGACCATTGCCTTCAGATCATCCCAGTCCTCACCCTGGGTGAAAATGCCGTAGCCCAACGCCCGGGCGTCATAGCCACCTTCTACGGCTTCGGTAACCTCGAAGATTACTTCGCTCGGTGTCATTGCAACTCCCTATTCATCGAGTTGCACACTCTTCACGATGTATCCGCCGGACTTTTTGTCGAATTCCAGTTCCAGCATCCCGCGGGCTTTCGCGTCTTCGAGCAAGTGTTTGAACGTTTTATATCCATGATAGGATTCGCTGAATCCCGGCTTGCGGCGTTTCAAGGCCTGCTTCACCATCGATCCCCAGACCTTTTCTTCCTCGCCCCGCTCCCGGGCCAGGTCCTCGGTCGTCTCCAGGACCAGGTTGAGGCCTTCCAGGCGCTTTTCCTCTTCGCCGTCGACGACTTTCTTTCTTCCGCCGCGCGTGGCCGGCCGCTTCCGTTTGGCCTTCCCCTGTTTTCCGGATTCGCGCATCAAATCATCGTAATAGATGAACTCGTCGCAGTTCGAGGTCAGCAAGTCGGAGGTCGAGTTCTTCACGCCGACGCCAACAACCACCTTGTTGTTCTCGCGGAGCTTGCTGACCAGGGACGAAAAATCGGAATCGCCGCTGATAATCACGAAGGTATCGACGTGCGCCTTGGTGTAGCAGAGGTCCAGCGCATCGACGACCATGCGGATGTCGGCGGAGTTCTTGCCGGACATGCGGACGTGCGGTATTTCGATCAGTTCGAAGGCCGCCTCGTGCATGGGAGCCTTGAATTCCTTGTAGCGCGCCCAATTGCAGTAGGCTTTCTTGACGACGATGCTGCCCTTGAGCAGCAAGCGCTCCAGCACCCTTTGAATATCGAAATCCGCGTACTTGGCTTCGCGCACACCAAGGGCGATATTTTCGAAATCACAAAACAGCGCCATGTTCTGAATCGTGCTTTTTTCGGTCATTTGAACTCCCGTCCGATCGGCGGCACACGTCGCCGCAAGCGTTGTAGTCTGGTGGAGGCGGCGGGAATCGAACCCGCGTCCGAAAGGCTTCCGTCGTGAGCGTCTACGCGCGTAGCCGGTGGTGAGGGTTTCGCCCGGGACCAAGCCCACCGGCGGGCCATCCTCCGGGCTAGTCCGATTCGAATTCGCCTAGCAGGCTCCGGACCGAAACCTGGGTCGGCTAGTCCGCATCATGACGTTCCGCACCCCACCCGCGGACGAGGCAAGGGGGAACGCTCGCTAGCGTCTAGGCAGCGAGAGCCAGCTCGTTGTCGGCTGGTGTGATTTTGCCACATTGATAACGGGGCCAAGTGGCGTCCCC
>CAYTSP010000255.1:0-8080 GCA_964440505.1 uncultured Nitrospinaceae bacterium
GGCGACGCTGGGGGCGGGGGCGGCCTTGTGCGCCTTCGGCCTGGCGACCCTGCGGGGGTTCGCGTGGTGCTGCTATCTCTCGGTTCTCGTGCTGGGTGTCTTCGATTTCATCTGGATGGTGCGGGTGCTCGAGGGCTTCGACGTCGGCCTCGCCATCTGGATAGCGATCTGTTTTTTCTCCATCCGCGAAATCTGGCCGGGCGTCGACGAGAAATTCCCCTGGGTGAAGCGAAATCCGTGACGATGGGCGGTTCGTGAAACTTCCGATAAACTAAAGCTGCAGGATTTCATGATGTTTCCGTTCTTGCCGGGATTCGGGGAGGAGGGCGCATGGCCCGTTTTTACGGTGTCGACGAGAAAGACATGACCGCCCGTCAGCGCGAAGTGGCGGAGCGGATGATCGCGGGCGGCCGCGGCCATGCCGGGGGACTCATGGCGCTCTGGCTCCATCAGCCCGATTATGCGGATCGCGCCCAGGAAGTCGGCGAATACCTTCGCTTCCAGGGAACGCTGCCCGGCAACATCAGGGAGTTGATCATCCTGACGGTCGCCCGCGACTGGCGCTGCTACCATGAATGGCTCGTGCACGAGCCGATTGCGCGGAAGAACGGGTTGAGCGGCGACGTTATCGAGGCCATCCGCACCGGCCGCCCCCCGCATTTTGACGCCGCCGCCGAAGCGGCGGCCTACGACTATGTGAATACGCTGCTCAGGGAGCGCCGCGTTTCCGACGCGCAGTTCGACGCGGTGCGGGAGGAATTCGGCGTTCCCGGCGTCATCGAGATTTCTGGCCTCATCGGGCATTACGTCATCGGCGCTGCGCTCCTGAACGCCGCCGAGCACGACCTTCCCTCCGGCGTTCCGGCGCCGTTCTGAACCATGGCCAAAACGCTGAGCCTCACATTCGACAACGGTCCCTTCGCCGAAGTCACCCCGCAGGTTCTCCGCGTGCTGGAGGAGAAGGGGGTTCTGGCCACGTTCTTCATGCTCGGAGAGAGGCTGGTGCTGCCGGACGGCCGTCCGCTCGCGGAAAGCGTGTCGGCGGCCGGGCACTGGATCGGGAACCACACCTGGTCGCACTCGACGCCATTGGGCCGCCAGCCGTCGGAGGAAGTCGTGGAGCGCGAAATTCGCGGGACGCAGGCGCTTATTGACGGCCTCGCTGTGAACCGCCGCATGTTTCGTCCCAAAGGGGACGGTGGCCAGTTGGGCGATCATCTGCTCAGCCCGAGGGCGCGGGACATTCTGCTCGAAGACGGCTTCTCCATGGTGCTGTGGAACAGCATCCCGCGCGACTGGGAGCAGCCCGACGATTGGGTGGAGACGGCGCTCGAACACTGCGACGCCCGGGACTGGACGGTCGTGGTCATTCACGACACTCCCACCGGCGCCATGCGGCACCTCGGACGGTTCATCGATGAAGCGCGTGATCGCGACATCGAGATCAAACAGGAAATCTCGCCTGCGTGCATTCCGATTGCGGATGGCCGCGTCGTCGCCCCGATAACGCAGTTCGTGGGAAACCCGGGCGCCGAATGACTGGATGATGAGCGCAACCATCATGAAGAGGAGCAAGATATGCCGATCCCCGCTCCAGTGTTCTATCCGCCGTTCAACATCACCCGTATCAGTCACACCGTTATCACCTGCCGCGATACCGCGCGCAGCCGGGATTTCTATACGGAAGTGTACGGCCTGGTGGTAACCGGGGAGGAGGGCGACGCCGTCTACCTTCGCGGTATCGAGGAGGCGTGCCACCACAGCCTCGTGCTCAAGCGCGCCGACGCCGAGCCGGTTTGCGAGACCGTCGGCTTCCGCGTCCTGACGGAGGAGGAACTCGAAAAGGCCGAGCGGTTCTTCATCGCCGAAGGCCTCGCGCCGCACTGGGCCGAAGTTCCCCACCAGGGCCGGACGCTCCGGGTGTCCGACCCCAACGGGGTGCCGCTCGAATTCTGCGCCCGCATGGATCGCGTCGAGCGCGCCGATGCCGATCACAACGCGCACAAGGGGGCCTGCGGGTTGCGCTTCGATCACATGCAACTCCACGCAGCCGACGTCGTGAGCGCGTTCGACCTTTACAACAGGCTCGGGTTTCGGGTCAGCGACTATATGACGGCGCCCGGCTCAGGCGACGTGCTGGGGATATTCTCCTACCGCAAGGACATTCCCTGGGATATCGTCTTTTTGACGGGCAGGGGACCGCGCATGCACCACTTCGCATACGTCACGCGCTCGTTTCAAAACATGATGCGCGCCTGCGATATCGCGGGGCAGATGGGTTACGGCGACGCCGTGGAGCGCGGCCCGGGCCGTCACACGATGGGGCACGTCCAGTACGTCTACCTACGGGACCCGGACGGCCACCGGGGCGAAATACTTCTCGATGCGCCGCATCAAATGCTGGACATGGAAATAGAGCCGGTGGAATGGGACGTTTCCGGTATCCATAAGGGAGGATGGGGTTTGCCCGCGCAACGTTCCTGGTTCGAGGAGACATCGAGCTTTCCCGGAGTGGAGACCGCCGCACCCGAGAACTCAGGAAGGCCTTTCTCCTTGGAAGATTTTGTGGAAGAACGCGCAGCGCAACGGCAGTAGTCGCGGAATCAGGGGATATTCTGATCGGGGCTTATCGGCTGGAGCGCATTTGAGCGCAGCATTCGCGGAGCAATGGATTTTTTGCCCGGTTTTTTCTTTACAATTTGTCCATGATGTAGCGGACGCACTCGAAATGACGCGGCGCTTCGCCAGGCGTGAAATCAGGCGCGTTCAATGCCCAAAGCGGCACGATGCTCTCATGCAGCGAACCGTGGCTTCTGAGCCTGACCTCGCGCTCGGCCTCTTCCATCACGCCGAACACGGTCACAGAATCCGCCAGCACCATCACGTCGCCCACCCGCTCGGGCATCAGCTGAAAGCGCGCGGCGGCCTCCTGCCGCGTCAGCGCGTCCTCGATGCCGGGGTGCGCTTTCAGGATGGAGACTGCCTCGGCGCGAGTCTCCCCGTTTTCCAGGTGAACGTAGGCCGCGCCTCCCTGGTTCCCGTGGTGGACGATGTAGCGGTCCTTGATGATGGGCACGGCTTCCGCGCGGACGCCCTCGTGTCTCAGGATGACGCCCGGGTCCAGCGCCCGCGTCTTGTCACGCATCCCGTGGTCGGCGGTGACGAAGACCGCCGCGTCTTGGTGCGCGCTCAACCAGCTATCGACCAGCCGTCCGGTTTCCGCATCGAGCGCCGCGTGGTGCGCCTGCGCCTCTTCGCTTTCGGGGCCGTATTTGTGCTGCAGGTAGTCCGTGGTGGTGACGTAGAGGAGGTCCGGCTTTTCCTCTTCCAGCACCGCGCGCGCCGCCCGCAGGAGCCAGAGGTTCACGGCCCCGCTGTAGATCTCCTCTTTGGGACCCGCTATTCGGGTGAGCCAGTCCGGCGGGTCTTCCGCGGTGACGACCGTGCCCGCCCCCTTGCCGATCATGTCGCAGAGTTTTTGTTTTGACGCCAGGACGGCGGTCTTCCGCCCAGCCTTGCGGCCCGTCTCCATGAGGGTGGGGGCGAGGACGAAATCCCCAGATTCCATATAGACTTCCTTGCCCGTCTCCGCGTTCAGGAAATAGTTGGCCGTAATCCCGTGCGCGGCGGGGGGCGCGCCGCAGATCATCGAGACGTTGTTCACGTTGGTGACCGAGGGCATCTGGCAGGAAACGGTGAAGCGCGCGCCCTCGCGCTCGATTCTGTCCAAGTTCGGGGTGGACGAAGCCTCGAAATAGGCGGGGTCGCCCCCGTCTATGAGGATGATGAGGGCGCGCATGCGGAGCCGGGAGTCACCGGATCAGCCGAGGCGTCTCAAGGCCTTGGCGCCGATGTCTTTTCTGAGATAAGCGTCTTCCCAGTATATTAAATCGCTCGCCTCATAGGCGCGCGCGATGGCGGCGCGGATGTCCAACCCCCGCGCGGTGACGCCCAGTACGCGGCCTCCTGCGGTCACGACGTCGCCCGCTTCGTTCAGGGCAGTACCGGCATGAAAGACATGGATGTCGGGGAGGGCGTCTGCGTCCCCGATTCCGTGGATCGGGTCGCCTTTCCGGTAATCGTCCGGGTAGCCGCCCGCCGCCATGACGACGCAGACCGCGGCGTCTTTCGAATAGCGTATCGTCGTCTCGTGCAGGTTGCCTTCCACGCACGCCATGAGGACGGGCAGCAAGTCCCCCTCCATGCGGGTGAGCAGCGGCTGGCACTCGGGGTCGCCGAAGCGGCAGTTGAATTCCAGCACTTTGAGGTCATCGCCCTGCACCATGAGGCCGGCGTAGAGAATCCCCCGGTAGGGGGTGCCCCGCCTCGCCATGGCGCGGATGGCGGGCTTGATGACGGTTTCGAGCGCGCGTTCCTCTAACGCGCCCGAGAGCACGGGCGCAGGCGAATACGCGCCCATGCCGCCCGTGTTGGGGCCGGTGTCGCCCTCGCCGATGGCCTTGTGATCCTGCGCCGAAGCCATCGGGAGCGCGGTTTCCCCGTCTGCGAACGCGAGAAAACTCGCCTCCTCGCCTTCCAGGAATTCCTCGACCACGCACCTGTCGCCCGCTTCGCCGAACGCTCTTTCCTCCATGATTTGCGATATGGCGTCGTGCGCGCTCGGGGCGTCTGCGCAAAGCAGCACGCCCTTGCCGGCGGCGAGGCCGTCGGCCTTCACCGCCCACGCGCCGCCGCGCTCAGATGCGAAATCCTTTGCCGCACCGGCGTCCTCGAAAACGCCGTAGGCGGCGGTGGGGATTCCCGCCTCGTCCATCAGGGCCTTGGAGAACGCCTTGCTCGCTTCGATGCGGGCGGCTTGGGCGTTAGGGCCGAACGCCGGGATTCCGAGCGCTTCGAGTTCATCGACGAGGCCCAGGGCGAGAGGGGCTTCGGGGCCGACGACGACCAGGCCCGGAGATTCTTCTTTCGCCAGCGAGAGGAGGCCCGCGACGTCCTCGGCGCCGACGGCTGCATTCCGCCCGACTTGGGCTGTGCCCGCGTTTCCGGGCGCGCAGACGACTTCCTCCACGTCCGGGCTTTGGCTGAGCTTCCAGGCCAGGGCGTGCTCGCGCCCGCCCCCGCCGACAATGATGACCTTCATCGGATGTTCCCTTGGATAATGATGATGCCCACAACCTAAGGCGGCGCGGAAAAGGTGTCAAACGATTGGGGAATATCAGCCCATGTCGCCCAGCGCGTGCTGCACGATGGCGAGGAGCGAGACGGGCGCCGTGTCTGCGCGCAGGATTCTGGGACCCAGGGTTACCGGCAGGAAACCGGCCTTTATCGCTCGTTCCGCCTCCTCGCTCGTCAAGTCGCCTTCCGGGCCCGTGAGGATGGCGACGCGAAGCGTGGCGGCGGCGCTATCGCCTCTCACGCGCAATAGCGTCTCTTTGACGGAGATTGCGTCTGCTCCCAGGAATCCTAAGATTTTGAGGTCGAAATCCTCCGTATCGGCGAGAAAGTTTTCTAGGTCGCCGAGTTCGTGTGCAACAGGCGGGGGCACGCGGTCGCACTGCTTGGCGGCTTCCAGGACGATGCGCCGCCACCGATTGTGGCGTTCCGCTCTTCTTTTCTCCTGAATCCTGACCTCGCAGCGCTCGAGCGCGAGGGGATGGAAGGCATCGGCGCCCAGTTCGCAGCCTTTCTGGAGAACCCACTCGAAACGCTCCCCCTTGAGCAGGGGGATTCCTAAGGCGACCGACAGGGGAGAGGGCGGCCTTTCGGGCAATCGCTCGATGATTCGGGCGGTGCTCTCTTTGGCGGATATTTCCGTCAGTTCCACCTTGTACTCGCGTCCATCCTCTGTCGCCACGCGGCAGATCGCGCCCGCAGTCATCTTGAGGACGCGGCGGATGTGCGCGGATTCTTCCGCCCCCAGGACGACCTCTTCGCCCTGGACCGCCTCTTGCGGAACATAGAAAAGCCGCAACCCGTCGCGCGTCATGGCTTCACCACCTCCACGCTCGCCCATTCCTCGATTTGATTCGTTTTCTCGACCGTGAAACCGGTTTCTCTGTAGATGCGGGCGAGGGTATCCGCCCCCTCGTAGCCTATTCCTGAGAGAACGGCCCGGCCCCCGGGAGCGAGCGCCCCGTGAATGAGCGGTGCGAGTTCGGTAAGAGCGTCCAGGAAGATGTTCGCCGTGATGAAATCGACCCGGCTCCACCATGCTTCAAGCGTAGCCTGCGCAAGCGTCGTGCCCAGCGCCGTCATGCGGTCTCCCACTACGTTTCTCTCCGCCAGGGCGATGGTTTCCGCAACGGCCACAGGGTCGAGGTCGAGCGCCGTTACGCGCCTTGCGCCAAAGAGCAGGGCGGCGACGCCGAGGATGCCGGAACCGCAGCCTAAGTCCACCATGCGCTCGGGAGGTTTCAGAGCGCACCTGCGTTCGATGGCGAGGAGAGCCAGATGTGTGGAGGGATGTCTGCCCGTGCCGAAGGCGAGGCCGGGCTCGATGAGTAGTTCGACGCGCCCCTGTGGCGTCTCGCCTTCATCCCAGGGCGGCTTCACCCAGAGTTTCTCTCCGTAGGCTTCGCCCTGGAAATGGCCGCGAGACTGGGCGACCCAGTCCTGATCCTCGATGTTCCTGAGCGTAACGGCGCTCTTCCCGACACCCAGGTTGGCGAGAAGCGCTTCCATCGCGCGGAGTTTCCTTGTCGCGCCGTCTTCCTGGGCGATGTGCGTGATGAGCACGGATGCGCCGCCGGCGCCTTCTCGCTCCTCCACGGCGGACGCGCCCGCCTCCAGGATGCGGACGGAGGTTTCTTCGGCCAGGGTTTCAGAAACCTCGATGATGAGTTCGAGCCATTTTTTCGTCACAGGCTCTCGCGTTTTACTCCGGCAGCCGGACCACGGCCGAGCCCGCCGTCGCCAGCTCGCCCTCCTGGTTCGTTCCGGTGATCTCCACCTTCACGGTGCGCTCGGCCTCGTTTTTCTCGACCACCTCTCCCTTGTGCCAGATGGTGTCGCCGTAGATCATGGGGCGGCGCACCTGGACGTAGAGATTCTTGAGGAACGCATCGTCTCCCATCCAGTTCGTGATGAAGGGGCTCACCCAGGCGAAGCGCATCACGCCGTTGTCGAAAGGCCCGGGCATCCCGCGCCCCGAGGCGAGGTTGAAGTCCTCGTGCTGCTGGGAGTTTTTCACCTTGATCCCGATCTGGGGGATCAGGACGGCGTTGTGCGGCGCTTTTTTGAGGTCGAGATAGCCGCGCCTGCCCGCCTTGTAGGAGGGGCCGTTGCCCGCGTTCCAGGCCACCATGTCGCCGATGGTGAGGGGGCCGCGGAGCATGGGCGGGAGTTCATCCCCGACGGATACGTCCGCGAAGCGGCGCTTCTCTCCGCCTCGTCTCTCCTCCGCCTGGTAGGCGTTTTCGATTTCAGTGAATTCCGTCTCGTCGTACTTCTTGACGGGCCGCTCGTAGAGGAGCGCGTTTCCCTCCTGCAAGGTCCTGATCATCGTGCCGATGCCCCTGGCGACGACCTCATCCGCCTCGTTCCAGTAGGTGCACTCCGAGATGATGAAGATGAGCTGGCGGCCCGCCTTGTTCGTCTTGACGAACGAGTCTTTCTGGACCGACTCCGCCCGGAGCCTGGTTCCCTGGGAGACGGGTTTTTCCCACTCGAATTCCACGCCCCCGATGAGGGAGGAGAGCGGCACCTCCATGGGCGCGCCGTGGAGGATCGGGTAGAGGACCGACACCAGGAACGCGGGCGGCGCCATGATGCCCTGGTGGGATGTGCCCGAAGCGTAGTCTGCGTCCAGCCAGAGCGGGTTGTCGTCGTCGATGCCGTAGGCGAAGTGGCGGATGGCGTCTGCGCTCGCCTCGTTGTTCCACGCCTCGCGCTCGCGCACGGGCCGGCCGTTCAGTGCTTGCGTCTTCTCGATGAACTCATCGATGCGTGCTTGATTCGACAATGTAGGTTGCTCCTGTGTCTGTTGAACGTGGATATATCGGATGGTGCGGTGAATTTTGTTTTCTGGATGAGTTATGTAGCAGGAAATTCCGGGCGCAACAAGGCGGGCCGGGCCTTCTCATTCGAGGGCTGTTGAAAAAGCCCCTTGGAGGGCAAAGGG
>CAYTSP010000256.1:0-8543 GCA_964440505.1 uncultured Nitrospinaceae bacterium
CTCTACGGGCTGATGTTCGCCCAGCCCGGCAAGAAGCTCCTCTTCATGGGCGGGGAATTCGGCCAATGGCGCGAATGGAATCACGACGGCGCGCTCGACTGGGACCTCACCCAGGAGCCTTTAAGAGCGGGGCTGATGAAGTGGGTGCGCGACTTGAACGCCTTGTATCACCAGGAGCGCGCCCTGTTCCGGAGGGATTACGACCCGCGAGGGTTCAAGTGGGTGGCGGCGGATGCGGCCGATGACAGTGTGCTGGGCTTCGTGCGGATCGCCACGGAGGATGAACCCATGCTGCTCGTGGCGGCGAATCTGACGCCCGTGCCCCGGATGGACTACCGGATGGGGGTTCCCGCCGACGGCGATTGGATCGAGGTGTTGAACAGCGATGCGGAAATCTACGGGGGCGGCGGCATGGGGAATCCCGATGGCTGCCACGCGGCCGCGGCGCCCCTGAACGACCAGCCCTATTCGATAGAGATTGCGCTGCCCCCGCTCTCGGTGGTTTATCTGAGAGAGACGCATTAGGCGGTTCCGACCGGGGAGGAATTGCGCTTTTGAAAGAAGCGTAGGGGCGGACCCATGTGTCCGCCCGCCTTTGTTTTGTCTTCTCCTTCTGGGGGCTAATACAGGCCCGTCTTGTATCTCTCCTGAATGCCCTTGTTGAGTTCCTCTCCGTCGTCGTAGCCGTCTTCGGCTATCTGATCGGAGAGCATCTGCCCCATCGAGGGGAAAGACTTTCTTTCGATGTGATTTTCCGCGTTCCAGAGGTCCGCGCGGATGAGGGCCTTTCCGCAGTGGAGATACACGTCGTCCACGTCGACGATCATCGCAGACTTGGGCAGCCTGCCCTTCACCGAGAGCGGTTCGAGGACTTCGGGGTCCGTGGTGATGCGCGCCCGCCCGTTCACGCGCAGCGTCTCGCACATGCCGGGCACCAGGAAGAGGAGGCCGACGTGGTTGTTCTCCACGATGTTGCTCATGGTGTCGACGCGGTTGTTGCCGGGCCTGTCGGGGATGAGGAGCGTGCCCTCGTCAATCACCTTGACGAATCCGGGCGGATCTCCCTTGGGGGACGCGTCCGCGCCGTCCGCCGTGGCGGAGGAGATGACCATGAAAGGAGACAGAGCGATGAAGTTCCTGGCGTGCTCGTCGAGTTTCGCCATCTGCTTCTTGACGCTGCGCTCGTTGGCCGGCCCGTAGAACTCGCGAAGCTCTTCTTTGGTTTCAATCTGCGCCGCTGTGGTCGTCTGCTCCATCGAATCGTCTCCCTCCGAGGGGTTTTGGAGGCGCCACCCGGATTCGAACCGGGGAATAAAGGATTTGCAGTCCTCTGCCTTACCACTTGGCTATGGCGCCGGGGTGTCGGGGCGTGACGCCCGAAATCAAGAATCCTTATGTATCTTACCTGAACCGGCGTTGTCCAGCGAGTGTCATTCATCCTCTTGTGTCGATTCGGCTCGCCCGATAGGCGAGGGCGCGGCTTTTGGATTAGACTGGCCTCGAAGCCCCGCCCGGAACGGCGGGTTCTCGCACGTTTTGAAGGAGGAATTCATGTCGGCGCATCCGGCGGTGGAAAACGCGCCCGCGTATGCGGATTCCGCATTCATGCGCGCATGCCGGGGACTTCCCAACGCGAGGACGCCCGTCTGGCTCATGCGTCAGGCGGGCAGGTACATGCGCGAGTACCGCGCCGTTCGCGAGAAGGTCTCCTTCATCGAGCTTTGCCGCACGCCCGATCTGGCCGCCGAGGTCGCCGTTACGGCGCTCGACGCCATAGGTGTGGACGCCGCCATTTTGTTCTCGGACATTCTGCTCATCTTGCAACCCATGGGCATGGACCTGGAGTACCTGGAGGGAGGCCCCGTTCTCCACAACCCGGTCCGGGAGGCTTCGGACGTGGAGAGGCTTAAGGAGGCGGAGCCGCGCGAGAGCCTTGGCTTCGTTTACGAGGCGGTCCGGAAGACCAGGGAGGGGATGAACCCCGCCCTCCCGCTCATCGGCTTTTGCGGCGCGCCCTTCACGCTGGCGTCCTACATGATCGAGGGCGGCGGCTCGCGAAATTTCGAGAACACCAAAAGATTCATGTATGCCGATTCGGGCGCGTGGCATGCGCTGATGGAAAAGCTCGTGCGTGGGCTGACGGTCTATCTGAACGAACAGATTCGCGCGGGCGCGCAGGCGGTGCAGGTTTTCGACAGCTGGGTGGGTTGCCTCTCTCCGGGCGATTTCAGGGAGTTCGTCCTGCCGCACAGCCGCGCGCTGATTGCGGGTATTGAGCCGGGCGCGCCCGTCATCCACTTCGGCACGGGAACCGCGCCCTATCTCGAAGCGTTCGCTGAAGCGGGCGGCGACGTCGTAGGGGTGGATTTCCGCGTGGAACTGGCCGACGCCAGAGAGCGCATCGGCGGTATGGCGGTCCAGGGAAACCTCGACCCGTGCGTCCTGTTCGCGCAGCCCGAGCGCATCTTCGCGCGCGCGGAGGACATCCTGCGTCAGGGGGCTGTGCGTCCGGGCCACATCTTCAACCTGGGACACGGTATATTGCCGGGCACGCCGGTCGACAACGTCAGGAGACTCATCGGGTTTGTTCAGGAATGGGAAGCGGAGGCCGAATGAAGAACAAGTTCGATTCCATCATCATGATCGGCTTCGGCGGCCCCACGCGGGGCTGCTGCCGCCGCTACGAGGAATGCCCGGGCGAGGCGTATTGCTACGTGGAGGGCATCGTGGGCGAGAGGTCGGGCGGCCCCGAGCGCATCCGGGAGGTGGCGGCCCACTACGAACACTTCGGCGGCGTCTCGCCGTTCACGTTTTTCTCCCAGAAACAGGCGGGCGCGCTCGAGATGGCGCTCGAACAAGCGGGCGTTGGCGTTCCCGTCTATACGGGCTATCGCTTCTGGACGCCATACGTGGGAGAGACGCTGGCCGAGATGGGGGGGCGCGGGCTTCGGCGCGCCCTGGGCGTCATCCTCGCGCCTCATCGCACGAAAATAAGCTGGGAGGCCTACCGGGGGGCCGTCGCCTCGGCGCGCGAGGAGTTGGGCGAAGAAGCGCCCGAGACCGAGTTCCTGGAAACGCCCTGGCATACGCATCCGGGGTTCATCGACGCCATCATCGAGCGGATGAGGCAAGCCCTCCCGGAAGAGGGCGGTCTGGATGACGCCAGAGTCGTCTTTACGGCGCATTCCATCCCCGTTTCCATGGCCAGGGCCTCTTCTTACGAGGAGGAATTCCGGGAAACGGCGGCGCTCGCGGCGCAAAAACTGGGTCTTGAGGGATACGAGGTCGGTTTCCAGAGCAGCCCCGACGTTCCCCCCGGCATCTGGCTCGGCCCGGACGTGGTGGACGTGGTCGGAAGCGTCGCCTCAGGCGGCGCAAAGGCGGTCCTGCTCGTCCCGGTCGGCTTCATATGCGACCACGTGGAGGTGCTCTTCGACCTGGATATCGAGGCGCGGGAAGCGGCCGAAAAAGCGGGGCTTCGCTTCTACCGCGCGCCCACGGTGGGGACGCATCCCGCCTTCATCGGGATGCTCTCGGACCTGGTGCGCGCGAAGATGGCGGAGAGCGGAAGTTGACCCGGGGCGCCGGGCGGGTGGTCGTGCTTGGCGGCGGGGTAACGGGGCTCACCGCCTGCTACAGGCTCCTCCAGGCTTCCAAGGAGCAGAATCTCTCACTGCAAGTCCATCTCATCGAGGCGTCTCACAGGCTCGGCGGTGTGGTCGAGACCGAGTTCGCAGACGGCGTCCTGATGGAAAAAGGCCCCGATTGCTTTCTCACCTCAAAGCCGGAAGGCGTCGAACTCTGCGAAGAGCTGGGGCTTGGGGGAGAGCTCATCGGCACGAACGAGCGCTACCGGCGCAGCTTCGTCCTGAGGGGCGGCGACCTGCTCCCCGTGCCGGAGGGGTATTATCTTCTGGCGCCTTACCGGATCGGCCCGTTCATGACGACGCCGATTTTCAGCCCGCTCGGCAAGCTCCGGATGGCGATGGACGTTCTCCTGCCCCGGAAGAAGGGCGATGCGGATGAATCCCTCGCCGATTTCGTGCGCAGGCGGTTCGGGCGCGAAGCGCTCGATCGGATGGCGCAGCCCATGGTGGCGGGCATCTATTCGGCGGACCCGGAAAAGCTGAGCCTTCAGGCCACCATGCCGCAGTTCCACGAGATAGAGCGCGAGCACAGGAGCCTCATCCTGGGACTCAGGAAGCGGATGCAAAGGCGAGGAACTGGCGAGGGAGTCTCGGCGAGCGGGCCGAGGTATGGCCTGTTCGTGAGTTTCGCGCGCGGCATGGGCGTCCTGGCGGACGCGCTGGCGGAGAAGATTTCAGGCGCTATGGTTCGGACGGGATGCCGGGCGGAATCACTCGAAAGATTTGAGCGAGGCTGGCGCGTTCGTCTTGAGGACGGGGAGGGGGTGGATGCCGATGCGGTTTGCGTCACCCTGCCGCCAGGTGCTGCGGCGCGGATGCTGGAGAAAACCGCGCCCAATGTCTCGGGAGAGCTCATGAGCATACCGAGCGGCTCTCTGGCGACGCTCAACCTCGTCTACCGGGCCGGGCAGGTGGCGAATCCCCTCCACGCCATGGGTTTCGTCGTGCCTGCGATAGAGAACAAGACGCTTCTGGCGTGTTCTTTTTCGAGCACGAAGTTCCAGGGCAGAACGCCCGAGGGAAAAGTGCTCATCCGCGCCTTCGCCGGGGGCGAGGCCGCCTCCCGTGCGGGGCTCACGGATGAAGAACTCGCCCGGAAGCTGATTGATGATCTTCGCCCGATTCTGGGGATTTCGGGAGAGCCCGAAGAAAAAGTCTTTTACCGTTACGGGGAATCCCTGCCGCATTATCTGTTGGGTCACCTGGACAAGGTGGAACGCATCGAGAGCGAACAGAGCGCGACGCCGGGCCTCGCTCTCGCGGGCAACGCCTACCGCGGCGTGGGGATTCCCGATTGCGTGAAATCGGCGAACGAGGCGGCGGAAAAGATTCTCGGCGATTTGCGGGCTATCAATTCCTGAGGAAAAAGCAGAGAATAGGGAAGAGGCGCGTCCGTGTTGGCGCTTTGTTTGACCTGGCGCAATGGCATTTGGTATCAACGTCTGCTTGCGTTTTTTGGTTTTCGGTCCTGACGGAGACGGTTCGATGTTCGACGATGAGATGCAGCGCGATTTTCACAGGCAGGTGAGCGAGGAAATCCGCATCATCCAGAGGCCCTACGTGGGCATCGTGTCGGGCTATCATGAACTCGGCTACCGGGTGCTGGGGCCGGAGGTGGAAGAGCAGGCGGGCTCGGTCCAGATTTCCGGCAAGCTCCTCGTGTCTCCCAAGCTGGTGTGGACGCCCGCCCAGGCCCAGAAGACGTTCGGCGAGATTTTCGAGGATTCGGAGATGATGGATTCCGACCTCATCGGGCGCGTGTTCGCGTTCCCCGCCGTGGCGGCGGGCAATTTCAACATCGAGAACGAACACCTGAAGATCACCCACCACGAATGGAGCCCGGAGGTTCTGGTGGAAAAGGTGCTGAACGAACTCGCGCGCCTGGAGACTACCGACACCGCCGTGGTCCGCACGCCGGACATCCGGTTCTACCCCCTCGCCGTTCAGCGGTTCATCCACGAAATCCTGAAAGAGGAATTCTCCTGATCCGCGCGGCGCGCAGACGGCGCAAGCGGGGTTGTTGAAAGTGTTCCGCAAAAACAGATGTATTTCTCAATCGGCATACGCATGATGAAATCACTCCCCCCTTGAGGGGGAGTCGAAGAGGCCGAGCGGTTTGTGCGAAGGCCGATTCGGTGGGGGGTAAAACGTGTTTGATTGCCATTCCGAATTATACCCCCCACCAACTCGCTTGCGGGCTGTGCCCTTAGCTCGTTGACTCCCCCTCAAGGGGGGAGTGAAGCCTCCTCTCTCCCCGGTCGGCTTCATACATCGGATCAAACCATCGGTGGTTTTTCAACAACCCCAATCCGCATCCCCATAGCGGGGCGGGATGTCGGCGTTCCCGGTTTTTTCTGTTCTAGGTGGATTCGATGGGAAACACGCGCACGGCGCCCGGGTATTCGGGGCAGTGCTGCTCGCAGACGCCGCATCCCACGCAGGTCTCGCCGATGACGGGGCCTTTTCCGTCCTCTCGTTCCTCGATCCGTATCGCGCTCTCCCCGATGGGGCAGCGCGTCACGCAGTAGTTGCATTCCTCATCCGTCCCGTTCCAGGCGAAGCACGTTTCGGGGTTCACTTTCGCGAGGCCGACCCGGATCTCCTCGCGGGGCACGAGGGTGAGCGCTCCCGTGGGGCAGACCTTCATGCAGGAGAGATCGTCGCAGACCACGCAGGCCCCGTCGACGGGGATGATGCGGGGAGCTTCGAGGCCCGAGCCGTCCTCGCGGGGGAGCATGAGGATGGCGTCTGCCGGGCACGCGAGCGCGCATTGCGCACTGCCCGTGCAGAGGTCCAGGAAATCGGCTTCCGCCGCCGCGCCCGGCGGGCGCAGAACAGGGCCTTCGAGGTCCGAGCGCTGGATTCTCGTCTCCCCCTGCTGCACCCCCTGCATGAAGGCGCGCATGAAGGAGAGGGGGCCTTCGGTGAAGAACGCCTTGCGGTCGATTTCCTTGTCCCTGGCCATTTCGCCTCCGGTCCTAAGTCTTGCTTCGCGGTCGATAGTGTGCGACAAGGCGAGTATACAAGACTGTCGCGTTTCCGCATCCCCTCATTTGAAGGAGAACCTCTTGTCCGGGGATACCGCCACACAGAAAATCCTGGCCCGCGCCAGCGGGCGCGAGCGCGTGGACGTGGGCGACATCGTATGGGCCAAGGTCGACGCCCACGTCATGCACGACAACCAGGGGCCGTTCCGCATGGGGAAGGATTTCGCCGAACTGGGCCTTCCCATCTGGAACAAGGACCGCTTCATGCTCACGGCCGACCACCACAACCCGCCCACCGGCGACTCGCAGTCCAGGGTGCTGAACGTCACCAGAGCCTGGGCGGCCGAGCAGGAACTCTCGCATTTCTACGACGCCGAGGGCATCTGCCACATCCTCATGGCGGAGAAGGGCTTCGTGCGCCCGGGCGTTCTCGTCACCGGCACCGACAGCCACACCACCAACACCGGGGCGCTGGGCGCGCTGGGCGTGGCCATCGGCCCGACGGAGAGCATCGGCGTGCTCGCTAAAGGCGAGGTCTGGCTCCGCGTGCCCGAGACGATACGCATCCGGTTCAAGGGCCGTGTCCCGGCAGGGATTTACGGGAAGGACATGGCGCTGCTCGCGCTCAGGGACCTCAAGGTCGACGGGGCGGAATACAAGGTGCTCCAGTTCGAGGGCGAGGCGCTCATGGCGCTGCCCGTCGAGGACCGCATGACGCTCTCCAACATGGCGGCGGAGTTCAGCGCGAAGAGTTCCATCATCGACGTGGATGAGGCGACGGCGGAATATCTCAAAAACGCAGGCGTGGAAGACGGCTGGGAGGCCGTGCGTTCCGACGAGGATGCAACTTACGCCGCCTCCTACGAATACGACGTGACCGGTTTATCGCCCCAGGTGGCGTGTCCCCACAGGATGGACAACGTCTACCCGGTGGAGGAGGTGGATTCGCCTCCTCTCCAGCGCGCGCACATCGGCTCGTGCACGGGAGCGAAGCTCCTCGATCTGCAGGCGGCGGCGGCGGTGCTCAAGGGCAGGCGCGTCGCCCACGGGCTTCAGCTTCTCATCGCGCCCGCGAGCAAGGACATCATGAGCAAGGCCATGGCGGACGGCACGCTCGGCGCGCTCATCGACGCGGGCGGTGTGCTCCTGCCCACCACGTGCGGCGTCTGCGCGGGCAGGGGGCCGGGGCAACTCGGAGCCGGGGAGGTGTGCATCTCCTCGGCCAACCGCAACTACAAGGGACGCATGGGAAGCGCCGAGGCGTCGATATACCTGGCTTCGGCCGCCACGGTGGCGGCGAGCGCTATCAAGGGCCGCGTGGCCGACCCGAGGGAGTTCATCTGATGAGTGACGAGACGCAAACCATCGAGGGCGGCGCCTGGGTGTTCGGCGACAACGTGGATACGGGCTACATCATGCCTTCCAAATACGCGAGCCTGCCCGATGAGGAACTGGCCGCGCACGCCATGGAGGGCATCGATCCCGATTTTCCCAAAAACGTGCAGGCGGGCGACGTGATAATCGGCGGGAGAAACTTCGGCTGCGGCTCGAGCCGCGAGACGGCGCCGCGCGGCATCAAGCGCGCGGGCGTGGGCGCCGTTATCGCGCGGACGTTCGCGCGGAACTTTTTCAGGAATTCTCTTTGCATCGGCCTGCCCGTGCTCATCTGCGCCGACGCGGAATCGATAGAACAAGGCGACCGCGTTCGCGTCGATCCGATCGCGGGAAGGGTCGAGAACCTCACCAAGGGCCAGACCTTGCAAGCCGAACCCCTGCCCGACCACATCATGGACATGGTGAAGGCGGGCGGCCTCGTGCCCTACCTCAAGCAAACGCTGACGTAGAACCTAACCGCCGGGGGGTGTTGAAAAAGCCCCTGCGAGGGTAAAGGCAACCCCCCCTACCCCCC
>CAYTSP010000257.1:0-76594 GCA_964440505.1 uncultured Nitrospinaceae bacterium
AAGGGGAGGGCGTTCACGATTTTTCCGGGGTTCATCCGGTTCTCCGGGTCGAAGAGCCGCTTCACCTCGACGAACGCCCCATAGAGTTTCTCGCCGAAGAACTTGGGTACCCACTGGCTTCTCGCCAGGCCGTCGCCGTGCTCTCCGCTCATGGCGCCGCCGTATTCGAGCACGAGGTCGGAGACTTCCTCGGCGATGGCGGCCATTTTCTCGATCTCCTCATCCTCTTTGAGGTTGATGAGCGGTCGCAGATGCAGCAGGCCCACGCTCGTGTGGCCGTAGTAGGAGGTGGCCGTGCCGTGTTTCTTCATGATGGCTTCGAAATGCCGGTAATAATCCAGGAGATGCTCGGGGGCCACCGCGCAATCCTCCACGAAGGCGCAGGGCTTCCAGTCGCCCCGGCGTCCGAGGAGAAAGCCCAGGCCCGCCTTTCGCATGTTCAGGCAGTCCTGCTTGTGGGCGGGGTCGTCCAGCGGAACGCGCGCGTAGCCGATGTTCTTCGCCTCTAACTCATCGTGCAGGCGCCTGACTTTCTCCCTGGCCTCATCGTCGTTTTCGGCGAAAAACTCAATCGTCAGGAAAGAATCCGGGTCGCCCACGACGAAACTGTCCATGAGACGCTGGGCTTCGAGATTCTGCTTGGCGAGCTCGATGATCACCCGGTCGATGATCTCTATCGCCGCCACGTCGTGGGCCAGGATCGTCGTACTCGCCGCGAGGGCCTCCTCGATGCTGTGGAAATGCACCACCAGGACGCCGAGCGCCCTGGGCTTGGGGCACACGCGCACCTTGGCCTCCGTCACCACGGCCAGCGTGCCCTCGGCGCCCACCATGAGCTTGGCGAGATTGAAGGGCTGTGATTCCCGGGCGAGTTCATCGAGGTTGTAGCCGCTCACGCGGCGCATGATTTTGGGGTAGCGGTCCTCAATCTCCACGCGCTGCTCGTCCACGACCTCTTTCAGCGCCTTGTGAAGCCTGCCCGAGCGTGAATCCTGGCGCGTGAGTTCCTCGAGAGACCCTGCATCCAGAGGCCCGAAGGAGAAGGGTTCGCCATCGGCGAAATAGCCGGAGACCTCGATGACGTGATCCACCGTCTTCCCGTAGACGATGGAGCGCGAGCCCGAGGAGTTGTTCCCCAGCATGCCGCCGATGGTGGCGCGGCTGCTCGTGGAGGTGTTGGGACCGAAGACGAATCCGTGCGGGCTCAAGAAATCGTTGAAATGATCCTGCACCAGCCCCGGCTGGACGCGCGCCCATTCCTCATCGGCGTTCAGTTCGATCACCTGGTTCATGTATTTGGAAAAATCGAGCACCAGCGCATCTCCCACGGTCTGGCCGGCGAGGCTGGTGCCGCCGCCCCGGGGGAGGATGGCGACGTTGTGTTTCTGGGCGATCCGGAGCGTTTTTTGCACGTCGGCATTCGTTTTCGGCAACACGAGGCCCACGGGCTCTATCTCGTACATGCTCGCATCTGTGCTGTATATCTTTCTCGTGAAGGCATCGAAACGCACTTCGCCTTCAATGGCTGCGCGCAAATCTTCTTCGAGTGAAACAGTAACTACCATCAGGTACCTCATTGATTATTAAAGATAAAATAATGAATTATCATAAATTACTTTAAGTTTTGAAAATCAAATTTATCATAGGCTACGCGAGCATCAGAGACAAGGGAAGTATCGTCCCTTTTCGCCATCTCCGCCACACACGTTTGCCAAAGAACAAGTGGCGCGTTAAGTTTCTGACAGACGCTCAAGAGAAGGAAGTATGTCTTGAATTATCATGAACTGGCGCAGCGCGCCCTGGAAGACGAAAAACCCGGACGAGAAGAGGCGCTGGCTGTCATCAATGCGCCCGATGACGAGATTCTTCAGCTTCTGGACGCCGCATTTTCGGTGCGGCGCGCCTATTTCGGAAAGAAAGTGCAGATCCACTACCTCATCAACGCCAAGAGCGGCATCTGCCCGGAGGATTGCGGCTATTGCTCTCAGTCCGCCGTGTCCAGCGCCCAGATCGACAGATACGAACTGGTGGATGAGGAGCAACTCTTCGAGGGCGCCTCACGGGCCGAGGCGGCCGGTTCGAGGCGCTACTGCATCGTCATCAGCGCACGGGGGCCGTCGGACTCGGAAATCGAAAAACTCTGCCGCGCCGTCTCCGAGATAAAATCACGCCATCGCCTTTCCGTGTGCTGTTCTCTCGGCTTGGTGGAAGCCTCCCAGGCCGCCCAACTGAGCGAGGCGGGCGTCGATCGCTTCAACCACAACCTCAACACGAGCGCGCGCTATTATCCCCGAATCTGCTCCACGCACACCTATGAAGACCGGGTGGACACCCTGGACGCGGCGCGCGGGGCCGGCCTCGAATTATGCTCGGGCGTCATTTTCGGGCAGGGGGAGAACACCAACGACGTCATCGCCGTTTGTGAGGCGCTGAGCGCGCTCGCGCCCGAATCGATACCGGTCAATTTCCTCAATCCGATCGGCGGCACGCCGCTCGAGGGGAGGCCGCTGCTCGGGCCGATCGCCTGCCTCAAGCTGCTCTGCCTCATGCGCTTCTACAATCCCCGTTCCGAAATCCGCGTCGCCGGGGGAAGGGAAGTCCAACTCAGGGAATTGCAGCCTCTGGCGCTCTATCCGGCCAACTCGATTTTCGTTGACGGCTACCTCACCACGTCCGGCCAGGAGTCGGCCGCTGCCCACCGCATGATCCATGACACGGGATTCGAACTCGACGTCGAAGGCCATGCCGACCCGGTCTTATCTGAACGATAATCAAGAATTTCATCTATCGTTCCGTCATTCGGATGAACCGGTCCTTACGTGAAAAGTTTTCTGCTGCGAATGAGAAGTTTATCTTTCAGATTTTGTGATTTGAAAAAAAAATCTAACAAACAGATCGCATAAACATAATTATTTAACAGATACTTAATCCATAAAACCGGATAATATACATTAAGATATAATCCGCGCTAATCTCTGAATGGATCCCGCACTTCCGCTCCCGCCATCGCCACCCCGATGGGCCTGAGAACGTGCAAAATACGAAGCGCGTCGTCGTGCAGCTTCAATACCTCCTCAAGTCGTTTGTACGCCTGCGGCGCCTCATCCGTATCCGCTCCGCGAAGCACGACGCCCATCCCGGCGATCCACTCATTCATCTGCTCTCGCGTAATCACGCCGCCCTTGCGGATCAGACGGCCCTTGCGCCATCTTTTTCTCCCGGCCGCCTTCGTTCTGCTCATCACCCGGCCCGCGCCGTGAATCGTGGAGTAGAGGAGAGATTTCGACCCCGGCGTCTCCACACCCTCGGCGATGACGGAAATATCGCCCATGCTCCCGCCGATAAAACATTTCTGGCCGGGCCAGGCCGGCGTGGCGCCTTTGCGAACCACGATGCAGCGCTTGCCGCCGTGTTCTTCCTCCCACGCAAAATTGTGGTGGTTGTGCACTTCCCATTCTGAGCGGGCACCCAGGATATCGAGCACACGGACCCCCACATAATCCCTGCCGGCATAGGCGTAACGCCCCGCCAGCTTCATGGCGGCGAAATAGTCGCTCCCCAAGGGAGAGGCGAGTGAGAACACGGTGGCGTGAGCGTGCATTTCCTCCCGGGCAGGGGAGTCATGGAACTTTCGGTTTTTCGCCAGATTCAAAAACCCGGTGCATGTCTTGTGGCCGAAGCCCCTGGAGCCGAAATGAATCCCGATCCAGATCGAGTCGTCCGACTCGTCGACGAATAAATCGACATAGTGGTTGCCCGCGCCAATCGTGCCCAACTGCGAGCGGGCCAGCGGCTTCAAATCCTCAATCTCGGGCGTCAGCTTCCAGGCGGGGTCATCGAAAAGCGCATCGTCTATGGGCTCAGGATTCTTCCGGCCCATGCCGAATTCCAGGTTTCGGAATATCTCATCCATGATGCCGGAAATCCCAGGACGCACGTCCGAGGCTTTCAGATTCGTCCTGATGGCTTTATTTCCACAGGCGATGTCATAGCCCACGCCACTCGGTGATACGGCGTTTTCATAGGCGATGATGCCGCCGATGGGCATGGAATAACCCAGATGGTGATCGGCGCACAGAGCGCCCGCCAGCGCTTCAAGGTCGGCGAGACAGCACTCTATCTGGCGAAGAGCGCCTTCATCCACGGGATGACCGCGTACGGTAAGGGGTTTTCCTTGCTGGCTGCGAGTCGTCATGACCAAGTCTAGCATGCAGGGGAGTTCAAGGAACAGCCCTGAAAACACGGCGGGATGTTATTTTACATAACATATCTTATCATCAAATTTTCTTGCGGTGAATTTCCGGCCTGCCTTTTATTTGGCGGCTATTTCGCTACCTAACTTCGCGCGGATTTGTTCGGTCAAAAACGGGCTCTCGGGGTGTTTTTTACTCAATTCTTCATAAGTCTTACGCGCATCCGCAGGCCGCCCAAGCCGCTCCTGACAATCGGCAATGGAAATATACAGATCTTCAGGCGTCAAGAGACTCCCTTTCTTGAGGATTGACTCCCAAACCGAGATGGCCTCGGCGCAGGCGCCCTCCAGCATCAGGACAGAGGCTGTTCCGCGTCTGGCCAGTTCTTTGTCGGTTTCAGAGGAAACGCTGCTCTTCACCACGAGTTCATATTGCGCCCGCGCGCCTTGATATTCTTTTCTGTCGCGCAGCAAGGCCGCCAGATGTAATCTCGCCAGAAGACCCGGGCGCGAGCGCGGATAATCGTTGGCCACCTTTTGGAACGCTGCTTCCGCTGCTTCTCCCTTGCCGTCCGGAGAAGCGATTTTAGCCAATCCATATGCCAATGACGCTTTTTCTCTCGAACGCTCATCCCACATGCGGTAGCCCACGAAGATGGCCGCCACCAAAACAACAGCACCCAAACCCATGTAAAGAATCTTCTGGTTCTCGACAAACCAGAAAACCACCTTTCTGCCATACGTCTGCAATGCATCCGGTTGCCGGATTTCTTTTCTGAAAGTCCTGGCCATCTCAGCATGATCCTTTTGCGTTAAAACCCATATCAGCGACAATGATTGCATCGGAAATGTATAGCCACTGGCGCATCAGTTATCCAGATTCAAAGCTTCTTCGCGGTTTCCGTCCTCGGAAATGAGCGGCTGGCACAATAAGCGGAACGGGCCGATCCGTCAATCGCTTCTCAAAATGCGGACCGGGCGGAGTTGGCGAACCAAATCCAGGCAAGTCTCAACGGCCCTTATCAAGAATCTCGAGTATCTCCCTGAGTTCTTTTCGAATCCAGGCCAGATCGGTGCTTTCCCGGCTTGAACTTTCAAACGGCAACACAGGAGCAATGTCCGGCTTGGCTTCGGCAGGGTTCTTCGCCTTGTTTGCTTCGGCTCTCGCTGCTCTTTGCTTTTGAAGCTGTTTCTTGGCCCCGGCAATGGTGAAGTTCTCTTCATACAACAGTTGCTTGATCGAAAAAACGAGCTCAACGTCTTTGCGGCGATAAATCCGTTGCCCGGAATCACCTTTCGCCGGCCGGAGCATCCGGAATTCGCTCTCCCAGTAACGCAAGACATGGGGCTTCGTGCCCGTTAATTCCGCCACCTCACCGATCTTGAAGAACAACTTGTCGGGTATGTGCTGATTCCGGGCAGTCTGGGCCATGGTAAACTCCCTATTTTCTCGACCTTCGGCGAACTACGATGGCATCCGAAAATCCGGCAAGGCGGATTTTTTTCCTGAATGCCAAAGCATCACGAAGGTTCTCGAATTTTCCGGTTCTTATTCTGTAAAGTCGCCTTGTCCCGCCACTTTGAAGCCGGGAGGCAAGCTCACCACGAAAACCGGAATCTTCCGCACGGTCCAGAAGAAGGGCTGCATCTTCTAAATTCCTGAAACTTCCTGCAGCCACTCTCCATCGATTATTATATCGGTAGACCCTGGCTCCAATTTTTTTCTTTCTCGCCTCGCTCGCCAAAGCCCGAGCCTCGGCAAGACTCGAAAACGAGCCGAGGCGCACCTCCGTCGTGCGGCTTCTGCTCCTTGTCGCGCGGCCGGCGCCTGCCACCTTGAAGACGGAAAACCCTTTTCCCTCCAAGCGTTTTGAGAATGTTTCCGCGCAACGCCCAGTACGGCAGGAAGCCACCTGAACGCTATAGTAAAAACCCTGAGACGGCTTGCGGATGCCTGCTCCGCCCCGAATTTTCGCTTTTGTCTTTCCGGTCTTTTTCTCAGCGGCCTGTTTTCTCCTGGGGCTCGGGCGAACGGGCGCTGCCGTTCTGGCCGGAGCTTTTTTCTCCGGCATCGCAGCGGCCATCACCATCTGCTGTTTCGGCTCGGTTTTCGCCCTCGCCGGAATGGCGGGCTTGTCCATTATCGGAACAGCGGCGAGCGGGGCTTTTTCGGCCGGACTTCGCGGCGCGGCTTTCTGGTTCATCATCGAGGCAGCGGGGGATATTGGTTCCGCGGCCGCTCTCGAAAGCGCCGGGCGCGCGGGCTGCATGTTTTGCTCCGCTCCCCTGGGGCCTCTTTTTTGCTCCTGTGGGCTTTGGTTTTGTCGAAATTGGCCAGAGGCGCCGGGCGTCTGTTGCGAGCGTTCAGTTGCGCCTCTCATTTTGGCCAAACGCATTTTTCTTTGTTGTTCTTGCTTTATGCGGGCACTTTCGAGTTGTGCCGTTTTTTTCGTTTTGGGAAGCCACCAGAACTGATATCCCGCCCAGGCTACTCCACCCAGCATGACACATACGAACAGGATGACCATCAAGACGTCGACGAAACCGCCTCTTCGGCGCTCGTAACTTCCTCCGTCGTCTCCAGAGTCTCCGTCTGAATCCCCTTCCCTTTCCTCATCATCGCCTTCGAGAAGATTCACCCCTTTTCTCGCCATGATATGAACCCTCTATATGCGAAAATTATTCGCTTTCACGGGCAGTCGCCGCTTCAGATATGATCTTTTCAGTAATCTGTCCCGGCACTTCCTCATAATGAGAAAATTCCATGGAGAAATCACCCCGATCTGCGGTCAGTGATCGCAGCGCGGGCGCATAGTTCAACACCTCTGACATGGGAACTTGAGACTTGATGACCTGTTTCCCGCTGGTGCTCGGGTCCATGCCGAGCACCCTGCCCCTGCGTGAATTCATGTCTCCGATGATGTCGCCCATATACTCTTCCGGAACGACGATTTGCATGTTCATAATGGGTTCGAGGAGAGTCGGCCTGCAATCCTGAACGCCTTTCTTGAAACCGAGCGAACCGGCTATTTTGAACGCCATTTCAGAACTGTCGACGTTGTGGAAACTGCCGTCATAAAGCGTGATTTTCAGATCGGTCACGGGATAGCCCGCCAAGGTTCCAGAGTCCATCGCCTCCACGATCCCCTTCTCCACGGCCGGAATGAAGGTTTTGGGAATCGCTCCACCCACGATCTTGTCCACGAACTCGAACCCGCCGCCACGCTGTAGCGGCTCAATCTCGAGCCAGGTGTCTCCGAACTGCCCTCGCCCGCCGGTTTGTTTCTTGTAGCGGCCTTGAACCTTGGTTCTGCCCTTAATCGTTTCCTTGTAGGGCACGCGCGGGGTCTTCATCTCCACTTCCACACCATATTTCCGCTTGATTCGTTCTACTATCACCTCGATGTGCAATACACCCAAACCCGAAAGAAGCATCTCTTTCGTCTGGGGGTCACGGCTGATGGTCAGCGCAGGGTCCTCATCGCGCAAACGCGCGAGGGCCGTGCTGAGCTTCTCCTCATCCCCCTTGCTCTTGGGCGCTACGGCGTAGGAAATGACAGGCGACGGGAAGTTGATGGGCTCGAACACGACGGCGCCGGACTCGTCGCAAAGCGTGTCCCCCGTTCTGGTGGTTTTCAGCTTTGCGAGCGCGGCAATATCTCCCGGCACAAGCTTGTCGGAGACGGGAGACTGCCCTTTCCCCTGAATGAAGAGCAAAGAACCGATTCTCTCTTTCTCCGATTGTGTTGTGTTGAGGACGCCGGTATCGGAAGAAATCTCGCCCGAGACCACACGGAAATAATTCAATTTGCCGGCAAAAGCGTCCACTACCGTCTTGAATACCAGGGCGCGGAAGGGCTCACCGGCATCCGCCTTGATGCTCACCACCTCGTCGCTCGTGTTTTTCGCCTTGAATTCATGCGCCAAAGGCGAGGCGCCGAACTGCTCAATCGCTTGAAGCAAAAGGTCCGTGCCTATGTTTTTCAATCCACACCCGCACAAAACCGGCGCGAAGGAACCTTCCTGTATACCCTGGCGCAGTCCCTGAACGATCTCATCAGGCGAGAGCTCCTCTCCCTCCAGATATTTTTCGAGCACTTCCTCGTTCGTCTCCGCCGCAAACTCGATGAGCTGCCCGCGATACTCTTCATAGGAATCGGCAAGTTCCGCCGGAATGTCGCTCTCCACGCCCTTTCCATCACCCTCCACCTGGTAGGTGTAAGCTTTCCCCGTAATGAGATCGACGACGCCATTGAAGCCGGGGCCCGGGTTCATGGGTAATTGCAATACCACGAGACGTTTGTTGACCGTCTTTTCCGCATATTCCATCGCGCGGCTCAAATCGGCTTGTTCATGGTCCATCTGATTCAGATATATGAATGTCGACAAGCCTTCTTCCGCGGCCCAGCCCAGAACTTTTTCGGTAATCACCTTCGGCTCTGAGTGAGCATTCAGGACGACGAGGGCGTTGTCACATGCGTGGATAGCCGCGACGGTATCCGATATGAAATTCGAATACCCCGGCGTATCAAGAAGATTGAAGCGATGCCTGTTCCAGTTGGCGAAGGCCACTGCACCCAAAATGGAGGAATTTCTCTTCACCTCTTCGGGTTCGGAGTCGAGTATCGTGCTGCCGGCATCGACCTTTCCTTGCCTGTCCGTGTCGCCCGCGGTGAAGAGGCAGGCTTCCACGAGAGAAGTTTTTCCATTTCCTCCCTCTCCCACAAAAGCAACGTTACGGATTTTGTCTGTTTCATGAGCCGCCATCTACCTCAACTCCTCTGAAATCAGCCCTTTGGCAACATGACGTTTAGAAAGAGCCTTGCGCCCGACCTGATGATAAGTGCAAAAACATGTATTCCCGAATCCTGCCACTCAAAGTTCGCTTTGTCAATCAGAATGAATTACTTGCAGGGCAACATTAAAGCTTGGTGTGAACTATAAAATTGCGCGTTCGCTCCAAACTCTCGAAAATCCTTGAAGTTATGGCCTTGCTCTTCCACTTCGTCTTCGGGGTGTGCTCGCCCCTCTCTGGCGGAAACTCACCCTAAGCGGCGTACCCTCGAAATCAAACCGCTCTCTCAACCTGTTTTCCACGTACCTCCCATACTGCTGCACAGGGATCCGGCTTGCGAGACTCGCGAAGAGGATGACATGGGGCGGAGCAACGCCGCTTTGCGTGGCATAATACACCTTGGGACGCCGCCCTCCCGGAACGGTGGGCGGAGGATGCGCGTGAACGATTTCCGCTATCGCGCGATTCAATTGCCCGGTGGGAACACGCCTGAGGTGCGACTCATAGATCTTCTCTACCACATCGAAAACACGCTCGCACCTTTGCCCCGTCAGAGCGGAGACCGAAAGAACCGGCGCGAAGTGGATGTGGACCAGCTTGTCCCTGATCTCGCGTACTTTCTCATCAAATGTTTTCCCCTCCTTCGCCAGGAGATCCCATTTATTCAACAATATCGCACAGGCGCGGCCAGATTCCTTGATGTGGCGGGCGATTTGCGCATCCATCGTCCTAGGGCCTTGCGTTGCGTCGATGAGAAGCAGAGCAATCTGGGCGCGCTCAATGCTGCGATAGGCCATAATCATGCTCACCGCCTCCACCTGGCGCTTGCCGATTTTCCCTCTTCTCCTGATGCCCGCCGTATCCACGAGACGATATGGTTTCTCCCCTCTTACGCACAGGGAATCCACCGGGTCCCGCGTCGTCCCCGGCACGGGACTCACCAGAGTCCGCTCACTTCCCAGAATCTGATTCACAAAAGAGGATTTCCCCACATTCGGACGGCCAACGACGGCGATACGACGCTCATCCGTACCTTCAACTTCCTCGGTTCCGACTTCGTTCGAAGAAATGCGTATCGCCTCATCCATCACATCGGATACGCCTGAGCCATGCTCCGCCGAAATGGGCCAAACCTCCCCAAGACCCAGTTGGTAAAAATCCCATTCTGTCTCACGCGTGCGCTTGGAATCCGATTTATTCAAAATGAGTAAAACCGGTTTATGCGAGACGCGGATCATTTGCGCAACTTCAAGGTCTCCGGGAAGAAGACCTTCGATTCCGTCTACAAGAAATAAAACGACGTCACTTTCCTCGATGGCGGCTGCCGTCTGTTCCTGGATTTTCGGCAAGAACGGATCGCCTTCCGATGCCGCGATGCCGCCCGTATCGACGGCGAGAAATGTCCTGCCATCCCATTCCCCCTCGCCGTAGCGCCTGTCCCGCGTGACACCCGGTTCCGCCTGCACAATAGCGTCTCGTCTGCCGATGAGACGATTGAAGAACGTGGATTTCCCCACATTCGGACGCCCTACGATTACGAGTACGGGAGAAGGCATGGAGGCGTTTCCAGATAAATACGGGATTTAGCGTCTCAGGGCGCTCTTTCCGGCTTTTCCGGAGCCGACGCCCACAAACTTCATAATACCTCTTGCAATTCCTTCCGCAAGCGCCTGGCGATACTTGGGACTGCGCATCCGGCGCGCTTCCCGCCGGTTCGAGATGAATGCGACCTCGACCAAAATACTCGGCATCCGGGCGCCGAGCAGCACGTAGAACGGGCCACGCTTCACGCCCAGATCGCGGATGCCGCGATAGCCCGGCCTCAGACGCCTAAGCATCGCCTGCTGAACCCGCTGCGCCAACTGCTGAGACTCCGTAACCTTCGACCTCAATCCCAGGTCGTTCAGTATCTTTTGTAAATCGGTCATGCGCGCAAGCGTCGTCCCGCTTTCTCTGGCCGCCAACCTGAGCGCCCTGCCCGATGAAGCCTCGCTCAACAGATAGGTTTCGATGCCGTGTATGTGCCGTGACCTCGCGCTGTTCGCATGAATCGACACGAAAATATCCGCGTCATGTTCATTGGCGAACGATGTCCTGTAGGGAAGAGAAATATATCTATCGGAAGTTCGGGTGAGATATATCCGGTTGCCGCGCCAGGCGCGCCTCAGTACCCGTCTGGTTCTAAGAGCGATGTCGAGAGCGACGCGTTTCTCTCTCAAGCCGGACAAGCCGACCGCGCCCGGATCCTTGCCCCCATGCCCCGGGTCAAGGACGATTCGACCCAGACCACGGCGAAATCTTTGAGCCAAATTCATATCGCGGCGCGCAAGTGCTTTTCGTCGAACGGGCGCCCTGAGCGCGTGGTCGGATGATTTGGGTTCCGGGCGCTTGGGCTCTCCCTTTTGGGAGAGTTTCGAGATGCCCGTGCTTTTGGCCCATACGTCAACCACGATGCGCTGCGGACTCGGGAGGGTGAAGATCCGGTATTTGACGTCATCTTTTTTCGCGATATCAATCACGAGGCGCAGGCTGTTCTTGCGCGGCTTGCCGGACCTGAGGCGAGATACGATGCTTTTTCCCGGAGAAAATTCAGGAATTTGAGCGCCCCTTGCGAGACGCCCGCGAGGGATGTCAAGGAAAATTCGCGTAGGCTTCTTCAAGACGCCTGATTTGAAATCAAACGTTTCGCGGTCCAATATGAAGACGACCCGCGCATAACCCGGGGTGGAGAATTCCCGAATGCCGAGAATGCTCGCGCCCAAACCCCGCGCGCCAAGAGCACTCCCCTCACCTTGCACCCAGAAAACAAGCAAAAGAGCGAGAATGAGAAGTGAATTCCCCGGCAGCCTTTCTGTCCTGCTTGTCCTGCACGGCGTGGCGAACTGAATTCCGGCCACAGAAACTTCTCCCGTGGCGGGCGGCGTATGGGATGCGGAAATGCCCTAAGTGCCCTGCTGCCAACTCTTCAAGTATTTCTCCTGCTCAACAGTCAGCATGTCAATCTCCACGCCCATGCTCTGAAGTTTCAGACGGGCAATGTCGTCATCCAATTCCTGGGGCACCGGATACACTTCGCTTCCCAGATTCCTGCCTTCCTTCACAATGTATTCGGCAGCCAGGGCCTGATTGGCGAAGCTCATGTCCATCACGCTGCTCGGATGCCCCTCGGCGGTGGCGAGGTTCACCAGGCGGCCGCCTCCGATGACGACAATCCTTTTTCCGTCTTCGAGAGTATATTCATCGACCAGTGAGCGAATTTCACGCTTCGACAGGGCCACCTCCTCGAGTCCCGCTACATCGATTTCCACGTCGAAATGCCCGGAGTTCGATATAATGGCCCCATCTTTCATCTTCTCGATGTGTTCAAGGCGAATGACACTCGTATCGCCCGTTACGGTACAGAAGAAATCCCCAATCTCGGCCGCCTCGGCGATGGGCATGACGCGATATCCATCCATCAGGGCTTCGAGGGCGTTGAGGGGCGTCACTTCGGTGACGATGACATTGGCGCCCATGCCCCGTGCTCTGCTCGCCAGCCCCTTCCCGCACCAGCCATAGCCCGAGACGACGAAGACCGAGCCTGCCAGCAACCTGTTCGTGGCGCGAATGATCCCGTCAATTGTGCTCTGGCCCGTTCCATAGCGGTTGTCGAAAAAATGCTTGGTATTCGCATCGTTCACCGCGATGACGGGAAATTCAAGGACGCCGTCCTCCGCCATGGCGCGGAGCCGTATCACGCCGGTCGTCGTCTCTTCGGTGCTGCCGAGGATATCGGGAATCAACTCTCTGCGATCCGTCAATATCTGAGTTACGAGATCCGCGCCATCATCCATCGTGATTTGGGGCCTGCTGTCCAGCACGGACGCCATATGGCTGTAGTAGGTATCCCTGTCTTCTCCTTTGATGGCGTAGACGGGAATCCTCTCGTTCTCCACGAGACTCGCGGCGAGATCGTCCTGGGTTGAAAGCGGATTCGATGCACAAAGACTCACCTCGGCGCCACCGGCCGCCAAGGTCTTCACCAAATACCCGGTTTCCGTCGTCACATGCAGACAAGCGGCGATGCGCACACCCTCAAGAGGCTTCTCTCTCTCGAATCGATTCAAAATCATATTCAGAACGGGCATACTCCTCGAGGCCCACTCCATCCGCAATGCGCCTTGCCCCGCCAGGCTTTTGTCTCTGATGTCAAAATCCATTTCTTCTCCAAAATTTTCCACGGCCAAAATCGGTCATTCTGCGCTACGATATCTTACGCCCCGACGGCCGTCTTCAAATCGGCTGTCTTGTCTGTTTTCTCCCAGGTGAACTCAGGTTCACTCCGGCCAAAGTGTCCATAAGCCGCCGTGTTTTTGAAGATGGGGCGGCGCAAGTCGAGGTGTTCGATAATCTCCCTGGGCTTGAGACCGAAAACTTCACGGACGGCCCCTGAGAGGACATCCGGGTCCACGCGGCCCGTCCCGAAATCCTCGACCAATACGGAAACGGGGTCCGCCACGCCGATGGCATAGGCGAGTTGCACTTCCGCTATATCCGCGAGTCCTGCAGCAACGATGTTTTTAGCGATATACCGCCCCATATAAGCGGCCGAGCGGTCCACCTTCGAGGGGTCTTTGCCTGAAAATGCGCCACCACCGTGCCTGCTGTATCCTCCATAAGTATCCACAATGATTTTCCGACCCGTGAGTCCCGTGTCGCACATGGGGCCCCCAATGACGAAAAGTCCTGTCGGATTCACATAAAATTCAGTGCCCTCCGTCGTCATCTCTTCCGGGAGGATGGGGCGTATGACTTCGCGAATGATGTCTTCACGGATCTGCTCAAGCCCCACGTCCTCGGAATGCTGAGCGGAAATGACCACATTGTCGATCGCCACGGGCTTGCCATCTTCATAGCGAACGGATACCTGGCTTTTGCTGTCGGGGCGCAGGTAGTCCAAGGCGCCACTTCTTCTCACTTCCGATGTCCTGCGAACCAGCTTGTGGGCCAGCATGATGGGAAGGGGCATCAATTCTTCGGATTCGCGGCAGGCGAACCCGAACATCATCCCCTGGTCGCCCGCACCCTGTTCCTGAAAAAGACCTTGTCCCTCCGATACCCCTTGATCGATGTTGGGCGATTGTTTGTCTATCGCCGTAACGACCGAACATGTGTTGCAATCAAAACCATATGCCGAATTGTCATAGCCGATGTGCCGAATCGTCTCGCGCGCAATCTCACGCGCATCGTAATGGGCCGCCGTCGTTATCTCACCAGCCACGAAAACAATGCCCGTCGTGATAAGCGTTTCACAAGCAACACGACCGTTGGGATCTTCTTGAAAAATAGCGTCCAAAACGGAATCGCTAATCTGATCTGCGATTTTGTCAGGATGTCCTTCCGAAACAGACTCGGAAGTAAAAATATAATTTCTTCCATGATTGGAACCCATCTACAATCTCCCAGAAATTGGAGGTCGCCATCGAATCAGAAAAGAAAGCCTCGCTGGACTATATTCATTTTCTGGCGTCTTTTATCATTTCTTGAAATGGGACGGAAGCGCACGGGAAAAATGTTGATTTTTCGTAAAAACTACCTATGAGAAAGTTCCTGCGTTCAGGGCGGAAAGGAATAATTTTTTGCTCAATATATTTACATTAAGTATTTAATTATCAATGCGTTAACTAATATCTCCCATTATGCGCTTGAATGTTTTGCATTTTCCATATTCGGCGCATTCTTATTGAACTCTACTCCAACTCTCCAAAGCCAGTTCGAATCAAATCCGCCAATTCCACTACCGCTGCTTCTTCATCCGAACCATACGCGCTGATCAGGAGCTCCGAGCCGAAAGTCGCGGCAAGCATCATGACGCCCATGATACTTTTCCCATCTACCTCCATATCTCGGAATCGCACAAAAATTTCGCTATCGAATTTGCTCGATAACCTGACGAATTCAGCCGCTGCCCTGGCATGAAGCCCCATTTGATTGATGATGCTGACTGTTTGTTCCGCCATGACGGCGTTCATTCCTCCTTAGCTGGCCGTTGTTTTACTGAATTGATCATTTCACTCGGCTGGGCCAGGTTCCGCCTTCCATACTCTACTAAAAAACGCGCCGCTTCGGAGACAGTCTTCCCCTTAATAAACGACAGCTTCAAGAGCATCGGCAAATTCACTCCCGTCACCACCTCTACTCCGGGATGATTCAGCATGGCGATAGCCGCATTCGTTGGAGCGCCTCCCATCATATCCGTCATAATAATCACCCCCTCACCCGATTCCACCTCTGCAACCGCTTTTTCTATTTTTTCCGTAAAACCGGCAGGGTCGGCGTCTGGCTGCAAAGAGAGCGCCTTCATTTGAGTTGCACCTGACAAGACGGACTCGGCTGCGTGCAACAACGCATCCGGATAATCTCCATGGCCAACGATCACCAAACCAATCATGCGAAACCTCTTATTCCCTTCGCTTTCTAGCCCGTCGACTCGAGCGCAATCCGGGCGGAGAGCGTGCGGCTGAATTCTTCTGCGGAGAAATAACCCATTCGTTGCAGTAACAGGTTCCTGGCAGCCACTTCGATCAGCGTGGGGATATTCCTCCCTGGCGCAACTGGGATTTTCACGTGCGGCAGGTATTTATCCAATAGTTTTTGAGTCTCGATGTCGATTCCGAGGCGCTCGAAAGGCAAATCCGGACTCCAGGGAATCAACTCCACGATGATGTCGACATTTTTTTCATATCGAATCGCCACGACGCCAAAGAGGTCTTTCAGATTCAGTATTCCAAGCCCCCTCACCTCGATATGATGTTTGAGCAGTTCCGTACTTTTTCCAACCAGCTCATTCCCGCGCAACTGGATATCGACCACATCGTCGGCGACGAGTCGATGTCCCCGCGTGACGAGATGGAGCGCGCACTCGCTTTTTCCGATGCCGCTTTTCCCCTGAATCAGCACACCGACGCCATACAAATCAACAAGGACGCCGTGCAACCTGGCATGCTGCGAGAGGTGCTCTTCGAGATATCCCGATAATTTCGGTATCAGATCCTTGCCAGGCAAGCTCGATAGTATAATCGGCACACCGGAACGCTCGGATGCCTCTTTGATGCTCGGAAAAATATGCTTGCCTCCCGTAACCAGTACGGCGCACAGGGGCAAACGAAAGTATTTGCGCACCGCCTCTATTCTCTCCTCCTCCATCAGGTCATCCAAGAAACCGACCTCGGTGCTCCCCCATACCTGGATCCTATCCGGGTGCACAGCTTTCAAGAATCCGGCAAGAGGCAAGCCATTTTTCTGAAAGTGGGTATGGTTAATCCAGCGCCCCATGCCAGATTCGCCCGAGAGTATGGATAACTTCAACTCTTCCCGCAGATCTTCATACAATTGAGATACCGAGAGCTTGCTCATCACGTCCCTCGACACTTGACGCATCCAAGAGATTCAAAGTCCGTTCCGGGAGACGCGAATGAACATCCGGACCGAAACCTCCGAGACGCCATATCGCGAACCGGGAAATGGAACGACCAATTTCTTTGGATGATAACAAACATCCTTGATATTTCCAGAAAAACCAAATGCCCCTGGAGACTCTTGACCCACTCCTATGAGCCACGTTGTGCATAGATACGAAATACGAGTCAATACATAAGCCGCTTCAGAGTGTCATTGACGCATTTTGCGCCTTTTGCCAGCGGGAGAGATGCGCAGTGCTTTGCGGTATTTCGTCACTGTCCGCCTCGCTATCGCCACGTTATCCTGCTTGAGCCTCTCCACAATTTGCTGGTCGGTGAGCGGCTTCTCCGGGTTTTCCTGTTCCACGATTTTCTTGATTGTTTCTTTTACAGCTACCGAAGAGGCGCTCTTCCCCATTCCAGATTCCAACCCGCTGTGGAAAAAATACTTGAGGCTTAAAACACCCTGCGGCGTATCCATATACTTGCCCGTCGTAGCACGACTCACGGTCGATTCGTGCATCCCGATATCCAGCGCCACATCTCTCAAAATCAGGGGCCTCAGGCGACTCACGCCATGGTCCAAAAAATCCCTTTGGAAACGCACTATGCTTCGGCAAATTTTGAGAATCGTCTGCCTTCTCTGCTCTATGCTCTTGACGAACCAGGCAGCCGCCCTGAGCCTCTCATCCAAATATTTCCTTGTATCGGGGGAGGTTCCCGCTTTGTCGGCCGCCATGGCCGCATAAAGAGAATTCACACGCAGGAGCGGCAGTCCATCGTCATTGAGTGCCACCTCATAATCATCTCCCCTTTTGGTGACGCTCACGTCCGGGGCCACTACCTCCACCCTTTGTTCGGAAAAACGCAATCCAGGGCAAGGATCCAGACTTCGAATGATGTGGACAGCCCGAATGATGTCGTCCACATCGACACCGTTAACCTTGGCGAGTTTCGCATATTGGCGCTCACCTATCTTCTCAATGTCTTCAAGCACCAGGTCTCGCGCCAAATCCACGAAAGAGGTATTTCCGTTTATAGATAAGTCAATATTCTTCAATTGTATAAGAAGGCATTCTTGAAGTGTTCTCGCAGCAATGCCCGGCGGGTTGAAACCTTGCACCAAAGCCAGTGCCCTATCAGCCTCAAGTGGCCCCAGGCCCATGCCCGCCGCCAACTCCTCCACATCAACGTCCAGATAACCCTCGTCATTTACATTCCAAATAATTTGCTCGGCAACCCTTGCTACCGGTTCAGGGACCACCGAAAGACTCAATTGCCATACCAGGTGCTCATGCAGCGTATCGGAGCGCGCCAAGGTCTGCTCATAAGAGGGGAACTCATCTTCGAAGGTTGGAGGCGAGAAATCATTATAATTGTCCTGCACGATGTTTTCCCAATCGATTTCCACTTCGCCTCTTTCATCATTTTGACTCTCGGGAACATCGTCTCTCAATTCCGGCATCTCGCCATCAGCTACTTCTTGCACTTCATCCTGAATTTCTTCCAGCAAGGGATTGTTCAGCATTTCCTGCTGAACAGCTTGCTGCATTTCCGTGCGGTTCAGAGGCAAAAGGCCAATCGCCTGCCGCAACATGGCGGTCATGACGAGGCGCTGCTCCCCCCTCATCGCCATCTTATGCTGCAAAGCCATCTTTATTCCCCTTGCCTTCAAAGACGAAATTTTTCGCCCAGATAAACATCCCGAGCCTTGTCGCTCGAAGCGATTTCCTCCGGGGCACCGGACTCGAGTATCCGCCCCTCATTGATGATGTATATCCTGTCGGATATTTGAAAGGCCTCGCGTACATTGTGGTCCGTGATGATGACCCCGATTCCACGAGCTTTCAGGCCCGCTACAATATCCTGGATATCGTGAACCACAATGGGATCAATGCCGGCGAAAGGCTCATCAAGGAGCATAAAAGCGGGATTTGTGGCCAATGCCCGAGCAATTTCTACACGCCTTCTTTCACCGCCGGAGAGAGCATAGCCTTTCACGGATTGAATGTGCTCGATATCCAGATCCTCCAGAATCTCGTTCAATCGCCTCTCGCGCTGGTTTGAATCACGGGAAACCAATTCAAGGACCGCCATGATGTTTTGCCTCACCGAAAGGCGACGAAACACAGACGCCTCCTGCGGCAAATAACTAATTCCCTGCTTGGCACGCATATACATGGGCTGGCCGGTGATTTCCCTGCCATTCAAAAAAATCTCCCCCGCATCTGGAACGATCAGCCCCACAATCATATAAAATATCGTCGTCTTGCCGGCCCCGTTTGGTCCAAGCAGGCCCACGATTTCGCCGGGCTGCACTTCGAGATCCACACCGGAGACGACTCTTCGGCCAGAATAGCTTTTCGTCAATCCGGTTGCGCGAACAGAAACAGCACCCGTGCGTCGTATAGCATTGCCATCGGTTCGCGTAGCCATGAGCCTAATTGGATTTTTTACGGCGGGGTGTCTCGCTGGAAGGAAAAAGGGTGACACTGACTCTCCGGCGAGGTGAGCCATGAACTATTGTTTTGTCCTCTTTCAAATTCAACTCTATTTTGGCGCCGACCAACTGATTCTTTCCTTCCCACACACGAGGACTGCCTGTCAAAACAGCGATGCCGGTAGAGTCTCGATATTCAAGCCGAGCAGCAGTGGCGAACCTCCTTTTTGCCTGATCCATCCTCACGTTTCCGGTGGCCACAATTCTATCGACTTCCCCTGCATCGTCTTTGGAATTCGGCCTGCGCTTCGAGCCCGGTCGTTTGGCTTTCAGTGTATATACTTCGAGGCGATTCGCCTTTATGTGCATGTTTCCCTGGTTCGCCTTTACATCTCCGATGAACACGATGAGATTCTTCCGGCTGTTCACTTCCATCTTATCGGAGGTAATGTGGATGGGGGCCTTGCGGTCTAACCGGCTTTGCTTGTTTTTCTGCTGTGCAAATGAGTTAGCGCCGCTCCATAATAAAAAGACCAGGCAAGACCCCAAAGCAATGGGGCCGAGGCGCTTCAGGCGGAAGTTTTTCGGTTTCAAAACAGCCCTCCATTCGGGATCGGCCGTATATTCCCCTAGTTGGCACGAATTGGTTTATTTCCTCTTTCTTGCTTGAGGAAATCCTCTCTCGCACCGTATATCGTAGCGCTAACTTTCTCCTTCAGTTTATAATTTCCCAGATCGGTTTGCCCTTGCAGGCCGGTACCAACCAGACGAAAACGAGACCCCTCCATCAAAACCCGCGAATCCGTATCGATACGTTTTTCTTTTGAGCGAAAATACAAAGAGTCTGTTTTCATTGAAACGCCATTCGACGCCAGGATGGTGACATTGCCGCTGATCCTGATGTTTCGACTCTCGTTCTGCATGGTACCTTCCTGAGCAATCACATGCGCCGGCTCACCTTCTTTCGGATAAAACCGAAGCTTCAGATTCTTCAGAATGGTCAAACCTTTTTGACGGTACACCTTTGCGGAGTCCGCCCATAACTCCCATTCCCTGACGCCTTTCGTGTTTTGAACAACATGCACTTTGTCTATATTAACGTCTGCATCCGAGTCGGTGAGCGAAATTTTGCCCACATCAAGATAATGACTCGAAGAACCCACGATGAAATAGGCAATAGTACCGCCAATCGCGAGCAGAAAGCCCAGCAACACCATTCTCAGCATCTTACGGAAAAGCATCGCAAACCTTCTGAAACACAGGCGGTATTCAACGTCAAAACATGCTACGTCTGCGATAAAAATTCATCCCCCCAGAACCACGAAATTTATCTTCCCGCTCCGGTTATCCTCTTGCATCAAAATACATATGCAAAAATAATGCCCTGTTAGATTGCCACCCTTTCCTTTCTTTGTAAAGAAGAATTATTTCATGGCCGGGAAATGTATAAGCGTCGACTGTTATCTCCCACAATCTCAAATTTGACGTGAGTCAATAAAGAGAAGCGCCATTTTTCCACATGGTTAGGCCACTCGATCAACACAAAATCGCTATCGCCTATATGATCCCATAAACCCATTTCCTTGAGGTCTGAATCCTTCGGGAGTCGATACAGGTCGATGTGGTGTACGGGTGGTATTGTCGGATAGTGGTGAATATAAACAAAAGTGGGACTTCTAACAGTTCGCCCCTCTCCGCCGGACATCGATTCGATAAAACCTTTGGCAAAGACCGTCTTTCCGGTGCCTAAATCACCATCGAGCAAAATGACCTCGCCGGGTCTCGATACTTTTGCCAAACGAGCACCCAACTCGGCCGTTTGCTCAACCGAATCGCTTTGCATCTGAAAAGGAAGTTCAAGCAGTTTTGGAACCTCCCGCTTCCATGAACACTTTCCTTCTCGCCTTGGGAAGGGCTTGTATAATATCGGTTGCCGTGATTCCGAGCCCGCCCACTTCCAGGGACGCCAGTTCGCCAGACAAGCCATGCAGATAAACCCCGCAAACCAAAGCCCACTTTCGGGAAAGCCCCTGGGCGAGCAAGGCGCCGATGACGCCCGCCAATACATCTCCACTTCCGGCGGTGGCCATATTGGAATTTCCAGTGGGGTTGTACCAGATTTCCCCATCCGATGTGGCGACAATCGTTCCCCAGCCCTTCAAGGCGACATCAAGATGGTGGTGCGCAGCAAATGAGCCCGCATGCGCAACGCGATCTTCCTGCACTTCTCTCGTCGAGATTCCAAGAAGCCTCGCCATTTCTCCAGGATGAGGCGTCAGGATCAGTTGAGCCAGTCTGCCATCCAGGATGGTCAAATCCTGCGCAAGCGCATTCAGGCCATCGGCATCGAGGACGATGGGAGCATCAACATGCTGGATGAGGCGGTGAACAAGCTCGATCGTTCTCGGGTTTGTCATCAGCCCGGGTCCAATGACCAAAGCACTCATGTCTTCTGAGCGCTCGACGACAAAATCGAACGCCGATGCATCCACAGATCCAGATTCCGTCGCCGGCAAAGATAACGTCATGACTTCAGGATATATGCTCTCCACCAGGGGATAAATACTTTCCGGCACAGCAAGCGTCACCCGACCAGCACCCGAACGAAGAGCCGACATGGCCGTCATCAAGGCGGCTCCCGACATACCGGGTGCACCAGCTATCAACAAAAGGTGGCCAGCGTCCCCTTTGTGCGCATCGGGACGTCTTTCCGGCAAATTTTCAGCCACATCAAAAGGTTCCGTAACGTGGAGTGAAATATTTTCTTTTTTCAGACACTCTTGCGGAATCCCGATGTCGAGAGACAAGACCTCCCCTACATGCTCTGCAGCAGGCATGAGAAGATGACCCCGTTTGAGAGCGCTTAAAGCCAAGGTGACCTTTGCATTGATATATGGAAGTTCAGCCCTGCCTGTAGTGGAGTCGAGCCCGGACGGCATATCAATGGCCACTATCGGGGTCTCGCTGGCAGAAAGGATGCGGACGGCCTCCTCCGGAAGGCCTCGGGCAGGCGGACGAAACCCGGTCCCCAGAATGGCATCTATTATCAGATCCGCATTATTCCCCATCTCCTCCAACAGTGAGGTGTTGTCCTCCGCCACCTCGAATATGGGAATTCGCATCTTCTCGAGCGATTTCAAGAAAATGGCCGGGTCACCCGTGGCTTCTCTCAGGGGAAACAAAGCCGCGACATCGACATCGGCTCCTGCATTGAGTAAATGTCTGGCAACGACGAAACCATCCCCTCCGTTGTTCCCTTTTCCGCAAACGATCAGAACACGGAGACCGGCTCTGCCGTATTTTTCCCAGATCTTTTGAGCGGATTTTGCCCCTGCCGCCTCCATCAAGCATGTGGAGGGAATTCCATATTCTTGAATTGCCCGGTTGTCGATATTCGACATTTCCTGGGCTGTTACGACGGGAATCGGCATGCTTAGACGGGGCCTGCTCGTTCAATGATATTCGACATCTCGCGCACGGCTCTCTCGAAACCGACGAAAACAGAATGTGAAACAATGCTGTGGCCAATGTTCAGTTCCTGCAGGTGGGGAAGAGAGGCCACAGCTTCCACATTGAGATACGTGAGGCCGTGGCCCGCGTGAACGCCGAGGCCGAGGCCGTCGGCCTTTAAGGAAGCCTCTCTGAGTGCGGCCAACTCTTTTTCCTGGGAAAGGTGACCCCCGGCTTCAGAGTAAGCAGCCGTGTTCAACTCCACGAAATCTGCGTTCAACTCCTTTGCGGCTTCAATTTGCTCGGGGTGCGGGTCGATGAAAAGACTCAAGAGGAGCCCGGCATTTCGCATCGGCTTCATCAAACCGGCTATCTGTTCGATGTTGCTTGCCACATCCAAGCCGCCCTCCGTCGTTATCTCCTCACGCCGCTCCGGAACCAGGGTGACCTGCTCCGGCTTCACATCAAGGGCAATGCCTTGCATTTCCGGTACGGGCGCCATCTCCAGGTTGAGCTTGCCCCGAACCACCTGGCGCATCAGCCTCAAGTCCCTGTCCTGGATATGCCTTCTGTCTTCACGCAGATGAATGGTGATACCTATGGCTCCCGCACGTTCAGCGATGAGCGCTGCCGCCACCGGATCGGGCTCATTTGTCTTTCTCGCTTCACGGATGGTGGCGACATGGTCCACATTCACACAGAGTTTAGGCATCTTTCCCCTCAACACCACAAATGCAACACCATGTTATATGGACGTTCCCGCCCATAGCGCCAGAATCCAGAAACACACTAATGCTCTATCATAAATCGAAATATAGGGAGAAACTAGGCTTGGCCGGGCGCCAGGTCAGTCGGCGAGGACTGCGGGTCCTCACGAGGTTTTTCCTCCGGTTGTGGTGTAGCCGAAGTGTTTTCTTCGCCAACCTCGTCTTTTCGCTTTGGGCTCCTGGAAATTTGTCCGGTTTCCATCAAAGACTCGATATCCTTGAGATCGATGGTTTCATACTCGAGCAACGCATTGGCGAGCAAATCGAGCTTATCTCGATTTTCCTCAAGCAATTTATACGCTCTCTCATAACTCGACGAAACCATATTCTTCACTTCATTATCAATTTCAAGGGCCACCTGGTCGCTATAGTCCCTGTGTTGGGAGATTTCACGTCCCAGGAATATCTGCTCATGTTTTTTCCCATATGCCAAAGGACCGAGTTTCTCGCTCATCCCCCATTCACAAACCATGCTTCTCGCCAAGTCAGTCGATGTCTGGATGTCGGCTTTCGCTCCTGTCGTTAATTCCTCAAAAACCAACATCTCCGCCGCACGTCCACCCATCAGGCAAGCAAGCTGGTTCGTCAAAAATGTTTTATCGTTGCTATAGCGATCCTCAAGAGGTGAAGACCACGTGCTTCCCAGCGAAAAACCTCGCGGGATGATCGTCACCTTCTCGACGGGATCCGTCCCGGGTATCAGCAATGCAACAAGGGCGTGCCCCGCTTCGTGGTAGGCTGTATTTCTCTTCTCCTTTTCGCTGAGCGCCATGCTACGCCGCTCCTTGCCCATCAAGACTTTATCCTTCGCTTCCATCAGGTCTTCATTTTCGACAGAGCGTTTGCCCCGGCGCGCCGCAAGAAGTGCGGATTCGTTCAAAAGGTTCGCCAGATCAGCGCCCGCAAAGCGCGGAGTCCCACGCGCTATAAGATTCAAATCGACGGAATCATCAAGCGGCACCTTCTCCGAATGCACTTTCAAAATCGCCAAGCGCCCTTTAATGTCAGGCAGGGAGACAACAATCTGGCGGTCAAAGCGACCTGGACGGAGGAGAGCCGGATCCAACACGTCCGGCCGGTTCGTCGCCGCCATCAGGATGACCCCGTCATTCGATTCAAAACCATCCATCTCGACAAGAAGCTGATTGAGCGTCTGCTCACGCTCATCGTGGCCGCCACCGAGGCCGGCGCCCCTGTGCCGCCCGACAGCATCAATCTCATCAATGAAAATAATGCACGGCGCATTCGACTTGCCCTGTTCGAACAAATCCCGAACCCTCGACGCCCCAACCCCGACAAACATCTCCACAAAACTAGAGCCGCTTATCGAAAAAAACGGCACATCCGCTTCGCCCGCGATGGCGCGCGCCAGCAGGGTTTTGCCCGTGCCGGGAGGACCAACCATAAGAACACCCTTGGGAATACGTGCGCCCAGGCGCGTGAACTTTTGCGGATCGCGGAGAAAATCAACGAGCTCTTCGAGCTCTTCCTTTGCTTCCTCGATGCCGGCCACATCCGCGAACGTAATCTTTTTCTTCGCGGATTCGGGCATCATACGCGCTTTGCTTTTTCCGAACGAAAGAGCCTTGGAGCCGCCCATTTGCATCTGACGCATGAAGAAAATCCAAACGCCCAGCATCACCAGCATAGGCAGCCAACTCAACAACATATTCATATACCAGGAGTTTTGTTCTACCGGCTGTGCCGTGATGCGAACTCCCTTGGCCCTGAGGGTGTCGATCAATTTCGGGTCCTTTGGAGCGTGGGTATGGAAGGATCTGCCGCTAAGGTAGCGGCCCCGGATGTTGTCACCCTGGACAATCACTTCGCTCACCTGTCCTTCAGATACCGCTTGCAGAAAATCGCTATAAACAACCGTTCTGTCCGTCGAACGTGGGCTGTTGAAGGCCTGGAACAAACCCACCATTATCAACCCGATAATCAGCCAAAGTGCCAAATTCTTGTAAAATTGATTCAAAATGCCTTCCTTCTTGTGCGGTTGAGCGGCTCTCTAAACCCTGAAAGCACGTTATCAGGATTTTTCTCATCCGTCTACGAGTTAAACTTCAAATCACTAGGCCAACGAACTTAAGAACTTACTATCTTCATTCTCCAGCAACGCTTTAAGGGTAACCCCCTGTTTTTCATTCCCATCAAGCTGGAATTCCGCTGAAACCTGATGGCCTATGATCCATGCCACCTTATCTCCTACGGTCAGGAGAGGTATCCGATTCCTGAAGGCTCTCGGTATTTTTTGTTCTATGAAGTAATCCTTGAGTTTCTTCTCTTTTGTACGTCCCAAAGGATGGAATCGATCTCCATCGCGCCGGGTCCGGATACAGGCATCCACCCCCACCTTTTCCAGATCAAACCGTGCCTCCCATGCCCCTTTTGTGTGATGCGTGAAATCGCATGAAGCTTCAATTTCTAAACATAGTGAATGATGAACCGTCTTTCCCGGAATCCGCAGCCTTTGCTCCTCAAGCAGCTTAGACTCAATAGGGGAACAACCGAAGATCAGACGGTCATATTCCCTTCTCGCCACCAAGCCACCTGGCAAACTCAACACTCCTGAGGGCTTGTCCCCCATTGCCAGGCCATCCAGGTCTTCAATCCATTTTCGCAGAGCACGCCTGCGGGCGTGAGCAGGCGATTCGTCCCTGAGCATGTTCAGCACCGAGCGCCAAAGCTCGGCTCTAAGCAATTGAGAGAGTTCTTTCACCTCTCGTAAAGGAAAAATAACGAGTTCCTCATTATCCTCACGGATGAATTTCGCACTCAAATCCTTGGACATTTCATCCATGAGAGAGATGAGCGGGGCCGATATCTCTGCACTCTTGGCAATTCCGCTGACAGCCGCATCGCCTATATGTTCTCGTACGACTGGCATAATTTTTTTGCGTATCCGGTTTCTGAGGCGGCTCTCGTCTGCATTCATTTCATCCTCGACCCAAGTGATGCCCTGCGCCTCCAAATACTCCAAAATCTCCTTGCGCGACACATTCAGCAAGGGGCGGATGATGTGGAACCCGTCTTCTCCTTTCGACGAAAATGGGGTCCGCCACTTCATGCCTGAAATCCCTCTCACGCCTGCTCCTTCAAATAAACGCATGAGCACGGTTTCAGCTTGATCATCTATGTTGTGGGCCAACGCGAGGGTATCGGCGCCAATCTCCTTGGCGACCGTCAGAAAAGCCAAACGTCTCGATTCGCGAGCAGCTCCTTCGAGTCCCAATTGCGCTATCCGAGACACACGAACATGCTCGCAACGGAAATCAATGTCGTAGAGCTGACACACATGCCTGGCATGCTCAGCGTCTTTTTTCGACAGGCTCCCGCGGAGCCCGTGTTCGATATGAACAGCACACAAAGGCTGTGATTCCGGCAGAAGCGACTTTAAGGACATCAAAAGAGCTGTGGAATCCGCGCCACCGGAAAAACCAACGAGCAAAGGGGTAAACCTGGCCTTATAAACCGATTTCCTGAGACCCTTTCTCACCTTGGTCTCAAATATTTTTTTTACTTTCAAGGAAGTTCCTTGCGAGGCGCCTGACATCACCTGAGATATCCTCCCCTAAGCGGCGAGGAAATGGTAGCGGCGGAGGGACTTGAACCCCCAACACTACGGATATGAGCCGTATGCTCTAACCGGTTGAGCTACGCCGCCAGAATGCACCCCGTCAGGGAGATTGCTTGGGTCGGAATATGGCGAAAAAAAACATGGCCGAGAGAATATAGAAAAAAACCTGCATGCCAACATCTTCAAAGCGAAAACCCGCCATCAAGCACAAGTATCCCAAAAAGAGCAAGATCAGAATTTCGATTTCACGCCTCATTTGTCATTTGCTCCCCGTTCTAGGCCTTCGGACGAAGATGGTATTTCCTTCGATTGCGTTTGCTGTAATCTCAAGTCCGGTGAAAATTCCGGACAAAAAATCGCCCCGTTCGGTTCATTACGATACTTCAGGCGGCAACCCTCTCGCCAAGCACAAACAGCGCACTCGCGAACTCCCTGGTAGGCCACGCTCAAATATCTCCTTCCAAAATTCCGGCTTCACTACAGGAGCAGAATATAAATGCCTGGAACCGAAAACGTCAAGTTTTCTATTTTTTCGGCTTTCCCTTGCCATAACCCCAGAGCCGAACAGCACTCCATGGAAAAACCCATAAACTGCTTCAAAACAAAACCTGAAAACCTTGCAAATTAACTGCCGGATTTCATTTCTTCGGAAACCAGATTTTTCAAAAAAGCCACCGACTCGCTAATCGCTACAAGTTGGGTCTCTCCCGTCCTTCTCGATTTTATCTCGATTTTACCTTCCTTGAGACCTCTGGGGCCGATGACCGCTTTGTAAGGGAACCCGATGAGATCGGCATCCTTGAATTTCACGCCCGGGCGCTCATCCCTGTCATCAAGTGCGACATCCAGCCCTGCGGTCCCGAGCGAGTCGTAGATGTGGTCGCAAACCTTCATGGTTTCATCATCCACCCTCACCGGAATGATGTCCACATGATATGGAGCGATGGGAGTAGGCCAGATGATGCCGTCCTCATCATGGTTCTGCTCTATGGCCGCCGCGACTGTTCGGCCTACGCCGATGCCATAACAGCCCATGACGATAGTGTGCGTCTCGCCATTCTCGTCCTGATAGGTAGCGTCTAAAGATTCAGAATACTTACAACCCAGCTTGAAGACATGCCCCACTTCGATGCCGCGCCTGATGCTGAGCCTCGCCTCGCATTTGGGGCAGGCATCTCCTTCCTGGGCAACAGTGAGGTCTGCAAATATGCCTGCAGCAAAGTCACGACCCTCGCGAGCGCCTGTGTAGTGATAGTCCGTTTGATTTGCCCCGACAATGAGCCCTTCGCGATTTTCAATGCTGTAATCAGCCACAAGCCGGACATCCGACAAGCCTACCGGGCCTGCAAAGCCCACTTCAGAGTTCGTAAGCTTCTCTACCGTCTCGGCGTCGGCAAGCTCGATATCCACTGCATCAAGCGCATTTTTCAGTTTGATCTCATTTAATTCCCTGTGGCCTGGAATCATGGCGGCCACCGGCTCATCATCTGCCATATACAAAAGAGTCTTGACCATGCGATATGGGGGAAGAGAGAAAAATTCCGCCACTTCCTCTATGGAATGAGCGCCGGGAGTATGGACTTTTTCAAGTTCGCCTCCCTCATTCTCGGGCAACTTCAAGGATACCGGCGATTTTTCCACATTCGCTGCGTACCCACACGAATCACAAACGGTGATCGCCTCCTCGCCCGTATCGGCCATGACCATGAACTCATGCGAAAAACTCCCGCCGATGGCCCCTGAATCCGCCTCCACAGCACTGAACTTGAGTCCACAGCGCTGAAATATTCGGGTATAGGCTTGCACCATTTCTTCATAACTTTGCTCCGCGCCCGCCTCATCTCTATCAAAGCTGTAGCCGTCCTTCATCGTAAACTCTCGCCCACGCATCACGCCGAAACGGGGCCTGATCTCGTCTCGGAATTTCGTTTGAATCTGATAGAGATTGAGCGGCAGGTCCCGATAACTCCTTACCTCGCGCGCCACCAGATCGGTGATTACCTCCTCATGCGTGGGTCCCAGACAAAAATCACGCTCATGGCGATCTTTCAAGCGGATCAATTCTTTACCGTATACTTCCCATCGTCCTGTTTTTCGCCAAAGCTCGGCAGGATTCAGCGTGGGAAGGAAAACTTCTTGCGCTTCTGCGCGATTCAACTCCTCACGCAATATCTGCTCGACCTTGCGCTGCACGCGCACGCCGAGGGGCAAAAGCGTATATACGCCTGCCGCCAATCGGCGGATCATGCCTGAGCGCACCATAAGTTTATGGCTGACGACTTCCGCTTCGGCGGGCGCTTCTTTTAATGTGGGCAAAAAACCTCGTGAGAATCGCATCAATCAGATTTTCTTAGGAGTGAGTTACCTCAAATTGACCTTTTTCGTATTGCTCCGCAAGTTGCTCCACGCGTTCAACCAAGTTTTTCTTGATGTCCTCATAGGATACCAGACCTGACTTTTCACCTTTCATGAAAATCAGAGCGCGCTTATGGCCGCCGGCCACGCCGATGTCGGCATCTCTCGCCTCACCAGGACCGTTCACCTCGCAACCCATGACGGCCACTGTAATAGGTGCATCAATATGGGCAAGCTCCTGCTCTACTTCCATGGTGAGCTTATCCACGTCAATTTGAACACGTCCGCACGATGGACACGCAACAACATTCACGCCCTTTTGGCGCAACTTCAGGCTTTTCAGAATTTCGTAGCCCACGCGCACCTCTTCCACCGGATCCGCCGCCAAGGAAACGCGAATTGTGTCACCGATACCTTCCGAGAGCAGAATGCCCAGGCCGACAGAGCTTTTTATGCTGCCCGTCTGGAGGCTCCCACTCTCCGTGATGCCCAGATGGAGAGGATACTCGACGCGTTTCGCCATCAAACGATAGGCTTTTACCGTCCTCGCGACATCGGAGGCCTTCAAAGAGATCTTCGTGTCATAAAAGCTTCGCTTCTCCAGCATGGCGACATGGCGCAACCCACTCTCCACCATCGCTTCGGGCGTTGCACCGCCGAAACGATCAAGCAGATGTTTTTCCAGGGAACCGGCGTTCACACCAACGCGGATGGGCAAGCCATTGCCTTTCGCCGCAGCGACGACTTCGCTCACCCTTTCTTCCCCGTTGATGTTGCCGGGGTTGATGCGCAGGCAATCGATCCCCGCATCCGCCGCCATCAAGGCATAGCGATAGTCGAAGTGGATATCCGCCACCAAGGGCATCTCGGTGCGTTTCCTGATTTCAGAGAGCGCATTGGCCGACTTCTCGTCAGGAACGGCCAGACGAACAATTTCACACCCCGCAGCTTCCAGTCGCTCTATTTGGTCTACGGTCCCCTCCACATCATGCGTGTAGGTGTTGCACATCGATTGCACCACGATGGGAGCACCACCACCGATTTTGACGCCGCGAACTTCTACTTGAGAGCTTCTTCGTCGATTGAGAGGGAACAAGGAAGGATCCGCACAAGGCAACGCCTCGGTGGTGTCATCCGCTCCAAGCACCGGCAAAGCGGCGCTGCTTTGCTCTTTAAGTGGCAGGCCAATCCCCGGTATGGGTTTGGTGTAAAACACGTCGTCCGTAAATGGCTCAAACAATGCACAAGCCCCTATTCGCTTTTTCTGCTCCCAGGAGACGATTTCGTTGCGTCCTTCATTTTCTCTACCTGCTTCTCTTGTTTCGTTATCGTTGACGATTCACTACCGAAAAGATAATACACGCTGTCCTTATAGGTGGCAAAGATCATCAAACCGATGAGCAGAACGGTGCCGACCTGCATGGCCAACTCCCGGACTCTCAGGCTAATAGGTTTGCCACGCAAGCCTTCAATAAGCAAGAAAAAAATATGCCCGCCATCGAGAACCGGAATTGGCAGCAAGTTCAAAATCGCCAGATTGATGCTGAGCAAAATCGTAAACATGACAAGGTAGCGGAATCCGCGCTGCGCCTGCTCCGCGGCCACCACCGAGATACGGATCGGCCCTCCGATGTCCGCAGGAATGGTCTTCGTCAGCATCGAATACAACGTAATGACCGTTAAGCTGGCGATGCGGTAGTTTTGCTCAAAACCCTTTCCCAAAGACTCCAGGAAGCCAAAACGCTCGGTGTAGGTGCCTTGCCCGATACTGATCCCAATCCGGCCGTAACCCAGCTCTTTCCCCGTCGCGCTCTTCGATGTCGGAATGATGGGAGTTTCGAAGGATTTGCGGCCGCGCTCCACCGTCAACACAAGTTTTTTGTCGGCATTTCTTCGTATAATTTCGACAAGCTCGGACCATTTTTGAATTCGCGTCCCATCAATAGCCACGATGTGATCGCCGGTTTGAAGCTTCGCATTCTGCGCAGGCGTATCAGGTAATACACCACCTACCCACGTTCCGGGCACTGGAATCCCACCAAGGTGCAATCCCCAACTGAGGAGTATGGCCAGGACGACATTGAACAAGGGTCCTGCCGAAATGACAGCCAATCGGTGGCTCACAGGGCGCAAGTAAAAAGATTTCTCCGGCTCATCCGGTTCTTTGGGCGCATCGGGATTATCAGGTTGCGCTTCCGGGTCTTCTCCCACGAGCTTCACATAGCCACCCAGGGGAATCAGCGACACGCGATATTCCGTTTCTCCCCGCTGAAAACCCCAGATGCGGCGACCGAAGCCCAAAGAAAAAGTGGAAACGCCGATTTTAAGCCATTTCGCAACGAGATGATGGCCCAACTCATGGATAAAAATGAGCAACCCCAGAACCAGTACTGCCCAGAAAATCGTTTGCCCGAACCCCATCACCCAGTTTATGATTTGCATCGCCATTCTCGAGTAAGTCCTTATTTATCGCCGGCCGCTATGAGTCGGCATTTGTAGAACCTCAACATTCGGCGGCACGACAAACTGAAATTTCTCTCCTGCAATACTGACGTTTTCTTTGACATCAGAAAACCGCAAGTGGCTTGTATTGCCGATGTTGTCAATATAAGCCAAAGTGAGGATTCTGAAATTCTCAGGCTCCACCTCAACCCACATTCGGCGAAACGAGGCGCCCGCGGCCTTCGGCTCCAGGCGAATGCGGTGAGGCTGACCAGCCCTCCAGATTCCCCCGCTTCGCCTGGCGACTCCAACTTCTTCCACCGTTACATGAAAATTCTTTTTCAGATTCCCCTTGCCCGACAAGAATAACAAAGGAGTCGCACCAAACCCAGAGCCTCCGGTTTTGGAAACAATCACCTGTTTGAAGCGGACCGTGTAGAGCCAATACATGTGACCATCAGAGACCAGAACCTGCTTTTCAGGTTTGAGATACTCCATGCGTAATTTGCCGGGCTTCTTCCACGCGAAGCGCCCGCTCGACGTCGTTGTTCGCCCAAGGGATTTTAATTCATTTTTCTGTTCGAAAGAGGCTTGCAGGGATTCCAGGGCCTCATATTTTTCCTGGAGCGCCGTGACTATTTTCTCCATCTTCAGACGCGATTCTTCCACCGCAGGCGCACCAGATGCGCCCTCTTGCGAATACGCGAAAAACCCAAAAAGAAATATCAGTATCAAGAAACTCGATTTGCGCAAAACTCTCTTCATCCTTTGTGGATGACTACTCCGAAACGGGCGAGATGAAACCGCGATGTTCCACAAGAGCGTCTCCTGCATATTGCACAATGCCATCAATACAGCGAACACTTCCCTCGGAGATGAGCCGCACCGCCAATGGGTATATGCGGTGCTCATAAGCGAGAATCCTCTCCGAAAGGGTATTCTCATCGTCATGAGGCAGCACCGGCACAGCGGCTTGTAAAATGATCGGCCCCGTATCCACCCCCTCGTCCACAAAGTGGACCGTACAGCCAGTCACTCTCACACCGGCGTCCAGAGCTTTCTTTTGTGCATGCAGACCAGGGAAACTCGGCAGCAGCGAGGGATGAATATTGATGATTCTCCCTACAAAACGGCTCACGAAATCCGGCGGTAGAATACGCATAAAGCCAGCGCAACAGATGAGATCGATTTCGCAATTTTCGATTTCATCTCCCATCCTCAGAAAAAAAGCATCGTCCTTCGGCGCGAAGTGTCGATGTCGTATTCCAGCTATCGAGGCGCGCTTGAGAGCATACGAATTTTTTTTGTCACTCAGCACTAATACAACTTCCGCCGGAAAACCCGTTTTCTGCCCGGCATCAATGAGGGCTTGCAGGTTCGACCCGCGCCCCGAGGCCAAAACACCCACCCGTAATTGTGTTCTTGCGTTCACGATTTATATGCTTTCAATGACGACGGAATGACCATCCTTTGTTTTTGAGGCGACTTCGCCGACAACCATGGCTTGTTCTCCGGCATTTCTCAAACACTCAAGCAAATACCCCGCTCGCTCGGCCCTCGCGAGAAAGACAAAACCCAAGCCCATATTAAAAGTGCGATACATCTCCGCGCTCTCAACCGGACCGAACTCTTGAATCAACGGAAATATCTCCGGCATCTCCCACTTTTCCGGATAGAATTTAGCCTGCAATTCATCCGGCATCACACGGCTCACATTTCCCGGAATACCACCTCCCGTGATGTGCGCGATGCCGCTTATCCCCTCTTCTCCCCGAACAGAATTAGCTCCATTGGCGTAAATCCGAGTCGGCTCCAATAAAACATTTTCAACAGGAACACCCAGCCTTTTCGTCGCAAAATCCCGTTTTCCTTTTGACTCAAATATTTTCCGCACCAAAGAATACCCGTTGCTATGAATTCCTGAAGAAGGCAGTGCGAGTATGGCGTCGCCGGCTTTCACAGGCGGTCTGTTGTCCAATTTCTTGCGTTCAACCACCCCCACGGCAAAACCAGCGAGATCGTAAGCGCCCGGGCCATACATGTCGGGCATCTCCGCCGTCTCACCACCGACGAGGGCGCAACCTGCCTCCCGGCAACCTTGGGCAATTCCGGATACGGCTGCCTTCAATACATTTTGCTCAATCTTGCCCGTCGCGATGTAGTCAAGAAAAAAAAGAGGTTCTGCTCCCGTGGTCAGGATGTCGTTAACACACATGGCCACCAAGTCAATCCCAACGGAATCGTGACGCTCGAACTCCTGGGCCAGGAGTAACTTCGTACCGACGCCGTCGGTGCCTGAAACGAGTACAGGATCCTCATATTCATCACCCAGGCGGAACAAACCCGCAAAATCAGCCGCCCCCTGCAGGATACGACCACTCTGGCTCTCATGAGTAGATTTAATGGCTTGGGAGATAGCGTGAACGAAGTCATCTCCCAAATGCACATCGACACCTGCGTCGCGGTATGTCAGACGATCCTCATTCAAAAGTGATGTTCCATGATTTAGCAGGCGGAATCGCTCGGAATGAACTCAAAATCAGCCATGAACTTCCATCAACTTCTTGACCAAAGCGACATTATGTCGGTGGCCACTTCTCTCCGCGGTCACTTTCCCTCGGATAGGACGACCGGTTAAATACAGATCTCCGATAACGTCAAGAATTTTATGTCGAACGAACTCATTGGGAAATCGCAGTTGGGTATTCACGACACGCGCCTTGTCCACAAGAATCACGTTATCCCAACGACCCCCCTCGGCCAGGCCCATTTTCTCGAGCGACTCCAATTCAGAAACAAAACCAAACGTACGAGCGGGTGCGATTTCTTCTTGAAAACTCAATGCATTCTTATGTTCATACAGATAGGATTGTTTTCCAATCGGCTCAGGATAATCGATGAGGTATGAAACGGAAAAAGAATCCGCTGGCTCTATACGAATATAACCCTTCTCGTCGGCCGGCTCACCTATTTCGTAAACCTTATCAACCCACAAGTCTTCGCGTTTTTCCTTTTGATCCTCAATACCCGCTTCTTCAAGCAAGCGGCAAAACTCCACTGCCGAGCCATCCATGACGGGCACTTCCTCGCTCATCTTGATGAGTATATTGCTAATCTTATAAGCGTGCAGCGCGCTCATCAGATGCTCTATCGTTCGAGCCGTCACAGCTCCATTGCGCAAGTTCGTCGCATGGTTGGTACCAGCCACAAAATCGACATTCGCCCTCACAATATCGGGGCTCGTCACGCTGCCGAACTGAATCCCGCTCCCCGGCGGCAAGGGTTCAATGATTAATCCCGTTTTCAGCCCTGAATGAAGCCCCCGACCATACAACACGACACTCTTCGAAATACTCCTTTGATTTGTTTCCCTAAGCGTCGCTGAAGCCGGTAATACGGGCTCTATATCGTATGCTTTAATTTTTCGCTTTAAAGCAGGCTCCGTCATACCTACAGCCTGGGCGGTTTTGTTGATATCCCAGCCGTGCTCTTCCAAATGGAAGGACAGGTATTGCCTCTCCCACTGAGTTCTGGCCACATTAAAATTGGATGGGACGTCGTCTTTTGATGTATCCGCCTCGAAATCAGAAACTTCGCGTATCGCATGCGGCAAGTGGGCGATTCGAATCTCCGATCCTTGTGATGCATATGCTGCTTTGGTCACTGCGCCTTTTAGTTCAGCTATATTGCCCGGCCAGTCATAGTCTTCTAGTAGTGCAATGACATCCTCTGAAAATTTCTTTTCATGCCTGCCAATTTCAGTGCATTCATTCAAAAACCTGTTGGCTAACGGTAGAATGTCCTCTTTTCGTTCGCGCAAAGAGGGCAAATTTATTACATCGGCGCCTATTTGGGTGGACAAGGTTCGTACGTAAGTCTTGTCTTTCGGGGTCCCCATGTGATCAAGGGACACCACCAAACGTATTGAATCCTTTGCATACCCAAGGAATCGAGCGAGAAACCTCTCACGCTCCGCCATGGGCAACTGCTCCAGACCATCAAGATATACCGTCCCTTGAAAGGTATCGGGCACCAGCCGCTCCAGTGTCTCTTCCCATTCGTTTACCTCAGGCACCGGAAACAGAGAGCGGCAATGAACTGGCCTAAAGCCTTCTTCTTCCTTGATACCATTCTTATGAATCACCTTTGCAATAAAACGCTTGCCGGTTCCCCTTTCGCCCGCAATCAACAAGGGGCCAATATCTTTCGCCGCCCTCCTGATAGCTCTTCGAACCCTTTGAATACTCTTGCTGGCGCCGTCAAGCATCACATCAACGACATCATTTACCTTGAATTCCTTGGCCCTTCGCGACTGAACAGCGGAATCGACTATACGCAAAACCGCATCAATAGACAGAGGTTTTTCAATAAAATTGAAAGCGCCCAGCTTGGTTGCGGCCACCGCGGTTTCAATATTACCGTGACCAGACATCACAACGACTTCGATATCCGCGTTCGACTCCTTCACCGCTTGCAAAGTCTTGATTCCATCAATGCCCGGCATCCACACATCAACCAAAACCACATCAGGAGTTTCAGTTCGAACCAACTGAAGGGCAGTTTCTCCAGACTCCGCCCGCTCTACACGATACCCTTCATCGTGCAAAACATCTTCCAGGCTGGCGAGTATCTCACGCTCATCATCGACGATGAGGACATGTCCCTTATCCAATGGAAGCCGTCCTTTCCTTTTCAGGCGTGATGTCCACAGCAGGCGCCAATGGCAACGTTACGCGAAAAACAGAACCCGCTGGATAGTTATCTCGCACGCCTATCGTTCCATTATGGTCCGCCACAATGCGATGACATATAGCTAAACCCAACCCCGAGCCTCTGTCTTTCGTAGAAAAGTAAGGAGAGAATATATGGCCTTTCACGTCTTCCGATATACCCTGCCCCTGGTCGGCAACTTCAACGACTATCATATTTCTGTCCGCATCACTCCATGCCTGCAAATCTATCTCGCCTTCGACCTCTTGGGATTCAAAGGCATTTTCCAGCAAATTGATGAACACTCGCTGCAACTGTTCGGGATCCGCCATGACCGCTGCATTCCCTGCAGTGATTTGAATGGAAAATTCCACATTCCCTTTTCTGCCACGATATAAATTCGCAACATCTTCAATGAGGGGAGCAAACCCGCAAAGCCTCAACCTCGGCTCCGGCATTCGTGCAAACCGGCTGAATTCATTCACCATTTCAATCAGACTCGTTACTTGATTGATAATAGTATCCGTACAAGATTCAAATACTTCCGCAAAATCATAGGCTTCACTTTCAAATTTTCTTCTCATTCTCTGAGCAGAGAGCTGAATCGGTGTAAGCGGATTTTTGATCTCATGCGCGATGCCACGAGCCACTTCTTGCCATGCGGCCACTTTTTGAGCCCGTATCAAAGCCGTCAAATCATCAAACACAATGACTGCTCCGAGCCTGCCACCATCCGCGCTTTTGAGCAGGGTCAAGCTCGCGCGTAGCGTCAGTACGCGGCCATCAATCATGATCTCCACTTGCTCCGAAGCGCTTTGGTGTTTTCGATCCCTCATTGAACGCATCAACTGACGGACGGGTTCGAGATGCGCGCTTTCGAAAACCTCGCTGAACATTCGACCCACGGCATCTTGAGGCTCAACGCTCAGCAACTCCCCAGCCGCTTTGTTGAGAATAGTAACGCGACCCCGGCGATTGATGGATATCACACCTGCTCCGATATTTTCGAGCATCGCTTCCATATATCTGCGCCTTCTGTCGATCTCCAGGTTGGAGCGGCGCAGGGTTTCAGAAGACTCTTCGATTTTCTCTTTGTTGGCCAATAATTCTTCTGTCATGCTGTTGAATGTGTTGACCAAAATACCTACCTCGCCATCTGCTTGCGCATCTACGCGATGTTCGAGATCGCCATCCGACACCGCCCTTGTGGCTTCCGCCAGTTTTTCGATGGGAACCGTGATCCCGCGCGCAAGGTAGAAGCCAAACCATATGGCGGCAAACAAAATCAGCAAGGTGACCACCAAAAAAGTGATGATGTAGTTGGCTTTAATTGGGTTCTTGGACAATTCCAACTCTTTATAATTCACGAAAGAATCGGAGATGCCCCTGATCCTCTCCACGAGCCTATCTGAAACATATTTGGATACGACGATAAACCCCACCACTTTTTTTTGAATCTTCAGAGGCGCCACGCCATAGATGACATCGCCTTTTTCCCAGTTCTCTATACTCGAGCGCGACTCCCCATCAATCACCTGATCCACGTATCCCACCAGTGGTGAGAATGTTGCGGCTCGTTCCAACCCCGGACGATTGACCGATACGATCTCTTTTCGACCCCTATCGTAGAGTTGGATGAAGTCTACCCCCAAGCTCTTTCTCTCGGACTCTAATTTTTGTTCAATCGCCTTGGGGTTTGCTAATATGTCGGAGTGCGACTTCTCCAACATAAGCGCTACTCTACTCGCACTGAACAGCGCGTTTCGCTCCACCTCCCGATAATACGTTTGAGCCACCTCGAACGACCCTTTGAGCGCTCTCTCCACATTCATGTTGAACAAGGCGTTAAAGCTTTGGTTTATCAGGCCGCTGGCCACCACAAAAAGAGCCACTACAGGGATGAGCGTAAATCCGACAAAAGCCAACACGAGCTTTAATTGCAAGCGCGAACGGCCGGCGCCCGTTCTCCCCTCGTAGTAAAGACGCACCAAGTGCTTTGCCACCAAAAGAATAGCCACCATGAGCAGAATGATGCTCAGGTTCACAAGCGAAAATACAACGACGTTGTTAAGCAGGGGGACTCCCGGTTCAAGCTCCTTGAAGTAAATCCAGGCCGCGAACGAAAGAGTCGCTATGATGATCAAGGCGATGAAAGAGCGCAGAAGCGTTCTTCGTCGACGGGAAGAGATTTCCAGATTTTTCAGTCGCTTTGGATACAAAATTCACATTCCTTTAGAGCTGAACGTCCGGGAATAGCTCCAATCAGAATTCTTCCCCCAAAAAGCGAGTAAATAATTAAAGGGAAAAACAAAATCCACATGATTCAATCGCGCTCTGATTTTGACATAATATTGACCATTGAGGGACAAAGCCTCGCCAGACAGAATGGGTGTACCATTCAATTCACGCATCCAGTCCATCATTTCGCCCTGGCTTTTCGTCACTTTTCTTTCAATGTCTTTCGCGCCTTCTCTGAGATGAAAAGTGTATGTTTTTTTCAGGGCGCTATATTTCACTTGATGATGCAATTGCCGCGCAGAGACTTCCAGATCATAGATCAGCTTGCGAGAGCGGAGGAGACTTACATCAAAGATGAACTTCGTGGTCACACCGCTATGGATGGCTTCCAGAAGTTTTGGCGAAAATACGCCCAGAAGAGAACCAAAAACGAGCAACTCCCCTTTCTTTTCAACAACGACGATATCCTGTATTCGAATTCCGCCTTGGTCATCCGTTGCGGAGAGCGCCGGCCCGACCAGAAAGAAGAGCACACAAATGGCTATGCTTAATTTTCTCAGAACAAATGTTTTCTGGAAGTTAGATAACATATGTTCCCCTTGGCCCTTAAGTTCAATGCTACCTCATACAAGAAAAGCTCTCAATCCCTTGTTTGGCCTCTCTGCCTTCAAGGCTTCAAAAAACACATCCAGATGGCGCGCCGTGGTCTACATCCATTTTTTTTCCTGTTCAACGGTTTCTATGCTCTTTCGGAGTTCATACAGGGTTTCGAGAGCCTGGCGAGGTGTAATGGAATCCAGATCCAGGCCTTTCAACACCTTCTCGACTTGCGATTCCGCACGTGAAAACAATGGCAATTGCCCATTTTCCCGGCGATTTTCCAAAAAAGATTTTTCTCCTCCGGAGCAGGACATGGCCTCCGTACTCTCAAACCTGGAGAGCAAAGTCTTCGCCCGGTCGATAACCTCTTCTGGAAGTCCCGCCAACCTGCCTACATGAATGCCGTAGCTTCTGTCGCAACTCCCATCGGTTACTTTTCGTAAAAAAACGATTTCATCACCCCATTCTCGCACTTCGACCGCTAAATTTTTCACACAGGCGAGTTCTTTCGAAAGTTCGGCCAACTCATGATAATGGGTTGCGAACAAGGTCCTCGCCCTGTGACGAACCTCATTATGCAGATACTCTACAATTGACCAGGCAATGCTCACTCCATCGTAAGTGCTCGTGCCTCGCCCGACTTCGTCCAACACGATGAAACTCCTCTGCGTCGACTCTCTCAATATAGTGGCCGTCTCCACCATCTCGACCATGAAGGTGCTTTGCCCTTCCAAAAGTCGATCATGCGCGCCGACGCGAGTGAACACCCTGTCAACCAAACCGATTTCCGCCCTCTTGGCGGGTACGAAGCTGCCAATTTGCGCCATCAGAATGATGAGCGCCGATTGACGCAGATAAGTGGATTTCCCGGCCATATTCGGCCCTGTGACGATAAGTATTCGGCGGTCATCGCGAATCGACAAATCGTTCGGTACGAAAGAGAGGCCGGGATTCTCCGACTCCATGACGGGATGCCTGCCCTCGATGATTTCAAGATTCGTAGAATCCGTAATTTGGGGCCTCACGTATCCATTTTTACGCGCAACGAGCGCCAAGGACAAAACAGCATCAAGAATCGCTATCCTCTCCGCGGCGGCGAGTACGCGCCTGGCCTGTTTCGATATTTCGGCTCTTAAACATCCAAAAAGCATGAACTCAAGATGATGGGCTTTCTCCTCTGCTCCAAGGATGTCCTCTTCCATCTTCTTCAACTCGGAAGTGATATAGCGCTCTGCAGAAACCAGAGTCTGCTTGCGCGTATATTCTGTCGGCACCTGCTCACTGAAGCGTTTGGCTATCTCGAGATAATATCCAAAAACACGATTAAATCCGATTTTCAAAGGCAGTCCCGTTCGTTGTTTTTCCTCGCTTTCATAATTTTTCAGCCACGTATCGCCCTCTTGCTGAGCCCTTCTCAATTTTGCGAGTTCCTGATCATGCTCAGCGCGAAATATTCCTCCTTCGCGAATCGAGACAGGCGGATCATCCACAATCGCGTTCTTCAGCGCCAATGCTACGTCCTCGAGAGAATCCCACCCCGACAAGACGGTACGAAACAACCCGGAATCCATCTCCTTTATTGCCTCAAAAACCTCTGGCAACATTCCCAAAGAAGCGCCGAGCCCCGCCAGGTCCCGGGCGTTTGCCGTTTGAGAACCCACGCGACCCAGGAGCCTTTCGATATCCTGAATAGGTTCAAGGACACTTTTGAGCATATTCAGGATTTCGGACTTATCCACGAGCTCCTGTACCGATTCGGCACGATAATCGATGGCTTTTTTTTCAATCAAAGGTGAAAGGACCCATTTTTTCAGCAGGCGTCCTCCCATGCCTGTCTGCGTCTCATCCAGCAGGCCAAACAAAGTACCTTTATTCCCGCGATCCACAGCCGAACGAGTGAGTTCTAAATTTCGTAACGTGGCGGCATCGAGAATCATGGTGTCAGAGAGTCGGGAGAAAAACACAGGTTTGATGTGGGGAAAATCGCCAGGCTGGTTTTCTTTGAGATACGCCAAAACACCTATGGCGGTATTTACCGCCACCGGATTCGCCAGAACATTTGCTTCATTCGGAAAGACGGAGTCCAGGCTTTTGGAATCAAGCGGCTCATCAAAGGTGGCGGCTGGTCTTCTTTCAACATGGATATTCAGTTCACCCATTTTGCTTTTCAACTCATCAGACGGAGAAAATACATCCGGCAAGATGAGTTCACGAGGAGAAAGCCTCTCCAGTTGGTTGCAAATAAGCGTCTCGGCGGCATCGCCTTCCACCTGTGTCGCGCAAAACTCACCGGTCGAGCTATCGAGCCATGCCATTCCCCAAAGCGTCTTTCCTTCTCTGGCCGATAAGGTAATCCCCGCCAGGTATTGAGATTCCTTGCTATCCAGTAACTCGAGGTCGGCAATCGAAGTACCCGGAGTGAGGACGCGGGTCACCTCGCGCCTCACAACTCCCCTGCTTTCTCCCGCATCTTCCACTTGCTCGCATATGGCGACTTTATAACCTGCCTCCAGCAATCGCCCGCAATAGGAGGATGCCGAATGACAAGGCACGCCACACATCGGTATAGGTCCCTTGTCATCGCTCTGGCGCGACGTCAGCGTGAGTTCCAGTACTTTCGCCCCGAGTTTCGCGTCTTCATAAAACATCTCGAAAAAATCACCCAACTGAAAAAACAGCATCGCGTCCGGATAGCGTCTTTTCATTTCCAGGTATTGGCGCATCGCAGGTGATGGGCCACGGCTTTTATTGCCCGATGTATTTTTTGCTTTCCTGGCATGCAGAGTGCTTTTTGAGGGAGGCATACTTACTCCGCCTTCGATTCACGGGGGGATAGGCTCATCCGGGATTTGGAATCGGATTGCGAGGTAAGTTCATTACGCGCAGTTGTGGATTCTTCGGTCGCAGGATTTCCCATTGGGAGGAACTTGCCACTTTGCTCCCGCGCCTCATCCAGATTACTCTCCAGCGACTTGACTTCCCGCTTCAATTTCCCGATTTGGGTCCTGAACTTCAACCTGTCTAATGCGCCACCAAGCCATGCCACCATGAACCCGCATGCAAACACGGCCAATAGAACGTAAAAAAGAGGCAAGTTGATGCTGCCTTGATAATAGGCAACAGTCACCGGCTTCATATTGATGACACCGAAGCTCAGAATCGCCAATGACAGGATCAAACCGATGATGAGTCGAAGGCTGCCCATATCACCACCAAGTCCAACGGGTTTTAGATTTCAAAATCAGGGCGGAATTGATTATAGGTCGTCTATCAATTATCGGGAATCACCCACATGCCACCGGGGGCAGGAATAAGATGATGCTCCCCTTCCCAATGAGGAACAGTGTGCATATGCAAAAGGCCGGCTATTCCTGCGCGCGTCACCCGCAATCCTGCCACTCAAGGATTCCCCGGTGTTTGTCGAGACAGCCACTCCCCCTCAAGCAGACAGGCCATCCTTTTTTCTTCCTGACTCATGCGCGCGGATTCCGACTTTGTGTCATGATCATATCCCTTGAGATGCAAAAGGCCATGCACGAGCAGACGATCCGCCAGGACGCCGTAATCAACCGACTCCACTTGCGCTTGGCGAAGCACTTCATCCACGCAAATGACCACTTCTCCTAAAAATGTATCCCTCTCTTTTTGCTCACCCGGGGCCGGAAAGAAACCCGCCGGCGGAAAAGCCAACACATCCGTTGTTTCGTCTTCTCCCCGATATCGAGAATTCAACGCTCGCATCCTCTCGTCTCGAATGAATGCGATGCTGAACCAATCATCTTCGGACCGGAGAACTTTCCGTATGACCTCCAAGCGTTGCCTCAGCGCTTTGTGATTCAGCGTGAATAGCTTTTGCTCGTTTTTGACGAGGACTTCCATTCGCAGCCCCTTTCTTAGGAGCATCTTCTTGTCCTGGATAATGAATCCGGTGATGATGAATGCCAACCAAAACGCGCATGAATGCGTCCTGAATGTTGCTCAAATCCCTGAACGTGAGGCTGCAATTATCCAATTGCCCCTCCATGAATGCACTCTGGACGATTCTATCCACCAAGGCGCTGAGGCGCCCGAGAGAATGATCCGAAAGCGAATGCGACGATGCCTCCACCATATCCGCCAACATCAGGATGCCCGCTTCTCTCGTCTGCGGTCTCGGCCCTGGATAGCGAAAAAATTCTTCTGTCACGTCATCTCCATTTTCCTTCTTCGCTTTCTCGTAAAAAAATCGAATCAAGGATGTGCCATGATGTTGCTGAATTAAATCGATAATCTCTTTGGGTAGCTGATGGCTTCGAGCGAGCTCCACTCCTTCTTTGACATGGCTGACCAGGATGAGCGCGCTCATGTTGGGTTTGAGTCTATCGTGACGGTTTTCCCGCCCCTGGTTCTCAATGAAATATTCCGGCTTCATCATCTTGCCGATATCGTGAAAATAAGCACCCACACGAGTGAGAAGCGGATTTGCGCCGATTGCCTCGGACGCCTCCTCCGCCAAGTTGCCGACGAGAAGACTGTGGTGGTAGGTGCCCGGCGCGCTGACGACCATCTTTCTCAGCAGCGGGTGATTCTGGTCGGCCAACTCCAAAAGACGCATATCGGTCGTGAGTTTGAAAACCGACTCGAGCAGGGGCATGGCGCCCGCCACGATGATGACGTTCGAAAGGCCACCGAGCAACGCGATGGGAATTTCCGGCCACTGCGTAATCGCGGCACGGAAACCCTCCTGCACGTTGAAGCCCAGAGCGAGCGCGGCGCCCAGTAAACCCAGGATCAGCGCCACGATGAGCACGGAAGTTCTGCGCCGATATTCTTTCCAGCGAATGGCCGCCAGCACGCCGCCGCCCAGGGCGACAAGGCTGAAGTTGATGTGATTCGGCAAAATCAGTCCGGTTAAAACAGCGGAGAAAACCGCCATCAACACCGCGGATGAGCGTCCCTGCAAAACGGCTGCAAGAAGAGAAGCGGAACAAAATGGAATCACATAGTAAAACGAGTGGAGTGGAATTCCTCTGAAAGTTTCATGCAGCACTTCCGAGAAGAAAATGCCCAATTTCAGCAATACGGCTTGGCTCAAAAGCAGTATTACAAAAAGTGTTACGTTTTTTTGCGATGATAAAAAGCTCATGTCGTATTTCTGCACACAAATCCATGCGAGAACGAGCAAAATGAAAATCACCAGCCCTGTTCCGGTGAAGTTGCCGACCACATGGCTTTGCCGGTAGATTTTCTGCAGACTCTTGAGTTTTATGATCTGCCCTTCACTCAATCGTTCTCCCTCGCGAACAATCATCTCCCCTTGCTTGAGGACCTCGGAAACCGGCGGGACGGAGGCTGCAACCTTTTCCCTGCTCTCGAGCGTCGCCCTGTTGTTGAACGTCAACGTCGGCTGAACCATCTTCAAGACCTGGGAGACCAGGAGATCGCTGACATGCCGAGGAATTCTGAGGGACATCTTTTGAATTTCTCGCTTGAGCAATTCATCGACCTGCCTGAGTTCCAGGGGATTCATCGATGGGCTGACGGAGACTCGATTCCCCGTTCTGATGTCGCGCGCCGTAATCCCCTTCGCCGCATGTGTGGCGTACAATCGCTTGTCACTCACAATTTGGCGCGAATACGCCACCTTCAAAAGTTTTGCGATATCCTCCCGGATCGAGTTTGCGAATCTTTCACCTCTCAACCAATTCGACAATTTCTTTGGAACAGCACCACCCACCAGCTTATGAAACGCACTCTCCGCCGTCATAAAGGCAGGTGTAGCGTACAATTCCCGATAAGCTTCCGACTCGGATAAAAGTGACGGGTTCTTCTGTTTGGCGCGTATGTTCAACTGCTCGGCTTTTACCTTCTCGAGCTCTTTGTCTACCGTCCGTTGAATGGATTCAAAAGCGCCGTTCAATTTGGTATGGACAACTTTTGAAAGTTGGGTATCGATATCGTAGCGTGGCAAGACTTTTTCTCTGGCTGCTTGGCGCTTCGCATTCGTAGCGATGGGGTCGACCACGCGCATATCCTGAGGGGCTTTGATGTCCCTGGGGACGACATCGCCCACTTCAAAAGACACGCGAGGCGCCGAAAGGTCGGTTGTAAGCAGGAACGAGAGCACAACGGCGAGCGTTCCACCCAGAATCCATGGGTAGGCCCTTGTGTTGGCAAACGCCAGGACATAACCCGCGAGCGACCGCCCCAGCGACTTAAATCGTCGCAAAAAGAAGTTTTTGGGTTTCCCGGCAGTTTTTCCGACGCCGGCTCGATGAATCACGCGACCAACCTCCAGAATCCTTCGCGATGAAGGGATCGTGGACGTATCGGCTATATGTGAACGCCCCGGGCAATGCAAGTTACTCTTGAGAGAACTCGCTTATAAACTGTGGGCCTCGTATGCAGAAACGATTCTTCTCACCAATTGCGTGCGAACTACATCTCGTTCACTAAAATAGACGAAACAGACTTCTTCCAACTCCCCCAAGACGTCTCGAGCGTGGATCAACCCGCACCCGGAAGTTTCGGGCAAATCGATCTGCGTAATGTCCCCCGTCACGACCGCTTTGCTCCTGGTGCCAAGGCGGGTGAGGAACATTTTCATCTGTTCGGGCGTCGTGTTCTGCGCTTCATCCAGGATGATGAAAGAATCATTCAGCGAACGACCCCTCATATATGCGAGCGGCGCTATCTCTATCTCACCTCTTTGAATAAACCGCTCCACCCGCTCGAATTCCACCATATCGTTCAGGGCGTCAAACAATGGCCTGAGATATGGATTCACTTTCTCCTGCAAATCACCAGGCAAAAATCCGAGTTTCTCGCCTGCTTCCACCACCGGCCTCGTCAACACGATGCGGGCATATGCCCTCTCCAACAACCCGGAAACCGCCATCGCCATGGCCAGATAGGTTTTCCCCGTTCCGGCTGGTCCTATTCCAAATGTTACCCCTTTTTCGCGAATCGACCTGATGTATTCACTCTGGACCGGGCCCTTGGGAACAACGTATCGTTTCTTCGATGAAACTGATATCCGATTCGCCACCAACGAGCGGAGCGTAACGTCTTGTTCCGCCGCAACGGCCTGAGCCAGTGTCTTGACGTTCAGCGGATCGAACCGAAACCCTTCGTCCACGCATTCCGTTAACTCGTCCAGGAAGAGTCGGGCCTTCTCGGCGGCATCGGGCGGGCCTTCAACCACGAAGCCCTCAGATACGATCCTGATTTTTACGCTAAACGCCCTCTCTAACGCCTTGAGAGATTCATCCCGGTTTCCAATGATATGAACCAACCTGTCCGGCCCGGCCAGCGGGCTTGCTGACATCCTTGTCGCCAAAAGATCAGGCTCCCCGTATCTATATGTCTCGGCTATCTACAATCGAATTCCCATGCGCCATCAGATCGTATGCTCTAGAACTACAGGCGTCAACAAAAGAACTTTACTTTCGTTTCGCTTTTTTTCTTTATCCCCTCGGGTGGCTCTTGTCCAAAAGTCCCCGCAGTTTTTGCCTGTCCACATGCGTGTAAACCTCGGTGGTGGAAATATCCGAATGCCCGAGCATCGCCTGGACGGCCCGCAAGTCGGCCCCGTGACTAAGCAGATGAGTCGCAAAGCTGTGCCGGAATACATGGGGACTCACGCCCTTGCCCACGCCCGCTTCTTTCGCCCATCTCTTGACCCTCGCCCAGAAAGCTTGACGGGTCATGGGCCCTCCCCGGCTCGTGAGAAATACATAATCCGATCTCCGGGCGCGAAGAAGACTCAGCCGAGCGGTATCCAGATAATCCGCAAGCATTTCTTTCGCCGCATCTCCTACGGGAACAAGCCGGGATTTATCTCCTTTGCCATGGACGATGCAAAATCCCGATTCAAGTTCAATTTGATTCAGCTTGAGTCGAATGATCTCGCTGACGCGCATGCCGGTGGCGTACAAAAGCTCGAACATGGCCCTGTCCCGAATCGCCTGCGGCGTTTTGTCATCGGGCGCCTGCAGAATCCTGGACATATCTTCTTGAGAAAGCGTCTTGGGCAAACGCTTCCACTTCGAAGGTTGCACGATGTCCGCCGTAAAATCCTCTTTTATATCCCCATCGCGGACCAGCAACCTGGCCAGCGCGCGAATGGACGCCAGGTGCCGCCGAAGGGTGGTATCCGATTTTCCCCTCTCCCGTTTATCCTTGAGATAATCGATAACGGTGCTTTTCGACCAATCCGCCGGTGAAACATCCTCGTTTTCTTGCAGCCAATAGAAAAACGATTCGATGTCCCGCCCGTAACTCTCCACGGTATTGATCGCACGACGACGCTCGATCAGGAGAAAATCCCTGAAAGTCCTTAAGGTATCGACCAAGCGGGCATCCAGCGATACGCCATTATTTTTTTCATGATCTTCGGTCGAAAATTTTTCTGTCGTCAACGTCCGAACCTCATTGCTCAGGATTTGCCCCATGTGAGGCGGGTGAAACGACACCAGGAATCATATGAGGAAGAATCTATTTTCTTCGCCACGAAAATATAGAAACAGGCGGCCAGTGATACCTCAAGCATCATCATCGCCAATTTCAGGGCCGACGAGCCCTGCGAATCCCACAATTGCAGATGAACGAGTTGAAGGTGAACGATATATGCAAGCAACCCCGTCAAGATTCCAAGCACCAGAAGCCTGTTCAGAGAATGAAGCAACTCCTTTTTCGGGAAATCGCTCCACTCCCGCATGACGCCTCTCAGCAACAACACCGCGTTCAAAGCGCTTGAGCACGATGTGGCGAGTGCAAGACCGATAAACCCGAGCGGAAACATCAGGGCAACGCTGAGCGCTACGTTCGCGAGCACAGCGATATTGGCGCACCGCACCGGGAAACTCGTGTTCAATCGAGCGTGGAACACCCCGGCTAAAAGCCTCGTGACTCCGAAAAACATCAGCCCGACTGCATACGCCTGCAAGGCGGCCGCGCTTGCGACTGTATGGTCTTGCGTAAAGGCGCCTCGTTCGAAAATAACCTCCATGATCGGATGAGCCAAAGCCATCAGGCCGAACGTAGAGGGAATCGTGATGAACAGCGTGAGCCTCCCCGCTTCGAGCATGGCGTTGCGCTCGGCGTCTCCGGATGTGGAATTTTCCCTGTTCTTCGCCGCATAATCCGACAAGATCGGCAATACGGCGGAAACCACCGCGAGACTCAATATGCCATGAGGAAGCTGAACCAACCGATTCGCATAGTAAAGATAAGAAATGGAACCTTCGGCCAGGAACGAAGCCAGCCAGCGGTCAACGAGAACATTGACCTGAAAAATAGCGCCTCCAAGAGCTGCCGGCCCCATCAGAGCCAAGCATCTGCCGACGCCCTCCACCCGCCACGGGATGGAAGGAAGCGGCAAAATCCGTAGTTTTCCCATGAAAGGGAGTTGGAAAAAAAACTGCGCGGCCCCGCCGATTACGACGGCCCAGGCGAGCCAACGGATTGCCTCCGTCCTACTCACCAAAAAACCCGCTAATAAAAGGGCGATGATGATGACCACGTTCTGGAGCGCGGGCGCGAAAGCGGGCACGAAGAAGCGGCGCGCCGCGTTCAACATACCGGCTGCGACCGCCCACAGGCCGATAAAAATAATGAACGGAAACATGATCCTGGTCAGTTGCGCAGCAAGGCGCAGTTTTTCCGGGTTGCTCGAAAAACCAGGCGCCAGCGCTCTCATCAAAGGTTCTGCGAACCAGATCCCGACCGCACAGCCCACGCTTCCTGCGAAGATGAGAAACACCAACATGCCGCCGGCGAATTTTTTGGCCTGCCTGGCTCCGGATTGTTCACGCACGTCGGAGTAGACGGGAAGAAAGGAGGAGCTCAGCGCACCTTCCATGAACATGCGCCTGAAAAGGTTGGGAATCGCGAAGGCGACGAAAAAGGCATCGGCCATCATCGCGGCGCCAAAGAGTTTGGCGATCAGCAAATCACGGAAAAAACCCGCAACCCGACTGATGAGAGTCGCCAAACTTACGGGACCCGCAAACCTGGAAATGCTCTCCTCCGCAGCGGTATCACCATTTCCTGCCGACGCAGCAGCAGGAACATTTTTTTCCCGTCCTGGATTAGAGGATTCAGGTGGTGTGGTCACAAAATTCCTGGCACCGGGGCGGAGAACTTGACAACCCTTTGTTCCGTGGTATTTTACCGGGGCTGTGAGACAGCCTCAAGGGAAACATTTCAACTATATTCACGGAGAATGAAACAAATTGCCACATATTCGTTCGGCTAAAAAGCGCAATCGTCAAAATATCGTTCGCCGCGCCAGAAACCGCGCTATTCGCACGCAGTTTCGCAACACCATCAAAGAAGTTTTGAATAGCGAAGAAAACCCCGAAGAACTGCTGAAACAAGCCCAGTCGCAACTGGACCGCGCAGCCACCAAAGGAATTATCCACCAAAAGACAGCGTCGAGACGCGCGGGAAGATTGGCCAAGCGAGTTCACGCGGCCTCTGCGAAATAGCTAAGCAACCTTGTGCGTTCCGCTTCTGGCAGAGCGTACATCCACCAAAAACAACTCAAGCGTCTGACGAGCCACCTTCATGTCACTCGTCCGCTTGAGCTTGCGATCCACTTGAAGCAATTTCCCGTACAACTCGCGCAAATAGGCCGACCCCAACCCCCTGACCTGACTCTCAAGCCTTTTCCCCACAAAAGCCGGCAGACCCAGCACTTGAGAAATCCCCTGGGCGCCTCGGCCATTTCTGATCAAGGCCTTTGAAATCGTCCAGCGCCTGATCAAATTGCGCAATAAACCGATGAAAACAACGGGGTGTTCGGTTTCCATCATCCGGCGCAAGAGAACAAGGGTTCCACTCAAGCTCTCCTGGCTGAGCGAATCCCCCAGCTTATAGAGCAACTCTTCCTTGGAGTGTCCGATTATTTCCCGAACCTCTTCTTCGCCGGCAAGTGTTCCCGGCATCACATATGAGGCGATCTTCTCGAGCTCTGTGCTGAGCCTCATCATGGAGGGCTTGACCATTTCGACCAACAAATCGGTGGCCTTTGGGTGCAACTCAAATCCCAACTCTACAGCGCGCCCGTGAAGCCATTTCTTTAAGTCCTCCCCCTCCAGACTGTCCACCCGACAAACCACGCTCTCCTTGACCAGGCGTTGGAAGAAAGTGGTTCGCATATCGATGTTTTCCGCGCAAAAAACAAGAACCGTGGACGCGGATGGGTGATCGAGATAGGAGAGAAAAACAGATTCATCCCTCTCGCCCGGCCTGGCGAAATTGAGGACTTCTATAAGGCGCTTCTCCGCCATGAATGGCAGCGTCTGGGCAATGGCAATGATTTCGGACGCATCGGCCTCAGTCCAGTCGAAACGATCATGGTTGAAATCACCCGGCTCATCACCAAAAACCTTACGACGAACAACGCGCAAGTATTCATCCCGCAAAAAAGAATCCGTGCCTTCCAAAAGGTATATGGGCTTCGGTGGCGCGTTCTTCAAATCGGACAGCGCCGTCAAGGAACTTTTTGGCTTTTTGCGACTCGGGGACAATCTAAAAGCCCTCTAATACGAGGCTCACGAGGTCTTCCGACAGTGAGTCGGCTACCTGTTGATTGGCGTTCGAACGGTTTGCGTCGCTTCGCGCGATGGATGAGGAAACCGCGAATTCGGCATAAGACTCCATGTCCTGATTGATGAGCAATTTCCTCCGCTCTTTGTTATGCAGCCGTATTCGGGTGCGCACAACGACACGATATTGCAAAGCCCTGTCAGTCCGAGTGAAGCCAATTGGAGAGAGGCGATACTCGCGTAAAACGCCTTCAAGAGCGATATCCGCATCGGGGGAGCCGGTAACCCGAAGGCGACCGTCCCGCAAGAATCTCCCTATTACAGCTTTCGTAACGGCGCGCCCCAGGCCCGGCTCGTTCGTCTGGTTCCGGAATGGTGGTATCGAAATCGTTCGAGCGTCCTTAAGGTCCCTGGGGCGCAATGTTCCCTCGAGGTCGTAGCCGCAGCCCGCCGTCAGGAAAACGATAAGCAGGAGAGGGAAACGGAGCGTACGGATCATCCTCAAAAGTACTCCGCTCAAATGAAGACCTCCAAGGAGAGTTCTCGATTTTTCACGCTGCTAAAAGCAATTTGCTCGCTCAGCGCAATCAACTCGTCATAATTCTCGTCATCTGGTTCGCAAACAAGAATATCGACATCCCAGGGGTTTCCGATGACGCCCCGTATCGCACCGTTCATGATCTCCGTGGCCACGGGAGCGAAGCCGCCGGGGAGTTGCGCAAAGCCTGAAACCTGCAACGACAAATTCTTCGCCGACGTCTTCATCATTCTTCCAAAAATCTCCTTCGCGCGCCGGTAGAGCTTCGTCAGGGTCAAGTCCTCCAAAGAACCGACTCCTGCGAACAAAACGTATTCGGGCGCGAGTCGTCCTTTTGAAGCCAGCATGGCCTGGGATTCCCATACACCGCTCAATTTGCCTTGTTGCACCAAGCGGCTCGCCTCGTTTTCCAGCAAGCGATCGATCGCTCCCAGTCGCCCTTGAAACGGAAAATCTTCCACCGCGAACATAGAGACAGCGGCGAAGCTCTTTACCTCGTGCAGACCCTGAGGAAACAAGCGAAGGCGAATCACCCTAGACCGCCATTTTCTCTTGATGGAGACGATCCAGAATGCCGTTCACGAATCCAGGAGCATTCTCTGGTCCATATCGCTTGGCCAGGCGAATGGCTTCATCCATCGTAACCGCAGGCGGGATATCCGGCACAAAATACATTTCGCAAACGCCCAAGCGCAGAATGCTTTTCGATACGGAATCCATGCGTTCGAGCGACCAACTCGTGCTCGCTTCGGTGAGTATATCGTTAATCTGTCGGTTTTTCTCCAGCATGATTGCCATCAACCTGTCGGCGAACTTTTTTGAATTCTCGTCCGCCGGATGCAAACGCCAATAACGCTCGACTTCCTCCGGTGTCAGACTTCCGATGCGATCCGTATGATACAGGATTTGAAACGCAAGCTCTCGCCCCCCCCTTCTGTTCTCGACCATCACTTCCCCTCTTCGAGAGCGTCGTTCCCATCCCCATCCATTTTCGAGAATAAATTCGCCATCTCCACAGCCGCCAAGGCGCCTTCGTATCCCTTGTTCCCCATCTTTGTTCCCGCACGCTCGATGGCCTGCTCAATCGTATCCGTCGTGACAACGCCGAATATGGTCGGCACCCCCGTCTGGGCACCCACCTGGGCGATGCCCTTCGTCGCTTCGGCGCACACCAGATCATAGTGAGAGGTAGCGCCCCGTATCACGCATCCCAGGCAGACGATGGCGTCGTAATTTTGTGATTTCGCCATCTTCATCGCAGCCGCCGGAATCTCGAACGAACCCGGCACCTGCACGTGTGCGATGTCGGACGCGGATACGCCGCATTGGCGCAAAGCCGTCTCGGCCCCCCGCACGAGGTGCGTCACGATAAAATCGTTAAATCGCGACGAGACGAGGCCAATCCGCAGGCCCCGCCCGTTGAGATTGCCTTCCACCGGATTATCCATTACCTCTCCAAACACCTTTTATGGACGCTGCAAGTAGGATTCCTTGCCATCCTTCCTCTTCTTCTGCATTGACGGCAAAGGCGGCTCCATGTCTACCGCCACCCTGTCTTCAAGTTCGAGGCCATAGCCTTCGAGCGCAACAATCCTGCGCTCATCATTCGTCATGATCCGAATCCGGCGCAAGCCCAGGTCCACGAGGATCTGGGCGCCTATGCCGTAATCGCGCAATCCCTGGAATGGCGCGCTCTTGATTCTGATTTTCTTATCCATCTCACGCGCACCGACGGCCATCTGCTCTTTTCTGGGAAACTCCTCCCCCATCGAATCGGGTTGCAAGAATACCAACACACCCTTGCCCGCCTCCTGAATTTTGGCCAGCGCGTTTCTGATCCTGTCCGGACAATCGGAGCGCAAAAGCGCCAACAAATCCCAGATGGCATTTACCGGCTGCACCCGAATGTGGGTGGGCTCATCCGGGTTCAATTCCCCCATCACCAAAGCGGCGTGAATCCTTCCGCTGCTTTGATTGTGGTATGCATACACCTTGAAAGTGCCGAATGCCGTCGGCATCTCGGCCTCCTCCACACGCTCCACGAGACGATCGTGACGCATGCGGTAAGCGATGAGATCCTTAATCGTCACGAGGGATAAATTATTTTTTTCCGCTACCTTTCGCAGGTTGGGCAGACGCGCCATCGAACCATCTTCATTCAATACTTCACAAAGAACACCCGCGGGATGAAGACCGGCCAGACGGGCCAAATCCACCGTGCCCTCCGTGTGGCCTGCTCTCCTGAGCACGCCCCCCGGCTGCGCCCGCAGCGGAAAAATATGGCCTGGCGTCACGAGGTCCGACGGCCTGGCGTCTTCCTGTATGGCGGTTTGTATGGTGTGGGCCCTGTCGAAGGCGCTGATGCCTGTCGTGACGCCTTCGCGTGCTTCTATGGAAACCGTAAAAGCCGTGCCGAAAGCGGAGCCGTTCTCGCCGCTGGGCACCATCATGGGAAGACCCAGGGATTCCACCTTCTCCGGCGTGAGCGCGAGACAAACGAGACCACGCGCATGTTTCGTCATGAAGTTGATCGCCTCGGGCGTCACCCTCTCGGCCGCCAGGATGAAATCGCCTTCGTTCTCGCGGTCCTCATCATCCACCAGGACGACGATGCGGCCCTCGCGAATATCGCCAATCGCCTCTTCAATCGTGGAGAAAGGACTCGCGCCCAAATCCTTTTCCTCCTTCGGCTCAGGCATAGCCTTGCTCCCTCAGTTTTTCCATCGTGACGCCACCATGAGACCTTGATTCCGCGTGGGGAGCGAGCAGCTTTTCCACGTATTTTCCAATTAAATCCGCTTCGAGATTCACGCCGGCGCCGTCTTTCTTTTCCGTGAGTGTCGTTTGCTCGCTCGTATGCGGAATAATCGACACCGAAAAAGTCTTGCCGTCACACGCCGCCACCGTCAGGCTGATTCCATCAACCGCGATAGACCCTTTATAAACGACATAGCGCATCACCTCCACCGGGGCCTCGAAAGTGAGCCAAATCGAATCGCCCTCGTTTTTTCTGCTTCTAATCTTGCCCACGCCGTCGACGTGGCCACTCACGAGGTGCCCGCCCAAGCGTTCTCCCAGCGCCATGGCGCGTTCCAGATTGCATCGGCCGCCGACGGCCAGTTCGCCTAAATTCGTTCGCCGAAGCGTCTCGACCGACAAATCAGCCTCAAATTTTCTTTCATCAAAATCAACCACCGTGACGCAAACGCCGTTGAGGGCGATGGAATCACCGAGCCTCACACCATCCAGAACACCCGGCGCCTCGATGGTAATTCGCGCGCCATTGGCGTCTTTTCTCAATGAGCGAATCGCGCCCACGGTCTCGATAATTCCGCTAAACACCTTTTCCACCCTCAAATTCTTTCCAAATCGGTTTTTTGAAATATCCTTGAATCAATAAATCATCTCCAATAACTTCATGTGTTACATTAAATAACCCGGGAAGAGATTGCAATTCCTCTTCATCAAGGCCTGAAATCGCGCCCGGCGCCTGCGCATCCCCCACTATCAGGGGCGCCAAAAAATACAAGAGCCGATCCGCCAAGCCTTCCCGAATGAAAGAACCGTGAACCCGACCGCCGCCTTCTACTAAAATATGACGAACGCCGCGATTTCCCAATACCTCCAACACCGGAGCGAGCGACACCCGGCCTTGCGGGTCTGCTCCTACGCGAACGACTTCCGCACCTGCCTCGCGCAACGCCGTTTCCTTAGCCGGGGGCGATGCGTCCGTAGTCGCAACGATGGTGGAACTCCCCTGCCGGGAGGCCAGGACCCGGGCGTGAGAGGGCGTCCTGAGCCTGGAATCCAGGACGATTCTCAGCAATGGCTTGCCTGAAACTCCGCCGGGTCGTGGCGTAAGCAACGGGTCGTCTTCCAGCACCGTCTCCACGCCGACCAGAATGGCGTCCACTTTGTTTCTGAAATGATGGCCTGCGTTTCTCGCCGCCTCGCCCGTTATCCATCTGCTCTGCCCGCTTCGGGTGGCGATTTTTCCATCCAGACTCGCGGCGGCCTTCAGGGTGAGAAAAGGACGGCCACACCGCCACCAATGAAAATATACTTCATTCTGGCGCACCGCCTCCTCGGCCATTATACCGATTTCCACCTCGACGCCACGTTCGCGCAGGTGCGAAAATCCTTTGCCTGAAACTTGCGGATTCGGGTCCGAGACAGCGGCGATGACGCGAGAAACGCCTGAATCCGCCACGAAAGGCGCGCAGGGAGGCGTTCTGCCCTGGTGAGAACACGGCTCCAGGGTGAGGATCAAAACGCCGCCTCGCGCACGCCCACCCGCTTCCTGGAGAGCCAGAGCTTCCGCGTGCGGCTCCCCCGCCTTTTTGTGCCAGCCCCGGCCCGCTACCTCTCCGCCGGCGTCAAGAACAATGGCCCCGACAAGCGGATTGGGGCTCGTCATTCCCTCCGCGCGTCCCGCGAGAGAGAGGGCCTCGGCCATCAACTCGTTTTTACGCTCGGCAGAGAGGCGAACCATCAAAATGAAATCCCGCTCAATGGATTTCAACCGTCTGGTATGAGCCGTGCGTTACGGTCGCCTGTGCCGCCGCGAGCCTCGCAATCGGCGCTCGATATGGCGCGCAGGAGACATAATCCATTTTCATCATATGGCAAAATTCAACCGACGTGGGTTCGCCGCCATGTTCCCCGCAAATGCCCACCTCGAGATTCTCCCGTCTCGCACGGCCGCGCTCGATGCCGATCTTCACCATCTCGCCCACCCCCTCGCGATCAACGGCGACAAAAGGATCTCTGGGAATCAGATCCTTTTCGATGTATTTGGGCAGGAACCAGCCGGCATCGTCCCGGCTCAGGCCATAGACGAGTTGCGTCAGATCGTTCGTGCCGAAACTGAAGAATTCCGCGCTGTCGGCGATCTCTCCCGCCCGGAGGCAAGCCCTGGGAATTTCGATCATCGTGCCGGTGAGATACCGCGGCGTCACGCCTTTTTCTTCGATCACCTTCTGTGCGATGTCGTACACGATGTCGCGATTGAACGCCCATTCCCTTACGCCGGAGGTGAGAGGAATCATGATTTCTGGAAGCACGTCCACGCCGCGCGATTTCATCTCACAGGCCGCCTCGATGATGGCTCGCACCTGCATTTCGGCGATTTCAGGATAGGTGACCACCAGACGGCAACCGCGGTGGCCCAGCATGGGGTTTTGCTCTTCGGTTGCTTCCGTGGCGTGGCGCACGGTTTCGAGGCCTACGCCCAACAGCCTGGCCACATGCTCCATGTCTTCTTCCGTCTTGGGCAGAAACTCATGAAGCGGCGGATCCAGCAGCCTGATCGTTACGGGTCTCTCCTTCATCACTTCGAAGATGCCGATGAAATCCTCGCGCTGCATAGGCAGGAGATGATCAAGCGCATCCCGCCTGCCTTCCTCCGTAGACGCCAGAATCATCGCGCGCACGTAGTCGATGCGCTCCCCCTCGAAAAACATATGCTCCGTGCGGCAAAGGCCAATCCCTTCGCAGCCGAATTCGATGGCCGTCTCGCTATCCGTGACCGTGTCGGCGTTCGCGCGAACGCCCAGGGTCCTGATCTCGTCCGCCCATTCCATCAGGGTGGCGAAATCCCCCGAAAGCTCGGGCTGCTTGAGTTTCGCCTCGCCTAGAATCACCTCACCGGAAGTGCCGTTCAAGGAAATAAAATCACCCTCCAGTACCGTCTCGCCATTCACGCGCATCACCTTCTCATCCGCCTTGACGTTCAAGGCGCTGCAGCCGGTGACGCAACATTTCCCCATCTGTCTCGCGACGACGGCCGCATGCGAAGTGAGTCCGCCGCGCGCCGTGAGGATGCCCTGAGAAACGTTCATCCCGTTAATGTCCTCCGGGCTCGTCTCCTGACGCACCAGGATAACGGGATCCCCCGCTTCGGCCCGCTCCACCGCATCCGCCGCAGTGAAAACCACCCGGCCCACGGCGGCGCCCGGTGATGCGGCCAGACCCGTGGCCACCACCTTCAATTCCTCCTCGGCGTCGATCGTGGGATGCAGCAACTGATCCAGGCTGTCAGGGTCCACCATCTGCAAGGCGGTTCGCCTGTCTATCACGCCTTCCCTCACCAGCTGAATGGCGATTCGCACGGCCGCCGCCGCCGTTCGCTTGCCGCTTCTCGTCTGGAGCATGAACAGGCGTCCGTTTTGAATGGTGAATTCCATGTCCTGCATGTCTTTGTAATGGGCTTCGAGTTTTTCGGTAATGCTTTCAAACTCGGCGTAGCATTCGGGCATTTTCTCCTTAAGGCTCACGATGGGCTCAGGCGTCCTGATTCCCGCCACAACGTCCTCGCCCTGGGCGTTGAAGAGTATCTCGCCATAGAGCGCGTCCTCGCCGGTCGCGGGGTTCCGCGAGAAAGCAACCCCGGTGCCGCAATCCTCCCCCATGTTGCCGTAGACCATGCACTGCACGTTCACGGCAGTGCCCCAGTCATGGGGAATGTGGTACAGCCTGCGGTAGGTGAAGGCGCGGTCGTTGTTCCAGGAGTTGAACACCGCCTCTATGGCCAGGCGGAGTTGTTCGTAGGGGTCCTGGGGAAAACCCGAGCCCGTCTTCTCTTTCACGAGGGCGGCGTATTCGTCCACCAGTTCGGCCAGGTCGTCCGCCGTCAGATCCAAATCGGACCCGGCCCCCTTGCGCTGTTTCATGGCCTCGATCTTCGATTCGAAATCGTGGTGCTCCATCTCGAGAACCACGTTGCCGAACATGTTGATGAACCTGCGATAGCTGTCGTATGCGAAGCGGCGGCTCCCCGATTTCTTCTCAAGAGCGGCGACCGTCTTGTCGTTCATCCCCAGATTCAGGACGGTATCCATCATGCCCGGCATCGAGTCGCGCGCACCGGAGCGCACACTCACCAGGAGTGGATTTTCATCGCCGCCGAATTGCGCTCCCATTGCATCTTCCAGCCACGCCATCCGTTCCTTCACGCCCTCCCAGAGCCCCTCGGGAAAATCGTTTTGTTTCAGGTAATCGACGCAAACCTGCGTAGTGATTGTGAAGCCTGGCGGCACAGGAATGTCCAGGCTCGCCATTTCGGCCAGATTCGCGCCCTTGCCACCCAGCAGATTGCGCATATCGGCGCTTCCGTCGGTTTGCCCGGCGCCAAAGGAATAAATCATCTTCTCCGTCATTACCTGCATCCTCCCGCGCCTCTCGCGCGTCTGAATAAGAGTTGTGGATGGCTGAAAACCTGCTCCAATTATTTCGTCGCCCTTAATTGAATTTTCGTGAAATCCGCGTTTGCCGAAAACAACGCGCCCACGCCGGCCATCAGCGCAAGACGGTTTTTCCGCAAGGCGGGGTCTTCGTCCATCACCATCACCTCATCGAAAAAATCATCCACCACGGGCCGGATTTCCGCGATGGCGGCGTTCACGGAAACATAGGCCTCCTCCAGGGAGGCGGCGTCCTCCGCCCGGACGTTCGCCAACGCGTCTTTCACCGACTTTGAAACAGCACCCAGGGATGCGTTCAGCCTTTTCTCGGCGTCATCAACAAGAAGATTCTCATCCAGGCTGTCCGCCGCATCATGTTCACCGCCCTGATTCGCCTGGCGGATAATGTTGCTCACCCGCTTGAAGGTCGTCGTGAGCGGCTCGAAGGTCTCTTCGCTGGACGCCAACCGCTCCAGTGCGCGGAGCCGCGCCCGCGCGTCTATCACATCGCGCCAGCCCGAGTCGTCTCCCGCCGCCAGCACCGCTTCCACCAAGTCGCCTCGCGCGCCGCCGCGAGAGAGATAGGCGGACACCCGATTGCGAATAAAAGCCAGAATTCTTTCAGCCACCTCGGCGGCATCACCTTTGAACTTATCCTGCAAAGGTTCGCTCGCGATCTCCACCCATTCGGACAACGAGACCCTGAAACAATTATCCTCCAGGATGAGCAGAATCGCGTTGGCCGCGCGTCTGAGCGCGTAAGGATCCTCCGAACCACTGGGCAGATAGCCCAGGCCCACCATGCCGACGATGGTGTCCATGCGGTCGGCAAGCCCCACGATGGCGCCTGCACGGTCTCCCGGCAGGTCGTCCCCCTCGCCCCTGGGGAGATAATGCTCATATATGGCGCGGGATACCGCCTCACTCCTGCCCTCGCGCTCGGCATAGCGCTGCCCCATGACGCCCTGAAGCTCGGGGAACTCATACACCATGCCGCTCGTTAAATCCGCCTTGCACAGAGACGCCGCCTCGTCCACGGTTTTCGCCAGCGCGGCATCGCCCGGCGCGAGTTTCCCGCACAACCATGCGCCCAGGCGTCTGAAGCGCTCCACCTTGTCCCAACTCGTGCCCAGCTTCGGGTGATAGACCACACCCGCTAATTCTTCCGCCATGTCGACGAGGGGCGTTTCGAGGTCCTGGCGCCAATAAAAATCCGCGTCCTCAAGTCTCGCGCGCACAACCCGCTCATAACCCTTCCGCACCACGCTCATATCGTTCGCCCGCGTGTTGCTCACGCCGATGAAGCAGGGAATGAGCCGCTCTCCACCCTTTTCCCTGAGCGCAAAACACCTCTGGTGCACCTCCAGGGTGGAGATGATGACCTCCTCGGGCAGGTCCAAAAATTTATCATCAAACCCGCACGCCACCGGAAACGGCCACTCCACCAGATGCGCCACCTTCTCCACCAGGCGCTCCACGGCCTCCGCATCCGCCGCGGGCTCGCCTCCCTGGGACTCGGCTGCTTCCGAGACACACGCGCGCACCATGGGTATGCGTCCGCCCCCGCTTCCGTCATCGACAAGAGGCTCTACATTATTCTCATGCAATACTTGAATATAATCCTGAAAACTATTGATATTTAATTTATTATTCCCATGAAATCTATGGCCATATGTGACTGATCCGAAAGGCGGAAGCGATGCGTCCCCATTCGATGCAGGGCCATCGACACTCTCCTGACCATAGACTGCCAGAACCCATTGCACGGGCCGGACAAACGAGAACTTACCGGCTCCCCAGCGCATGGATTTAGGAGACGGCAAATCCCGGATGAGTTTCGTCAGCAAAGGCCCCAGAACGGCTTTGGTCTCATCGCCCAAGTCTTCTCTAAAATACATCAGGCGCGCCCCCTTGGGCGTATCCACTTGTTTGAGCTCGGACACATCCGCCCCGTTCGTCCTGGCGAAGCCGAGAGCCGCTTTCGTCGGATTCCCATCCTCGTCGAATGCGTTCTTAACGGGAGGGCCCAGGATTTCCTCCTGGAGTGGTTTCTGGCGCTCCGCCAAATCGGCCACATGCAGGACGAGCCGTCTCGGTGTCCCGAATGTTTCCAAGCCCCCGGAAGCGAGGCGCGCTTCGTCAAACGCCGCCTCCGACCGCTCCTTCAGTGCGGCGAGCATCCCCGGCATATAGATGGAGGGGATCTCCTCGGTCCCGATTTCAAAAAGCAGCTCTTTGCCCAAACCGAAACCCCTTAACCCTTGCCCACTTTCGGCTTCGCCTCTTCTGCATCGTATTGCGCGGCGTATAGGGCGAGATGTTCTTCGCGCTTCGCCTCGTCTCTGATGAGAGGGAACCCGGCCTCGTAGCGGGATTTCAGATAACTCTCTGCGCATGCGCGCGCCATTTTTCTGATTCTGCCGATGTAGCGCGCCCGCTCACTCACGCTGATGGCGCCCCGCGCATCCAGAAGGTTGAAAGTGTGCGAGCACTTGAGCGCGTGATCGTAGGCGGGAAACGTGAGGCCCTTCTCCACGAGACGCAAACCTTCGGCCTCGTATTTATCAAAAATATCGAAATGGATTTTAACGTCCGCCTCCTCGAAATTATAATGGCTGAATTCCACTTCCGTCTGATGGTGCACGTCGGCGTACCGGACGATTCCGCCATCGGTATCTCGCGCCCAGATGAGGTCGTACACGCTTTCCACCCCTTGCAGGTACATGGCGATGCGCTCGAGCCCGTAGGTCAATTCCGCGGACACCATCTCCAAATCCAGCCCGCCGGCCTGCTGGAAATACGTGAACTGCGTGACCTCCATGCCGTCCAGCCAAACCTCCCAGCCCAGACCCCACGCGCCCAGGTTCGGGGATTCCCAGTCGTCCTCGACGAAGCGAATGTCGTGATCGAGCGGGTCGATTCCCAGATCCACGAGGCTTTCGAGATACTGCTCCTGCACGTCGATGGGCGAGGGCTTCAAAATCACCTGGTATTGATAGTAGTGCTGCAGCCTGTTCGGGTTCTCCCCGTAGCGGCCGTCCGTCGGCCTTCTGCTGGGCTCGACGTAGGCCACCTTCCAGGGTTCGGGGCCGAGGGCGCGCAGAAAAGTGGCCGGGTTCATGGTGCCCGCGCCCACCTCGATGTCGTATGGCTGCTGGATGACGCATCCTTTTCGAGACCAGTACTTCTCCAGCCCCATAATCACTTCCTGAAACGTCAAGGCATCGCTCAACCGATAAACTCCTTATGCAGGACGCGCACCGAATCCTCGGAGTCGGCCCGGCGAACCACAACGGATATGGAAATCTCGGAAGTCGAGATCATCATGATGTTGATGCGGCTTCTCGCCAAAGCGGAGAAAACGCGCGCCGCCACGCCGGCCTGGCTTTTCATGCCCACGCCCACGACGGAGACTTTCGCGATGTCGTCATCGCGGGAGATGGTGGCTCCGCCGAAGGATTCATTCGATTCCACCATGATTTGTTCCGCTTGCTGCGCCATGTCGCTGTTCACCGTGATGGAGATGTCGGTCAGGCTGTTTTCGCTCACGTTCTGGACGATCATATCCACCATGATGGATTTTTCGGCCAACCGGCCGAACAAGGCGGCGGCGATTCCGGGCCTGTCGGGCACGGCGCTTATCGTGAGTTTCGATTGTTTCGAATCGCAACTCACGCCGCGAACGGCGGGCGACTCGATTCCCGTCGACTCTGGAATGATCAATGTTCCCTCTCCCTCATCAAACGCGGAGCGGACGACGAGTGGAAGGTCATACTTCGCCGCCAGATCCACAGAGCGCGCCTGCAGCACTTTCGCGCCCAGGGACGCGAGTTCCATCATCTCCTCGAACGATATCTGCTCCATGCGATTCGCGTCAGGGACAATACGCGGGTCGGCCGTGTACACCCCGTCCACATCGGTATAAATCTCGCAGCGATCCGCTTCAAGCGCCGCGGCCAACGCCACGGCGGTGAGGTCGGAGCCTCCACGCCCCAGCGTCGTCTCCTCGTCGAACTCATCGACTCCCTGAAATCCCGCGGCGACGACCACCTTTCCCCCGTTGAGTTCCTTGAGAATCCTCGCGGGGCGGATAGAGCGCACGCGGGCCCGGGTATGGGCGCCCTCTGTCAGAATGCCGGCCTGCCCGCCCGTTAAGGATATCGCCGGGATTCCGGCCGCATCGAGGGCGATGGCCAGAAGAGAACTCGCAATGCGCTCCCCGGAGGTGAGCAGCAAGTCCATCTCCCGCCCTACAGGTTGAGGCGAAAGCGCATGTGCGAAGCGAATCAGCTTATCGGTCTCTCCCGCCATCGCGCTCACCACGACGATGATCCGCTCCCAGGAACGCTTCGCCGCCGACACCCGCTTCACCACGCCGCGGATTTTATCCAGGTTCGCGACCGAGGTGCCGCCGAATTTTTTTACGACCAGGCTCATTTTATCCCATCATCCGCTGAACAACCGTTTCTTCACCGCGTCGAGTGAATAGACGCGCCCCGCTCGAGCCAGTTCTTCGGAAAAACCGACAGCCGGTATTTTCCGCCTCCCCTCGCCGCCGCGAATCATCTCCCAGAGGGCGGCCAACCCGCCAGGGCGCTTGGGCGGCGTTAAATTCTCTCCATCGAAATCCGCCATGGCGAACGGAACGGCATCGGTGATCCATTCCTGGGATTCCACGCTGAACCCATGATCCACCATCACGAGGATGCGGCAAGGCTGGCCCAGTTTTTCCAACAATGGCGACACACGCGCGGCATCGAATCTCTCGATGGCCCCGATTTTCTCCTCGGGTTCGCGCCACGGGGATATACTGTCCACATCCTCGAGCAAGAAGACGAAATCATGACTCGAAAGCGCCTCGCTCACCCTGGCGGACACCTCCTCCCCCGGCTCATATACATCCGCGCCCCCTAGTTTGGCAAAGCCCTTTGCGAGTTGTGAGTCGGTTATCAGCGCCGAATCCCTGCCTCCCGCCTTTTCGGACATTCTCCCCACCTCTGCGTGGAGGCCGCCGCCCCAGAGCCACACGGAGTTCGCGGCGAACATACGGGTTTGCGCCTTTTCCCTCAAACCAGCATGAGTGGAAAGCACCATCTGGGAATCGTTGACGAAATGAACGAAACGCCGCGCCGCCTCCGCCACCGGCATGTGCTCCCCGATGGGCATTCCGGTAATGGCATGCGGGGGCGAGAAGCCACGAAAAGATTCCGGTGAAAGCGGCGCGCCCGAACGCCGATAATAGAGAAGCGCCTCGCAGCCGCCCAGGGGTTCGAAGCGGAAAGATTCGCCCTCATCGGGCGGCATGTGGCGCTCCAGATAAGCGATGAGTTCGCGGTTCTCCTCGTCCGTGACGCCGAAGCCCGTCGGGTCCAGCATGACGACGCTCGTCGCGCCGGGCTTCAGGCACACGAAATTGAGCCGGAAGACCGCCTCTCCAGCTTCGGGGAGAACATCCGCTGCGGCGGCCAGCATCAGGCCGGAAGACAGTGCGCCTGAGGCGCCAAAAAAATTTTTGAGAAATCCATCCAGGGAGGGATGCGCATCATCAGACGCAGGTGACCACGCACCGGAAAACCCCGAACCCGCCAGGCGATCCAGCATGGGCGTTTGCGCTCTTTGCAGGGGTGTTTCGCCTCCAAAGTCCGCCACCGGCCTGTCGGCGAGACCGCGCGCGAGAACCACAAGGATTTTTCGCATCGAAGAGCTCTTGTCTGCTCGATCACATGAAAGCCATGCCGTCCGATTCCACGCGAACGAGCGCGTAAGCGGGCTGCACCACGTCGAGGCGGGAAATCTCCTCGAGCGCGTTTTGCATGTTCTCTTCCGTCGCCTTGTGGGTGAGCAACACCAGGCGGGCATAGCCGTCCTCGTCGGCGCGGCCCTTCTGGACGACGGTTTCGAGGCTGATGTCGTGTTCGCCGAAAACACCGGAGATGCGGCTCAATACACCCGGCTTGTCCAAAGCCGCGAAGCGAACGTAGAAACGCGTCGAAATTTCCCGCGGGGGCAGGATGTCGAGGCGCGCGCGCTGGTCCGGCAAAAAAGCGGCGGCGGGGATCCGCGATTCGCCCCCGTTCTTCAGCCACCTCGCCACTTCGATGATGTCGCCCACCACGGCGGAGGCCGTAGCTTCCGAACCTGCGCCCTTGCCGATGAATACCTGTGGCCCGGCATTCACCCCCGAGACGGCCACTGCATTGTAGACCCCTCCCACCTGCGAGAGAGGATGACTTTCGGGAAGCATCGTCGGGTGAACGCGGATATCGAGTTTCCCCTCCCTCTCCTGCGCCATGGCGATGAGCTTGATCCGGTAGCCGAGCTCCTTGGCGATATCGATGTCGACGGACGTGATGTTGCGAATCCCTTCGGTGTGGTAATCCTCGAGATCCACGGGCGTTCCATAGGCCAGGTTCGCCAGAATCGCTATCTTGTGTGACGCATCGACGCCGTCGATATCGAAAGCCGGATCGGCCTCCGCGTAGCCGAGTTCCTGCGCACGCCTCAGCGTTTCGCCGAAATCCGCGCCCATCTCCGTCATGCAGCTCAGAATGTAGTTGCACGTACCGTTCAGGATACCCGCGAGCCTCTCGATTTTGTCCGCAGCGAAAGCCTCGCGCAGGTTTCTGACTATCGGAATGCCGCCCGCAACGGACGCCTCGAAACCCAGCGGGCAACCCGCCTTCTCCGCAGCGGCGAATATCTCCTCCCCGTGAACGGCAAGCACCGCCTTGTTCGCGGTCACGACCGGCTTGTTATTCTCGATCGCCCGCAGGATGTGGCGCCTGGCGTCATCCGTCCCGCCGATAAGTTCCGCGACCACGTGCACCTCGGGCGCGTCGATGACGGCCTCGAAATCCGTGCCCATATTCTCGGGCGCCACCCCGCGCGCCACCTTTTTCTTTGTGAAAACGCTGCGGTCCGCGATTCTGGAGACGCACACCTCTACGCCGAGGCGCCTTTTGATCAACTCCCGCTGCTCGTCGAGCAGATTCACGACCCCGCTTCCGACGGTGCCCAAGCCCAATATGCCGACGCAAATTTTCTTCATCTCTCTTTGACCCGAAAAGCCGCGAACTAGCTCGCCGCCTGCTCGGGCGCTTTCTCCTGAAACAGGGGACGCAAGTTTCTGAGCGCCTGCCGCGTGCGGTGTTCATTCTCCACGAGCGCGAAGCGCACGTGCTCATCGCCCAACTCGCCGAAACCAACGCCGGGCGAGACGGCCACCTCGGCTTCGGTCAACAGGAATTTGGAAAACTCCAGAGAACCCATCTCCCGAAAGGCATGCGGAATCTCCGCCCATACGAACATCGTGCCCCTGGGTTTTTGAACGGGCCAGCCGATTCTCTCCAACCCGTTGCACAGCGCGTCGCGGCGATTCTGGTAAATCTGCCGAATCTCCTCGACGCACTCCTGGGAACCGTTGAGCGCGATGATCGAGGCGATCTGGATGGGCTGGAACGCGCCGTAATCGAGATAGCTCTTGATGCGCCTGAGCGCACCGATGATCTCCCGGTTCCCCACGGCGAAACCCATCCGCCACCCCGGCATGGAGTAGCTCTTGGAGAGCGAGAAAAATTCCACGCTCACATCCTTGGCGCCCTTCACCTGCAAAATGCTGGGCGGCTCATAGCCATCGAAGCCCAGGTCGGCATAGGCGAAATCATGAACCACGATGAGGTTGTATTCTTTAGCGAAGGCGACGACTTTTTCGAAAAAATCCAGATCCACGCAAACCGTGGTGGGGTTGTGCGGGAAACTCAGGACGAGGATTTTCGGCCGCGGCCATATCGGGCGGATGATGTCGGTCATGTTTTCGAAGAAATCATCTCCCTGAGACAGCGGTACGTGAACCACGTTGCCGTTCGCCAGGACCATGGCATATGTGTGGATGGGGTATGTGGGACTCGGCACCATGACCAAATCGCCCGGGTTCGTGATGGCCAAAGCCAGATGGGAGAGCCCCTCCTTCACCCCGATGGTGACGATGGCCTCCTCTTCGGGGTCGATATTCACGTCATAGCGGCGACCGTACCAACCCGCGATGGCCGCCCTCAGCCGGGTGATGCCGCGCGAAGCGCTGTAGCGATGATTCCTGGGGTTCGTCGCCGCCTCCACCAGTTTTTCCACGATGTGCGGCGGTGTGGCGAGATCGGGGTTCCCCATACCGAAGTCGATGATGTCGTCGCCCCGGCGGCGGGCCTCGATCTTCAACTCGTCAACGCTCGCAAAAACATAGGGCGGCAGGCGGGTAATGCGTTGAAACTCATACATGTTCAAAAATCCTCAACTGACCGGCAGGGATATCAGGTGACGGGAGGGAGCCGGAACGTTCCGGCCCGAGCCATCGGCCGTCATAAAGGCACGACCCTCGGGATCTCCCTTTAATTCTTCCTCCCCCAACCCCTGGGAGGCGTGCAGGGCTTCCTCCGCATTGTAGGAACTTCTCACGAAAGGACCCGCGAACACGTGCGCGAAACCCCTTGCCTCGCCCGCAAGGCGGTAGCGCGCATACACGTCCGGGTGAACGTATTCGCGAACGGGAATCGCCTTTTTCCTGGGTGAGAGATACTGGCCAATCGTCATGATCCGGCAATCGACCCTCGCATCTCTCAAATCATCCATCAGGGAGAGTACGTCCTCTTCGGTTTCACCCATGCCGACCATGACGCCGCTTTTCGTCACCATATCCGGATCAATCTCTCGCGCCATGCCGATGACGCGCAGGGAGCGTTCGTAATCCCCGTTCGGGCGCGTGCTCCTGAACAGCCTCTTCACCGTCTCGATGTTATGGTTGAAAACATCGGGCGCTGCGCGGACCACTCGCTCGACCGCGGTGAAATCGCCCATGAAATCACTCACCAGAACCTCCACCGTGGCCTCGGGCAGCAATCCGCGAATCGCCTCAATCGTCGCAACCACGTGTCCGGCCGCGCCATCGGGCAAATCATCGCGATTCACCATCGTGACGACCACGTGCTTGAGACCCAAATGCTTCGCGGCCTCGGCCACATGCAGCGGCTCGCTCGCGTCCAAAGGCCCAGGCGCGCCCTTTGTGACGGCGCAATAGCCGCAAGTTCTCGTACAGACGTCTCCACCAATCATGAAGGTGGCCGTGTTGCGGGAAAAACACTCGAACAAGTTCGGGCAACGGGCTTCCTCGCACACGGTGTGCAGATGCTTGTTGCGCATCAGCGCCTTGACTTCGTGCGATCGGCTCGGACTCGGCAACCGCTTTACGAGCCAGGGAGGAAAGCGTCGAGAAGCCATCGAATTGCCTCCAGTCCCGGGAATCGGGAGGCTGCATCTTAGGAATGCAAAGCACAGGTGTCAAGCTTAAAGCCGTTTGTAGCAAATAAACCACAAAACATTGTATTCAAATATATTTTACAATGCCGTAATTCTGGCCCCTTGTAGCCTGAACCTCACGCGCATCTCGGAGAGCGCCTTTTGGGCCTCGGCCTTGTCCCGGTAGTGACCCACCCGTACACGATACCACCTTCCTCTGGCTCCGAGATCCGCATTCTTGATGAAGGGCCGGAGTCCCGCGTCCCTCAGCTTCTGGACGACTCGGAGCGCCACGTCGAATTTTTTGACGGAAACCACCTGAATCGTATATCCGCTCGCCTTCGCCCAGGGTTTTGGAGTTCGTGCATCCGCCTCCACCCGCTTCGGGGTTTCCTGGCCGATCCCGTTTGTATTTTCCTTCTTCTCGCCGGCTTGCTCGTCGAGAGGCTTTTCCTTCCCGGGAGGCTCCTCCACCGCCGCTGCGAGCGGGGGCGTTGGTTGCGGCGGTATTTCCTTTTTCACCACCGGCAGTTTGATGAGCTCGATGGGCTGTTCGCTTTCCTGGTTCTCCCTGAGCAAGTCCTGGTAAAATTTCGGCTTGATGACATCCACGGTTTTTTTCGCCACTTCCGTTTTCGCTTCGGGTTCGAGTATTTTTTTCTGCCCGAGGGCCGCACGGCGCTCCGCCTCTTCTCCCTTGTCCTTCTTGAGAGCTTCAGGCTCAGGTACGACCTCGGCCTTGGCTACCTCGTTCGATGCGCCGCTGGTGCCCCAGAGGTAGCCGAAGCCGAAGGAAGCCCCCATTCCCGCAACGAGAACAAGCGCAAAAACGCCTGCCTGCAGTTTGCCGAAAACAATCCTGTATTGTTTCGCAGATGTCCTCTGCCGGGACTTCATGGACTTCTCGTTTTCCGTGGGCGGATGCTGACTACATTTTCTCGGGAGCGGAGACCCCCAGCAAATTCAAACCGTTCTTCAAGACGATTTGTACGCACTTCGCAAGACACAGGCGGGCGCGGGTGAGCCCATCGCCCTGACCCAATATGCGGTTGCGATTATAATAGGCATGAAATTGTTTGGCGAGAGCGATGAGGCCGAATGTAACGTGGTGGGGCTCGAGCCTATCCCCCGCGGTCCGCACGACATCGGGCCATTCGAGGAGATTCTTCATGAGCTGGCGCTCCTCGTCCAGCACGAGCACGCCGGGCGGCGGCTCATCGAGACCACCGGACGACTCGCCCTCTTCCGCCGCCTGCCGGAAAAGGCTGCAAGCGCGCGCGTGTGCGTACTGCACGTAATAGACCGGATTCTCGCTGCTTTGCTCTTTCGCCAAATCCAGGTCGAACTCGAGCGCCGTGTCCGCGCTCCTCATCAGGAAGAAGAAGCGGGCCGCGTCCACGCCCACCTCATCCACCACGGCGGACAATTCCTCGAATTCGCCCGCGCGCGTGCTCATCTGCACCGCCTCTCCGCCGCGGCGCAAGCTGACGAACTGAACGAAGAGAACGTCGAGCTTGTCGGGGTCATGGCCGAGCATTCCCATCGACGCGCGCACCCGTGGCAAATACCCGTGATGATCCGCTCCCCAGATGTTGATATAGCGATCGAAGCCTCGCTCGTACTTGAGGTGGTGATAGGCGATGTCCGACGCCAGATAGGTCGGGCGGCCATCGTCCCGCACGACGACGCGATCTTTTTCATCGCCATACGCACTCGAAGCGAGCCACTTGGCCCCGTCTTTCTCATAGAGTTTCCCGTTCGCTTCGAGCGCGGTGATTGCTTCCTCGATCCTGTTCCCGTTTTCTGTGAACAGCGAAGACTCGCTGAACCATTCATCGAAACGAACGCGGAACCCGGAGAGGGATTTTTCTATATCCTCCAGTATCAAATCCTTGGCGATGACACCCGCCTGCGAGAGAAGCGCTTGCTCATCCTCCAGGGCGCCGATTCCCTCGCGGAACCTCGGGGATTTCACAATCTCATGAATGTATTCTCCCTGGTAGCCGTCCTCGGGAAAGGGTACCGCATCTCCTTTCACATCCTGCAAATAACGCGCGTAGGCCGATTTCGCCAGCGTCTCTATCTGGTTGCCCGCGTCGTTGATGTAATACTCCCGGTGCACGCGAAAGCCCGAGGCCTCCAACACGCGCCCCAGAACGTCGCCCAGCGCCGCTCCCCGGCCGTGGCCGACGTGAAGCGGCCCCGTGGGGTTCGCGCTCACGAACTCCAGGTGAACGGATTTCCCTGCGCCCGATTCATTTTTTCCAAAGTCATCCGGCGAGGACAATATCTCCCCCAGCTTCGCGCACAGGAAATCTCCGTCGAGATACAAGTTGATGAAGCCCGGCTTTTCGACACGAACGTCTCTCAAAAACCCTTCGGGCGCCTCGAGGTGCTTGACGATCCGCTCCGCAATCACCAGGGGCGCCTTGCGCTCGGCCCTGGCCAGCGTCATCGCGATGTTGCACGAAAAATCGCCGAACGCCTCGTTCGGCGGGGTCTCGATGACGACCGCCGGCTTCTCCTCGGAAGTCAAGTCACCCGCCGCGCGCGCGCTTTCGAATGCGTTCTCGAATATGGGGATTATCAGTTCCTTCAGCACGTAAGCCTCATCAAAAGAACAACCCGCCCGGACGAGAGGAACAAATACCGCCCCTGCGGGATTCCGTCAACGCGAGGCGCGGGTATGGCCTGAACGCCGGGGCAAAGTCTTTCCGGCGTGGTATTGCAGAAACGCCTCCGCGCACCCGATGATCTCGGGCCCCAGCGAAGCGGCGAACCGAATGGAAAAACACTTCTCGGGCGAGAGGCGAAGAATCTCTCTCATCGCGGCGACTGCGCCGGCGCGCAGGCGCTTCTCCCGCGCCGCCGGCTCAGGGCAACTCGCGCAGCGAAGCTCCCCCGTGGCGATATCGAAGCGCGCCGCCTCGCTTCCCGGTCTTATCTCGCACGCCGCGCAATAGTCGAGGCTCGGGTCGAGGCCCATCGTCCTGAGCAGCATGAGAAGGAAGACCCCCTCCATGCCCGCCGTGCCGGCGCCCGCCTCCAGCGCCTCGAGCGAGGAGCGGAGCAACCAAAAGTGCGCGCTCTCGCCCTCATCCACACCCAATACCGAATCCAGTATCTTCAAAAGGCGCGACGCCGCCCGCATGGCCTCATAATCCTTCCAGAGCCTCTGGTAGACCCGGGTCGCCTCGCATTTTCGCATCGTGCCCAAATCCGAGCCGCCGCGCCGGCTCCATTCGATATGGCTCTCGCTCGCGGGCTCGAGTCCCACGCCCACCCTCGACTTCGCCGAGCGCACGCCCTTCGCCACCAGGCGCACTTTCCCCTGACCTTTGCTCAGAAACGTCACTATCATGCTCGTGTTCGAGTATGGGCGTGCGCCCAGGACAATGGCTTCGTCGCTCAGAATGGCCAAGAAAACGCCTCCCGACTACCCTTTTTTTCAGGCCTTGACGAAATCGGGCGGATGAGAGATAGTTTGCGACCGGAACGATTCTATTTTCTGTCGCTTCATAACTCAAATGGGAGGTATACGACCAATATGCCAGGAGTGAAAGTACACGAAGGTGAATCCATCGACAAGGCTTTGAAACAGTTCAAGAAACAATGTGAAAAATCAGGCATCCTCACGGAAATCAAAAAGCGCGAGTATTATGAGAAGCCAAGCGTGAAGCGCAAGAGAAAGATACTCGCCGCGCACAAAAAGCGCATGCGCGCCCAGAACCGCTAAGCCTAGACATTCTCATAGCCGAGTTCGGAAAGCGCGGCGTCCTTTTGCCGCCAGTTCGGCTTGATGCGCACCTTGAGGCCGAGATATATATGCTCGCCCAGCCGCCGTTCGATCTCTTTTCTCGATAATTCTCCGATTTTCCTGATCTGAGAACCTCCCTTCCCCACCAGAATCCCCCGCTGGCTCTTCCGCTCCACATAGATTTCCGCCTCGACGTGCAACAGGCCGGAACCCTCGGCGCGCTCCATTTCGCGCACCTTCACCGCCACGGCGTATGGAATCTCCTTGTGCAGCAGGCGGTACGCCTGCTCGCGAACGAATTCCTCTATCAGGAGCGCTTCGCTCACGTCCGTCGTCATATCGGGGGAAAAGTACCTCGGACCCTCGGGAAGCGCCCCGATGATGTCTTTCACCAGCGGCTCCACGTTGTCTCCCTTGAGCGCTGAAACGGGATAGGCGCTCTTGAACCCGTCGTCTTCGGCGTATTTCGCCAGAACGGGCAGGAGCTTCGCCTTGTCCTTGATCCGGTCCACCTTGTTGATGACGAGAAATGCGGGCACGCCCGCATCCTCGATCAACGCGAGCGCATTCTCGTCCGCCTCCCCTTCGGCGTCGTCCGTCATGAACAGGGCGAGGTCCGCCCCCGAGCAGGCGGCCTTCACCTCTTCGAGCAAGAAACGCCCGAGTTTCGATGCGGGGCGCTCGAGACCCGGCGTATCGAAAAAAGCCGCCTGCGCGTCTTCCGTGTTCAACACGCCGAGAAGCCTGCGCCTCGTGGTGCCCGGCTTGCGGGTGACGATGGCGAGCTTTTCCCCGAGGATGCGGTTGAGCAGCGTGGATTTGCCCACGTTCGGGCGTCCGATGATGGCGATGAAGCCCGAGCGAAATCCCTCGGGCGTCTCATGGCGGGTTTCGCCGCTTCTCAGGATTTTATCGAGGTCGAGCGTACGCGCGTCGCCCCGGGTTCGAGGCGCCCTCTTCTTCGGCGACACCCGCGCGCCCTACCGGAACGTCCCGTCGATGCCAAGCTCCCTGAGCTGAAGGCGCTCGACCGAGGCCGGCGCGCCGGTCATCAGGCAGGTGGCTTTCTGGGTCTTGGGAAACGCGATGACGTCGCGGATGGAGGGAGCGCCCGTCAAAAGCATCATGATGCGGTCCAGACCGAACGCGATTCCCCCGTGGGGCGGCGTGCCGAACTCGAGCGCCTCCATGAAAAAGCCGAAGCGCCGCTGCGCCTCTTCTTCGTCCATGTCCAGGGCGGCGAACATTTTCTGCTGCACGTCCCGCCGGTGGATTCGCTGGCTGCCGCCGCCGATTTCATTCCCGTTCACCACCATGTCGTAAGCCTGGGAGCGGATGGCGCCGGGGTCGGAATCGAACAGCGGGGCGTCCTCGGGTACGGGCGCCGTGAAAGGGTGGTGAAGCGCGTGAAATCGCTTCTCCGCCTCATCGTATTCGAGAAGCGGGAAGTCCACGACCCAGCAGAAATCGAATTTCTCATCGTCGCGGGCGACGAGTCCCAGACGCGCGCCGATTTCATCGCGCAGATGCCCCAGCACCGACGCGCTCACCGCCGGGGCGTCGGCCACCATCATCAATAAGTCGCCGACCTCCACGCCCGCTCTCGCGCCGATCTCCTCCAACTGTCCGTCCAGAAAGAACTTGGTGATGTTCGACTCATACCCGTTTTCCGTCCGCTTCGCCCAGGCGAGACCGCCCGCGCCCAGCTCCTGCGCGCGCGCGATGATGTCGTCTATCTCTTTTCTCGATGCCGACGCCATGCCCGGCCCCGCCATGGCGCGCGCCACGCCTCCTTTTTCCACCGCGCCCTTGAACACCTTGAACTCGCTCGCCCGCGCCACGTCGGTGATGGTGGCCAGCTTCATGCCGAAGCGCCTGTCCGGCCTGTCGGTTCCGTACTGCGCTATCGACTCCGCGTAGGGAATCCGCTCGAAGGGAGTTTCGATTTCGACCCCGCCCACCTCTTTCCATATCCTGGCCACCAGACCCTCCATGAGGCCGAAGAAGGTTTCGCGGTTCAGGAAGGAGCATTCGATGTCGATCTGCGTGAACTCGGGCTGCCTGTCGGCGCGCAGGTCCTCGTCCCGGAAGCATTTCACGATCTGGTAGTAGCGATCGAAACCCGCGACCATGAGAATCTGTTTGAACATCTGGGGACTCTGGGGAAGCGCGAAGAAACTTCCCCGCGCGAGGCGGCTCGGCACCAGATAGTCCCTCGCCCCCTCGGGCGTGCTCCTGGTGAGCACCGGGGTTTCGACGTCGACGAAGTGGTTTTCCGTCAGGAAATTGCGAATCACCTGGGTCGCCTGATGACGCCTGATGAAATTCTCCCGCAATGCCGACCGCCTGAGATCCAGGTAGCGGTACTGGAGGCGCAGCGCTTCGCCGGCGTCGGAATCGTCTTCTATCTCGAAGGGCGGCGTTCTCGCCTCGCTCAAAACTTCCAGCTTCGTTATCCGGACCTCGACTTCGCCGGTCGCGAGATTCGGGTTCGCCATTCCCTCGGGGCGCTCGATGACCACCCCCTGAGCGGCGAGCACCCACTCGCCGCGCACCCGCTCGGCGAGGGCATGGGCCGCCTCGTCATAAGAGGGATCGGCCACCACCTGGGTGACGCCGTAGCGGTCGCGCAGGTCGATGAAAATCAACCCGCCGTGGTCCCGGTTCGACCCCGCCCAGCCCATGAGAACGACTTCTGCGCCGACGTCCGTGGCGCGAAGCGCTCCGCAGTCGTGGGTCCTTCCTTTTTCCAAAAGCTCACTCAAGATTTCTCATCCTTCATTCATGTTCGCGCTAGAATTTGCGAATCCACGTCACTGGCGCGGGAGCCTATCGGCTTCGCATCAGGAATTCAAGCATCCTGCATTCGTCTTTTCATTATACGGGAAAGCCAGGCGATTCCACCCAGGCCGATCCAGACGGCCACGCCGACCGACGCCCAGGCCGCCGTCCACTCGGTGGGCAGAACCTCGCCCCGCGAACCGGGGTTCGTGATGTCCAGAATGTAGCCCACCTCGATGGAGGAGAGCGCGCCGAACAGAAAGCCGAACCCGGCGAGGCAACCAAGGGCGGTCCCCAGATGGCGCTTGGGCGCGATTTCGCTCATCACGACCAGGAAAACGGACGCATCAGCGGCCATCGTCACCGCCCAGACCAATAATACGATCAGCAGAATCGGAATCGGCGCATGAAACAAATAGCCGACCCCGAACGTCATCGCGCCGCTCAGCAGCAGACTCCACCCGATGCTCGGGAGACGCCCGAACCTGTCCGCCGACCACGCGCCGATGAAATTCGAGAAAGCGGATAACGCGATCATGAACGCGAGGGCCGTGGCGGCGTTGTCCACGGCGTTTCCTCTCGGCAGACCGTGCGCCATGAACGCCGAGGCCAGGAACGTGACGCCCCAGCCCCTGAAGGCGAACAACTCCCAGCGGTGCATGACGTAGGAGCCGATGAGCACCCAGCATCTGAGCGGCAGGCGCGGAAAGGCGAATTTCTCCCCGTCTCCCGCTTCTTCCTTCCCGGGGTCGGGCACCCAGAGCAGCACCATCAAGATGCCGACGACGGGACCGAGCGAACCCACGGCGAAGGTGAAGCGCCAGCCGAAATCGGGAAGCAGATAACCCGTCAAAAACATCGAGACCGATACGCTGAAGGTGAAGAAAAAAGCGAAGCCCGAAACCGTCTTCGCCCTCAAAGCCGCCGACGCGTGCTCGGCTACGATTCGCAGACCCGGCCCGAACACGCCCGCAAGCCCCACCCCGCAGGCGCACCGGAGAAGAGCGGCCGTCCAGAGACCTTCGGCGAAGAAGGGAAACATGAGGTTCATGAGACCGAGCCAAGCGGCCGAGAAGAGATAGATCGTTCTCGCGCTGAAATAATCCGTGGCCCCGGTCAGCACGGCGGAGGCGACGACGTAGCCCACATAAAACATGAAATAGATGAAACCGGCATCGGCATTGGTGAGGGACCATTCCGCCTTCAGTATCGGGATGGCGGTCGGGTAGTTGGCGTAGACCAGCATGATGGGAAGCTGGGAGAAGCTCAACACCCAAAGGGATGCCTGGCTGAGGCGCGCTTTTCGGGGATTGTCCATGAATTCTGCTATTGGTTTACTCTCGGTCTAGGCGAAATCGTTTTCCCAAATGTGTTTGAGCCTTTGCACCTCACCTTCCGTCAAAGGCCCGGCGCCGACGCAGGAGAGCGCTTCCGCGAGTTGCTCCTCCCCCGAAAAACCCACCAGTGCGCAGGAAACCTCATCGCACATCAGGACGAACCTCATCGCCGCCTGCGCCAAGGTGCAATCTTCCCGAACGAGGAACGCGAGCTTTTCGGCGCGCGCCACGTCTTTATCGTATTCCGAACCGAGCGAGAGAACCGGCGGACGCTCGTCCAGAAAACCCAGCAGGTTCGGCTCCGCCGTCAGCGCGCCCAGCGCCAGGGCGCGAATCGCCAGCACTCCCATCCCGATGGACGCTGCGCGCTCGATGAGCAGGGCGTAGTCCACCGCGCTGAAACCCTCGGGCACGGGATAGGCCGCGCTCGGGTTGAGCAGATTGAAATAGGCCTGCACGGTGTGGAACTCGCCGCTGTCGAGCATCTCGGCCAGCGAGGCGGGATGCCCGACTCCGGTGAAGCCGAAAAAGCGCACGAGCCCGCGGTCGCGCAATTCCTTAAAACCATCGAGCACGCCGCCGACGCCGTATATATCGTGGAGATCAATAACCACCTCCCCCACCGGCCAGTCCCTCTCGGGGGCCACGTAGTTGTGTATCTGGATCAGGTCGACCTGGGGTCGGCCCAAACGCTCGAGGCTCTTCTCCACCGAGGCGACCACCGCTTCTTCGGGCGCTTCGCGCTCCTCGGCGGTGAGGCGTATCTTCGTCGTGAGGACGACTTCCGCCCCCAATCTCTTGAGCGCGGCGCCGAGGTTGGCTTCGGACTTTCCGCTCCCGTAGCCCATCGCCGTATCGAAGAAGTTCACGCCCCCATCCAGCGCGCCGCGAACCGCGCGAAGCTGCGCCTCGTGGTCGTCCCCCACCATCAGGCGGCTGATCCCGCCCGTGCCGAAACCTATCTCGGACACCGGGATGCCCGTACTCCCCAGGGTGCGCATGCGCATCGCCATCTGCTCCAAATAGATTCATCCACAAGTCCGGGGCGAAGCCTATCACGGGAGGACAAGAAGTCGAAGGAGAACGGGGCTGTTGGAAAAGACCTCTTTCCGGGGGAGTCCTTTTGCTTTTGATCGTCATTCCCCTACCCTGAAAACCAACCCCCCCTACCCCCCC